>NZ_CAXTNE010000001.1:0-20753 GCF_964245445.1 uncultured Nostoc sp.
CCCGGTTGATGCACTAGCGTTTAGTGTACTCTATCTACCTGCAATCTGCTGTATTTATAAGGAGTGCATTAGATATTTATGCCTTTATTTACCATTATTATGAGGCGGTGCATCATTTGTAGGGTAGCACAGTTGTGCTAGCAAAGCGCGTGTTACATCCAAATGAGAACCGCCATATACAGTACCTGATAAATTAGGAATACAATCTCTAAAAACTGGGGTCAATGTCAAAGCAAAACGGAAACATGACCATAAAAATTCTCAGAAGCATCTTTGCTGCTGTCAACTTAGCGCTAATTTCTAGAGGATTAGTTAGTTGTGTTGTTGAGGTACCGCAGCCATCTGCTCCAACTGAGCAACAAAAACCAGTCGTACAACCTAACGAAAAGCCTAACCAGGTAAAGCAGAACGACGAAGATGACGACGCTAAAGATGGCGATCGCAAGGATGATAAAGACAATGACGATAACGACTAAATAAAGGCAAAGCTATAACCTTTACCCTTCTTTTTGAGTTTCTATTTATGCTGATCCAACAAACTTCTACTTCCCTAATCGATACTTTACGCCACCGACGGCAACAACTAGCCAACCTCATTGATTTTCCAGTAATTCTGTGGTCAGGTAGTAACAGTCCGCGCAACTTTCCAGCAAATCCCTTTCCGTTTCGCGCTAGCAGTCATTTCCTCTATTTTGCTGGACTGCCATTATCAAATGCAGCAATTCGTTTAGAAGGTGGCAAACTAGAACTATTTATAGACGATCCATCACCCAGCAGCGCCCTTTGGCATGGAGAAATGCCAACGCGCGAGGAAATAGCTCAGAAAATTGGGGCGGATGTAGGTCGACCAATGGCAGAATTAGAGTCTTGGGTAGAAGATGCCGCCACACTTGCTGTACAAAATGCAGCTACTTGGACGCAACAATCGCAGCTATTAAATAGATGGGTTTTACCACAAAGTCCTCCCCAAGGAATTGACTTGGAGTTAGCTAAGGCAATCGTTTCTCTCCGCCTCACTCACGATGAAGCTGCATTAACCCAGTTGCGAAAAGCTGCGGCTGTCACTGTTGAGGCGCACAAAGTTGGGATGGCAGCAACACCTAAAGCCAAGCTAGAAGCAGAAGTTCGTGCAGCGATGGAAGGGGTAATTATTGCCCACAATATGACAACTTCCTACAATAGTATTGTCACCGTTCACGGTGAAGTTTTGCATAACGAACAATATCACCATCCCCTACAACCAGGTGACTTATTACTTGCCGATGTCGGTGCTGAAACTGAGATGGGTTGGGCAGGTGATGTCACTCGCACTTGGCCAGTTTCTGGTAAGTTCTCATCTACCCAAAGAGATATTTATAATGTCGTATTAGCAGCCCATGATGCTTGCATTGCCAAAATACACCCTGGTGCAGAGTATGGGAAGATTCATTTGTTAGCCGCTACGGTTATAGCTGAAGGTTTAGTAGAGTTAGGCATTTTCCAAGGAAACCCTGAAGACTTAGTAGAAATGGATGCCCATGCGCTTTTTTTCCCTCATGGTATCGGCCATTTACTGGGTTTAGATGTTCATGATATGGAAGATTTGGGTGATTTAGCAGGGTATGAAGAGGGACGTTCTAGGAGCGATCGCTTTGGCTTAAGCTACCTCCGTTTAAATCGTTCTTTGCATCCAGGAATGTTAGTCACAATTGAACCTGGTTTTTATCAAGTACCAGCAATTTTAAATGATGCCAATGTTCGCTCAAAATATCAAAATGTAGTGAATTGGCAGCGTTTATCTGAATTTGCCGATGTGCGCGGAATCCGCATTGAAGATGATGTTTTAGTTACCGCAGAAGGTAGCGAAGTTTTAACAGCCGCATTACCAAATGATGCCGATACTATAGAAAATTTAGTCAATGCCTGAGTTTATACTGACAGGCATCCACAAAGGATGCTCAATTACTGGATTCACCTTTGATGTAGCCGAGCGTTTGATTTCGTACATCACGTTTAGCTCGTGAATCCAGCAAGATTTCTAACAAAGAGGCATCGCGCTCATGGTCGGTGTTAAGCTGTTGTGCTGGATCTCGATTTACATATACTTCAGCAATCTTTACGCTTTCTCCAACTATCTCAAAACGTACTTTGAAAATGCAAAAACCAGTCCAACTACGATGCAAGTATAGCCAAGGAGCCTCATAGAAAATGAACCATTTATCTTCCATCTGCTCTGGAATTACTCCAGCAGCAATTCTATCGAATTCTTCCTGTGAG
Organism: uncultured Nostoc sp.; assembly: GCF_964245445.1. Lineage (GTDB taxonomy): Bacteria > Cyanobacteriota > Cyanobacteriia > Cyanobacteriales > Nostocaceae > Nostoc. The sequence goes on from NZ_CAXTNE010000001.1 coordinate 2,257, forward strand.
TAAAGTTTTTCTACCGTTATATTTGTGGAGGCAGAAGGCATAGGTTCTGTTTTCCAGTCATTCCGTTTGGCTATTCCCATAGATAAAAATATAATATGATACCTCATGATATCTAAAAGAATTCCAAATTCATGAGAAAAACCTCTATAGAATTACTACTCAACGGAGTTATTGTCACCTTCGGATTATTGCCATTATTAGCTCAAGCACAGCAGCCGGTTTCTGATACCCAAATTGCGGCGATGGTAGAAGCATTGCGACAAGCTGCACCGCAGACAAAAAATCCCAACGATGGACTTTACAGCGAATGGCAAGTTAAACCAGAAACCCTTAAAGGCTGGTCAAAAACTTGTCTCAAACGAGAACTGACACCGACGCAGTTTGAAAATAGCCCTGCGATCGCTCGCCAAGTTGTATCCTGCATTACCCGCCGTGAGTTAACCAATCAATTCCGTGCCACCAACAATAATGAGATTGCATCTGTGCGTGGCGCAGCTTGTTGGTGGATGACTGGTAGCTATACAGGCTGCAACAAAGGTTTCACTGCTGAGTATGTGCAAAAAGTTGTCCGCTTTTATCAACATCTCTCAAAACCAGCAGCAACTTAATTATAAAAGGGTGATTACATCAATTTTTAATAAAAAAAATTCAGGAGTTAGGAGTCAGGAGCCAGAATTCTGAATTCTACTATATGTATGACCCCACAATATTGGCAATCTAGTTTCATACTGTCTGTGATCTGAAAAATCAAGAAGGGAATACCAAAAGAAGGTATTTCATTTTCTCTATACTTTAAGCTACAAAATCAGTGGCTAAAGTCAAGGTCTTAGACCAGGACAAAACAACGAGGCAAAGTGATAATTTTTACCCGTTTACCTAAAAAATATCACTTTTTTATTCAGCACTCACTACTGTTTTGGTCACGGTAATATTACATAATTGTTTTATCTTTTCAGTAACCCAATCAACACGATCATTACCCTAAAACCTTCCGCCTTCCACTACCCAGGTTGGGACTCCAAAACAGCCAAACTGCTCGTATTCTGCCAAAGCTGCCACTGCTCCAAATTTTAGCTGCTTCGCTGTAGATTAACTCAAGAATGCGATCGCCATTCAACCCGACATCATTATTTTGATATTAAATTTGACTTTTAATCCATTGGCGAAATTATTTAACCAATTCCAAATAATCTTTTTCTTCCCCTTGCTCTAAAAAATGATAAATATCTGTTAATGGCAGATTGAGAAATACTAAACTCCGTTCAACAGATATATATTTCTGATTTTATTGTAATTGTTAATTAAATTTAACTCATTAATTTCAATCAATTTTCCTTTTAACCCAGTTGCGAAAATCACTCACAAACTCTAACATAATCTTTTTCTTCAACCTGGTGTAAAAAATCAGCAATTTCTGTTAGAGGCAAATTAGGAAACGCTAAACTTTGGTCAACAGCTATATATTCGTCATCTCGGAAGATATTTATACTAAAAATAGTGCCGTCATAACGCCAAATTTCTGGTACACCCATATCAGCATAGACTTGAAAACGATTTTTGGAACTGCTGGTAATATCAATTTCCACTACCAAATCTAGCGGCGGATCTTGTTGCAAATTAATTCTTTTTTTGCCCTTAATAAACTTGACATTTTTAATGTAAAAGCATTCATCTGGTTCTGTACCACTCAGCTCTGGACGTTTGAAAGTAGTAGAACCAAGGGGCTGAATCCTAACTTCTAGTTCTTCCGCTAAAGTTTCGACAAATCGACCCACAATTTTTTTATAAGTTTCATGTTCAGGTGAAGGAACCATGATTTCTAGAGTACCTCGATTGTAAGTAAGCCGGAGGCGGCGACTAGCACTAAGTTCACTTAGCAAGTTTTCATAAGTTTGCCAACTGATACCCGAAAGGTGGATGATTTCTGTGGGTTGAAGCAGTGTGTTGCTAGTCATAGCGATATGTGATGTAGGTTCTCGCTGTACAATAGCCCTTCTTGCCCTCATTGTACTTTAAGCTCAATCTTCCATAAAGGTAGGTATCTGGTTGCTACAGTCGGGGTGAAAAATACTAAGCTGGTAAATAGCACGTTTAAACTTTAGCGGAAATTCAGAATCGCATTCATCGGCGGTTTAGAATTCCCCATTGGCGAACTACCTGTAATTACATTATGTTTGATGCTCTATCTGACCGTTTAGAAGCCGCCTGGAAAAAACTGCGGGGACAGGACAAAATTTCTCAATCCAACATTCAAGATGCATTGCGCGAAGTGCGCCGCGCCTTGTTGGAGGCAGATGTCAATCTCCAGGTAGTCAAAGATTTTATTAGCGAAGTCGAAGCCAAGGCACAGGGAGCCGAGGTGATTACTGGCGTGCGACCCGATCAACAGTTCATCAAAATTGTTCACGATGAATTGGTGCAGGTGATGGGAGAAGAAAATGTTCCCATCGCAGAAGCCCAGGAACAGCCTACTATTGTGTTAATGGCTGGGTTGCAAGGTACTGGTAAAACCACAGCTACCGCTAAGTTAGCCTTACATTTGAGAAAATTAGATCGTAGCTGCTTGTTGGTGGCGACAGACGTATATCGCCCAGCAGCGATCGACCAGCTGGTAACGTTGGGTAAGCAAATTGACGTACCAGTATTTGAACTAGGAAGCGATGCAGATCCCGTAGAAATTGCCCGACAGGGTGTAGAACGCGCTAAGGCAGAAGGTGTAAGTACAGTAATTATTGATACTGCTGGTCGCCTGCAAATTGACGAAGATATGATGGCGGAATTAGCGCGCATCAAAGCAACTGTCCAACCCCATGAAACTCTGTTGGTGGTGGACGCAATGACTGGTCAAGAGGCAGCTAATCTAACCCGCACCTTCCATGAACAGATAGGAATTACTGGGGCGATTCTCACCAAGATGGATGGTGATAGCCGTGGTGGTGCAGCGCTGTCAGTGCGAAAGATTTCGGGAGCGCCAATTAAATTTGTGGGCGTGGGTGAGAAAGTCGAGGCACTGCAACCGTTTTATCCCGATCGCATGGCATCCCGGATTTTGGGGATGGGCGATGTTCTCACCCTGGTAGAAAAAGCCCAGGAAGAGTTTGACTTAGCAGACGCTGAGAAAATGCAAGAGAAAATCTTGTCAGCGAAGTTTGACTTTACTGACTTTCTCAAGCAGCTGCGGATGCTAAAGAACATGGGTTCTCTGGGAGGCTTCATCAAGATGATTCCAGGGATGAACAAGCTCTCAGACGATCAGCTTAAGCAGGGAGAAACCCAGCTGAAACGCTGTGAGGCGATGATTAACTCCATGACTCGCCAAGAACGCCACGACCCCGATTTATTAGCCAGTTCTCCCAGTCGGCGGCGGCGGATTGCTGCTGGCTCCGGCTATAGAGAGTCAGATGTGACTAAACTGGTGGGTGATTTCCAAAAAATGCGATCGCTCATGCAGCAAATGAGTCAAGGTGGCTTCCCTGGAATGCCGGGAATGTTCGGCGGTGGCGGCATGGGCAACGCCTTCGCAGGCGCAGGCAATCGTCCCCCAGCCCCCGGATGGCGGGGTTATGGCGGTGATGCCACAGGCACGAAAAAGAAAAAAACTAAAGATAAAAAGAAGAAAGGCTTCGGTAATCTTTAGTTATTGGGCATTGATAATTTGCTAATGACAAATGACTAATGACTAATGACTAATAGCACCAAATGCTAGACGAGTGCTAAAATTAGCATTTCGGCATACTTACCAATTAGGAGAATGATTCTTTAACCATGATCAAACTGCGCTTGAAGCGATACGGTAAAAAGCGGGAAGCAAGTTACCGCATTGTCGCCATTAACAACCTCGCTCGCCGCGATGGTCGTCCCCTAGAAGAGTTGGGATTCTACAACCCTAGAACCGATGAAGTGCGACTAGACGTTCCCGGCATCGTCAAGCGACTACAACAAGGCGCTCAACCCACTGACACCGTCCGTCGCATTTTAGTAAAAGCCAATGTTTTTGAACAGGTCAGTGCCACAGCTACAGCCGCATCATAATTCGGGAACAATGTCCCCAACAACTAATCCCAACTACGTTGGGCTGGTTCGGTTTTTAGTGCAGCCGTTTTTGGAATCTCCAGAGACTTTAAGCGTCGATTGTGAAATTTCTCAGGCCCTCAACCGGGCTTGGATTCGCATCGCCTTTGAAAGCACGGATAAAGGGAAAGTGTTTGGTCGAGGGGGACGCAATATTCAGGCGATTCGTACAGTAATTGCCGCAGCCGCAGCCGCTACTGGGCAATCAGTATATCTGGATATCTACGGCAGCACTACGCCGGGCCGCGAAGGTATGTCTTTTGATGAAGAGACAGAAGAGCGATCGCCACCGCCGACTAGGAGAGAACCGCGTGGAAATGATGGGCCTAAACCTATTGTTAAACCCCGCCTCCGCTAGTTTCAAACTAGAGAGCAAGTCTGAGCGGTTGTGGTTACCTCCGCTCAGAATTTTTGTAAAGATGGAAAGTTGCAAAAAGATTTTTGGATCTTTATTTGAACTCTTCACCGAAGAGGCAGGGGGGCAGGGGACAGCGCGAAAGATACTGGAATTACCCTGCCACAAGGGTTAGAGAGCAACTAAATTTATTTATGTATGCCTAAAAGTGAAAGTATTTATTTCGAGGTGTGTAACACGAGAAATAATACATCCTTACTTTCAGCAGCCCTCTATTCATGTATGGGGATTCCCCCAGCTCCTTGCCCCCTGTCCCTTTTCCCCTTTTTGACCAGTAGGGGCGTACAACTGTATGCCCCTACTGCCGATTTATTTGTTGCAAAAATTTTTCCAAAATGTAAATAATAAAAGCGTAATTTCGCTAAGGGCGAAAAAACATTAACCTTTGTCAAACACAGATCCTCACCAATTAAGAAATACTATGGCAGGTGCCTTAACAATTCAGCTGCCCAATATTCCCAGTGTGATCGCTCTTGGGGGAGATGGAGAAGAAAATCTCAAAATGCTATCTCGGCAAACAGGAGCCACTTTAGTGCTACGTGGACAGGAATTAGTGATTTCTGGTACCGAAGGGCAAATTGATCTGGCTTCTCGATTAGTGCGATCGCTTGAAGACCTTTGGATTAAAGGCAATACCATTTCCAGTGCCGATATTTTAACAGCTTGTCAAGCCATAGATAGCGATCAGCAAGGGGAACTGCAAGATTTACAGCGAAATGTCCTCGCAAAAAGTCGCCGGGGCGAAGAAGTCCGTGCCAAAACCTTCCGCCAGCGTCAATATATTGATGCACTCCGTAGACGCGATCTCACCTTTGGTATTGGGCCTGCTGGTACTGGTAAGACTTATCTCGCTGTTGTTGTCGCCGTGCAAGCACTTCTTGCTAACGAGTTTGAAAAGCTCATCTTAACTCGCCCTGCCGTCGAAGCTGGTGAAAAACTTGGTTTTTTGCCTGGAGACTTACAGCAGAAAGTTAATCCCTATCTTCGCCCACTTTACGATGCTATTTATGAATTTATCGACCCAGAAAAAGTACCCAGCTTAATGGAACGCGGTGTAATTGAAGTCGCACCACTCGCTTATATGCGGGGACGCACCCTCAATAACGCCTTTGTAATTGTGGATGAAGCTCAAAATACTACACCCGCCCAGATGAAAATGGTTTTGACTCGTTTGGGTTTCCGTTCTCGGATGGTGATTACAGGCGACATGACACAAACTGATTTACCACTTCACCAACAATCGGGTTTAGGAGTAGCTTTACAAATTTTAAAACACGTTGAAGGCATTGCCTTTTGCGAATTTACTCAAAAAGATGTTGTGCGCCATCCTTTAGTTCAGCGCATTGTTGCTGCTTATGAACAATACGAAAAATAGGGATTGGGAATTGGGAATTGGGCATAGGGCATTATTTAGGACTCATCGTTTAACTAACGACAAATAACAAATGACAAAGGACAAATGACAAATGACCACAACTTTGAAAGAATTTTTAGCAGATTGTGAGACTTTAGGAACTTTGCGTTTAATTGTTACTAGCAGCGCTGCTGTATTAGAAGCACGAGGCAAAATAGAAAAGTTATTTTATGCAGAATTGCCTAAAGGAAAGTACGCAAATATGCATACTGAAGGCTTTGAATTTCACTTGAATATGGACAAAATCATTCAGGTGAAATTTGAAACAGGTGAAGCGAAGAGGGGGAATTTTACAACCTATGCTATCCGGTTTTTAGATGATAAACAAGAACCTGCCTTAAGCCTGTTTTTGCAATGGGGTAAACCTGGCGAATATGAACCCGGACAGGTGGAAGCTTGGCAAACTCTAAAAGAGAAGTATAGTGAAGTTTGGCAGCCTTTACCAGCAGAAATTTAAAGCTAAACCGATAGGGGTGCAGGAAATCGGATATCTGCACCGAACTGCTCCACATTAACGCTGTGATGAATCGGTAAAACATATTCTAAATTTTCGTGAGGGCGGGGAATAATATGATAAGAAATCACCTCGCCGCCGTTAACTCGCAGCACCGCCTTTAGTCCTGTTGTCACCGCCACATTTACCTCGCCCACAACCCCCCGAATTAACACGGTAATTCGTCCCAAATCAGTATTTTCATAACCAACAAGGGTTACACGAGCAGCTTTACACATAGCATCTCCCACTTCCACTGCTGTGGGAACGCCATAAACTTCAATCATACCTAGTGCCAATGTCATACTATAACCATAGTTTGGAATTGTAAGGTCAAATATTTTACTACGAAATTTTAATTTTTTACACAAACTTACTTAATTTTTAATCGATAAATAATAAAGGTTAAATACAAAACTGCTAATGCTTACAATAAAGGCGATTTGGAGTTTTTGCTTGCTGCTTTTATTCTTTTTGCGGGGTGGCGATGCTCTTGCAGGAGAGTTATCTGAACGGTTAGCAAATTTTCCCCAATGGGAAAAATTAACTTCCGTACAATCGGCTTCAGGTGATTTGGTTTACCCTGAATGGATGGCTGGTTCTTGGCAAGTTACAAGTACTTTGGTAGATTTAGCTGCACCTTTAGCACCAGAAATCGTAACTCCAGGATTTGAAGGTAATCGCCGACAATTAAATCAGCCTGTGAGTTTTGTAGTAAGATTTGTCAAAGAGCAACCATCTATTACTAGGTTAAAGATATTACCTCAGATAAAGAAAAAATCCCCAATTTTAGTAGCAGATAGAGCGTTTAATAGCTTGAATTTGGCAAGAGCTTATTTAGGGGATGAAGCTGTGTTATTAGTCAAAGTTGATCCAGATTCACCTAATCGTCAGATTACGTTCTTGCGTAGCAGTCGCCAACTAGTTTCCATTGTGACTGCACGGGCTACAGAAATTACCCCTGATGACAAATTCATTACTACAGAAGTGTTTCAACAACTATTCAAAGGCGGTTCACGCCCTTATTTAAACTCTGTAGAATCTACCACCGCTTATCATAAACTTTCAACAGCTAATCCGGCAATTGAGGCAGATCAAGTTACTGCTGTCTATCTTTCACCCCAAGATCCAGATTACTTTAAAGCTGGTTCTCGACCAGTTGCTCTCTATCGCTATCGCCTAGAATTTATCCCTGCACAAATGCCTACTACTCCAAAGGAGTGATTTAAACCTATAGCCCTTGACTACTATGTAATACATTTGTAGTATATAAATTCCAAGTTTACGATCGCGCTCTTGGACGGTGTGCATCATGGCAAAATTTCAAGATATCGTCAATTACTTTCGCCCTTACTGGAAGCTAACTGTTTTCAGTATTACAACATCTAGCATTTACGAAGTTATTGATTTGGTTGTCCCTTACGCGATCGGGCAGATTTTAAACGTTTTGTCTAATCAACCTTTGGATAAACCACTTCAAAGTGCGATCGCAATTTTTTCAGACATTACCAATTACCCAGTTAATAAAACTCTATCTCTGGGTGTATTACTGGGTTTAATTTTCGTTGTTACGGTAGTCAGAGCGCCCACACAACCCTGGTTAAGCAATTGGTTTCATTGGGATATAGCCTTCAGGTCGCGTCGAGAAAAAAACGAAACAGCGATCGCTAAAGTTCTTACCCTCCCACTAGAATTTTATGATGAGAATAACCCTGGACGCATTGCTGGAAGAGTAGCTAGAGGTATTTCTAACCACACTTTTAGTTACCCTGAAGTTGCCGGACAGTTGATTCCTAAACTGGCTCGTGTGCTGGGGATTTTTGTGTTTATCTTGTTCATTGAGTGGCGGATTGCAATTTTATATCTAATTTCCTTTGTAATTATTCTCAGCTTCAGCTTGAAGGGTTTACAACAGCTAATTAGGTACGAAACTCGTCTGGATAAATATGGAGAGGACACAGAAAGCCGCACTTCTGAATTAATCACCAATATCAAAACGGTGAAAGCATTTGCTACAGAAGCTAGGGAACTGAAGCGGCAAAAGCAACGTTTAAATCGTGAATTCTTGGTGCTTGATTATCGCATCCACCAAGGTTATACAAAACTGGGTACTTGGCAAAGAACCGTGATTCAGTTTTGTGTGTTTACAATTTTGGGTTTGACTTTAGCAGCAACAGTAAATGGGAGAATTTCTCTCGGTCACTTCGTCATGACTTTAACTCTTTCTAGCATGGCTTATGCCGAATTAGAACCTATTAGTAACTTGGCAGAAGTTTTTGCCCGTCGTTATTCTCCCATGCTGCGGTTTCACGAATTTCTGCAAGAGTCAACTGCATCTGATTCAGCAAGTCTTTTAGAAGAGAGTAACCAGACAGAATCACCTTATAAATTTACTGGAAAAGTTGAGTTGTCGCACCTTAGTTTTGGATATGATACCAAGCGTCAAGTTTTGCAAGATATTAACTTGTTGATTGAGCCATACCAAACAGTGGCATTAGTGGGGCGTTCCGGTTCTGGTAAGTCTACTTTAGTGAAATTGCTGTTGCGATATTTTGAACCTCAAGAAGGTCAAATTCTGATTGATGGTCAAGATATTCGCACTTTGGATGTGGGTAAGTATAGACGAAGGCTAGCGATCGTTCACCAAGAAGTAGACATTTTCAACGGTACTATATTGGATAATCTCACCTACGGCAGACCAAATGCTAGTTTGGAGCAGGTTCAACAAGCCTGTAGAATTGCCAGAGTCGATGAAGTAGTGCAGCACTTACCTCAAGGTTATTACACCGTCGTGGGAGAACGAGGTGTCAGGCTATCTGGAGGACAAAGACAACGGTTAGGAATTGCTAGGGCGTTGTTAGTGGAACCAGACGTACTGATTTTTGACGAAGCCACCTCTAGTTTAGATTATGAGTCTGAGCGTTCAATTCAGCTAGCGATGCGATCGATTCAAGGCACTTGCACCACCATTGTTATTGCCCACCGTTTAAGTACAGTGCGAGAAGCCGATAAAATTGTGGTTCTTGAGCAAGGAAAGATTGTAGAAGTGGGTAGCCACGATGAACTCTTGCGTCACGAGGGGATTTATCGCCGCTTGCACTCCCTGCAAGAAACAGGAGAACTCCTGAGTTAAGGTCCATACAGATTTTGTATTTTAGATTGACTCCACGAATCAATCAGCTGATTAAATCGACCTTATTGTGTTGTCAATAAGGTCGATTTTTTTCTAATTATCCCCAACAGTATTTGGTACAAAAATCGAAATTCTGAGCTACCAGTCATGATGTATACAATATGTGATAATAGATGTTTACTGAATTGTGCCCGCTCAGTAATCGAAGTTTTCTCATAACAAAAAACTAAGATTTACTCTTATCTGCTTCTTTCTGTGCCGCCTCACTGTATTTCTTATAAAGTTGAGTACGAATCTTAGCTTCCTGATAACGGCTGTGTTTTTGTGGCACCTTACTCATTAAATCTGAAGCCCGTTGCCACTTAGCAGCTATCTCTAACCACTGAGTTGAGACTGTGGCTATTTTACCAGATGCAGAAGCTTGGTTAGCAATTCGCACGGCTGTGGCAAATTGGTCATCAGACGGGTCAGAAAGGTTATTCTTAGCAGGACTAAGTGGTGTTTGAACTTTCCCATCGCTCGTATTTTCTGGAGTTATAGATTTAGAAGTTTGTAATTGCATTAGGTTGCTCAGATTATTACCTAACTGGGCATAAACAACCCAACTAAGCAACAACAGTGAGCATAAACCAGTCATAGCTAATATCTTGGCTTTAGGCTTATTTTTGTGTTTTTCTTTGTTAATAAGTACTAAAGGACGAGAGACTTGAGGTCTAGGAAAATTTGGCTTTCCTAGTTCAGCTTGAGCTTCTGTGAAATCTGCAATTAATTGCTTTACAAGATTAGGCTGAATTAACGTAATTTCCTGTGACCAGAGCAATTGGTTGTCGCGATCGCTATCTATTTCCTTTAACCACAGTAATTGTTGTTCCCGAACAATCCGACTGTTGATATTGACTCGCCGAATGTAACGCGGGGCGATGGAATCAAGAATTTGCTGGATTTGTTCTACGAGGGGAGATTGCTCAAGTTGCTCTATCCTAGCCGCTTCGCACAGAAGTTGTAAGACACCATCAGAAAATATGGCTCTAGTTCTGACACCAGACTTGGCTAGCTTTTCGTTCAATAGTTGAATAATCGCAGCAACGCTGCCTTGGTGAGCTTGCCAAACAATATCATTTATCCGGTCTACCACCTGAAATTTAGTGATAGCTCTTCCACCCTGACTGATTAACGTATTCATTAATTTAGGGACTCTTTTCTACTTACCTTGATCTTGTTTTCGATTTTACGAGTAAAAAGATGAGTTGCCAAATAAAATCATAAATATACAGCCTACCTTTTCGGTTCGGCAAGGATGCTCGATCGCATTAAGTTAATTTGACACTCCCACGCCTTGAAAGTGTGGGATTCTTGGGTTGAAACTGCGCTTTCAGGATAACGCCCATGCTGGCGGAGGCGCTACCTGTTTGACATAGTACATTAATCATGCATTTTTGTGTAGGCTTAGCCCGCCATAGGCATCGCCTTTGGTAAGGTTGAGGTAGGTGAATGCAGTCTGCGGGCGATCGCTTTGATATTTCTGGAACTGTCACGCCGTCAGATATTGTTCACAAACTAAACAAAATTGCTGTATCGGGATATTTTTGTGAGGAATTCTCGCTTTTTTCGCCTTTTTGTCATAATGGCAAGACTAACTAGCGCTGCGATCGCTACATTAGAAGATATATAAATCAAAATCATTGTTGATTTTTATTCGTTCGCAGTTCACACAAAACCATGAGTGTAAGTACCATTATTTCCGACAATCCCCTACTTCAAGGCACTGGTTTACCTCCCTTTGCAGAGATTAAACCAGAACGAGTAGTACCAGCCTTCAATGAGTTGCTGGCAGAACTTGATCAGCAGCTTGCCACCTTGGAGGCTAATGTACAGCCTACTTGGAGTGGTTTAGTAGAACCCTTAGAAAAGCTGACAGAACGGCTTACCTGGAGTTGGGGGGTGGTGAATCATTTAATGGGTGTTAAAAATAGCCCAGAACTGCGCGAAGCTCATGAAATCGTACAGCCACTAGTTGTACAATTTATCAACAAGCTTGGTCAAAGCAAACCTATCTATAATGCCTTTAAGGCACTTCGTAGCAGTGATAGTTGGGCAACTTTAGAATTAGCTCAACAGCGCATTGTAGAAGCCGCTATTCGAGATGCAGAACTTTCTGGTGTTGGCTTAGAAGGAGAGGCAAGAGAGCGTTTCAACGCCATACAAATGGAGTTAGCAGAACTTTCTACCAAATTCTCTAACCATGTACTTGATGCCACTAAAGCCTTCAGCTTAACCCTAACAACACAAGCGGAAATTGACGGTTTACCACCAAGCTTAGTGAGTTTAGCGGCCCAAGCGGCTCGTGCAGCTGGCGAAAGCAATGCCACACCAGAAAATGGCCCCTGGCGGATTACTTTAGATTTCCCCAGCTATGGCCCTTTCATGCAGCACAGTACCCGTCGAGATTTGCGCGAAAAGCTCTATAAAGCTCATATCACCCGCGCTTCTAGTGGGGATTTGGATAACAACTCCTTAATTGAGCGCATTTTGAAGTTGCGCCAAGAACTCGCAGATATACTAGGCTTTAAAAGTTTTGCCCAATTGAGCCTAGCTAGTAAAATGGCTCCTAACGTTGAGGCAGTCAACGCCCTATTAGAAGAACTACGCCGCGCTAGTTATGATGCTGCTGTCAAAGACTTGGCAGAACTCAAAGCTTTTGCAGCAGCACAGGGAGCAGCAGAAGCTGAGGATTTAAAACACTGGGATATCAGCTTTTGGGCAGAACGCCAACGAGAAGCAAAATTCGCCTTTACCTCTGAAGAATTGCGTCCCTACTTTCCTCTTCCCCAAGTGTTAGACGGCTTATTTGGACTAGTTAAGCGGCTGTTTGGCGTTACTGTCACCTCTGCCGATGGTCAAGCGCCAGTATGGCATGAAGATGTCCGTTATTTCCAAATTGCTGACGAAACTGGTTCTCCCATAGCCTACTTCTACTTAGACCCTTACAGCCGTCCAGCAGAGAAACGCGGTGGTGCTTGGATGGATGTGTGCATCAATCGAGCCAAAATCACTGAAAATGGTGTTACTGCCATCCGCTTACCTGTAGCTTATTTGGTATGTAATCAAAGTCCTCCCGTAGATGGTAAACCCAGTTTAATGACTTTCTATGAAGTAGAGACTTTGTTCCACGAGTTTGGTCATGGATTACACCACATGCTCACTAAGGTTGACTATACCGGAGCCGCAGGCATCAATAATGTGGAGTGGGATGCAGTGGAACTACCTAGTCAGTTTATGGAAAACTGGTGTTATGAGCGAACCACTTTCTTTGGAATGGCGAAGCATTACGAAACTGGTGAAGTCCTACCGGAGCATTATTATCAAAAGCTGCTAGCGGCGCGTAATTATATGAGTGGATCTGCCACGTTGCGGCAGATCCACCTGAGCAGTCTTGATTTAGAATTACACTATCGCTATCGCCCTGGTAGTAATGAAACTCCCTCAGATGTGCGTCATCGCATAGCCAAGACTACTACTGTTTTACCGCCACTTCCAGAAGATTCTATTTTATGTGCTTTTGGACATATTTTTGAGGGTGGTTATGCAGCAGGCTATTACAGTTACAAATGGGCCGAGGTACTAAGTGCTGATGCTTTTGCCGCTTTTGAAGAAGCGGGGCTAGAAGATGAAGAGGCTATAAAAGCTACAGGTCGGCGTTATCGAGATACAGTGCTGGCACTTGGTGGTGGTCAGCATCCAATGGAGGTGTTTAAAACTTTCCGGGGTCGTGAACCGAGTACGATCGCTTTACTCAGGCACAATGGTTTAGTCAGTACTGCTGTAAACTAAACAACGTCCCTACTCGGATGAAATTAATCCACAATTAGCGATCGCCAACCTGCGGAATAAAGCTGTAATGTGGGTTATGCCGTAGGCTAACGCACCATCTTGATTGTCGGTGCGTTATGGACTAATGTCCATAACGCACCTTAACAGATTCTAAGAAAATTAATGAAAAAGAATACCTCGTCTGCGCCGGAGTTCCAGCATCGGTACTCAAAATTACACTAGGGGTAATCTTGAATATGTCAAGTTTCGGGTCTTTCACAAAGCTAGGCGTTCCAGAATATAAATATGAATTAGTGCGTAGGCGTAACTAGTCGTAGATATCACTATGCAACGTCTTGATTATTTTATTTATCAATAATCCAAAAAATAGCGCCACCTTAATCACAGGCTGGCGCTATTTTTTGGATTTAATTGACAATAGTTAAATGAATTTTCTAAGTTCCCCTCACTTCTTATCTGCACTTTTGCTTTTATACAGCGCTGCGACGGGTTATTAAGTTCCACAGGAAAACTGCAACAATCGCACCAAGAACTGCTAGCGCAATACCAGGAATACTAAGAGTAGTGGCTGCTAAAGTTAATGTTCCTGTACTGAAGAATACGCCTAAGCTACCGCCAACAAAAGCACCGATGATTCCTAGTAAGATTGTTCCCAGAATACCGCCACCTTGATGACCGGGATAGATAGCCTTAGCGATCGCACCAGCAATTAGACCTAAAACAATCCAAGCAAGAATATTCATTGTTATTAATTCGGTAAACGTTTTTTACTCACAAAATCATATTATCAATCCTCATCTTTCGTTCCATCTACCATCAGAATTAATCATTAATAACCATAAGGAAGAGTTTAATCAAAACTATTTTTATTAGTATGTACCACCATTGAGCTAGATAATCAATTAAAAAAAAGCTCCTAGTAGGTCTTCAACTAGGGGCTTATCAAACTATTGCTTGGTAATTGCAGTATATGCATTTTTAATTGGCTCTCTCCTCTACTAGAAGAATTAAGCTGAGTTTTTAAAGACTGTCTCTAAAGTAATGTAAAGGAAGCAAAATTAGCCGATGTATAGGACGAGCTCACTATGCCTTGGAGACGGAACGAAATGGATGGGGCATAAAGCCCAGACGTGGGAAAAACTTTGTGTTATTAAGTTCGCTAACAGTATCAGTTTATTTTCTGGAAGTCACGCGAGCGCATCTTTTGCTCAAGGAACTCTAAAAAGACCTTGACTTTCATGGGAATATATTTTCGGCTAGGATAAAGTGCGTTAATTGGGACTGGAGCCAGTGACCATTGAGACAAGACGTTTACTATATTCCCACTGTGTAACTCCTGCTGAAAGAGAAATTCTGGCAGTAGCCCAATTCCTACTCCAGCAACGATTGCTTGATAAATGGGGGCAACGTCATTGCTGAGTAGTCGTGGACGAAAGGAGAGCGTTACTGTTTCCTGCTGTTCATTGTGCAATGTCCAGGTCACATCGTTCTGACGATGAGCCATACAAAGCAGCGCATGACTGGTCAAATCAGCGATCGCCCTTGGTTCGCCAGCGCTTTTGAGATAGGTCGCGCTGGCAAAGAGTTTCATGCGATCTGTGCTAAGGAGCCGCACGATCAGGGTTGAATCGTGCAATTCCCCAATCCGAATCGCTAGATCGTACCCTTCTTTAACAATATCCTTGTATTCAGTCGTCGCATGGAGAATCACTTTAATATCGGGGTAGGTTAGCAGAAACTCCGGCAAATTGGGTGCCAGAACAGATTGCACAAACAATACGGTGGCTGTCACTCGTACAGTGCCTTGCGGATGTCCCTGTAAGCTAGCGATCGCATCATTACCGTCATGTAACGCATCGACAATGGGTAAACAGTTTTCGTAATACAGCCGTCCTTCTTCAGTTAGAGAAACCCGCCGCGTCGTGCGATGAAATAATCGGACTCCTAGCCGTTGCTCTAGCTCATTGACCTTCAGACTGACGGTAGATTTAGGCAAGTCCAGCGTTCGTGCTGCTGCGACAAATCCTCCCAGTTCCGCAACTTTGAGAAATATTAAAACAGCGTTCACGTCATCCATACCTTGCACTCGCTGCGTTGAGATTATCAAAACTCTGCTATTGTCCAGCATTATAAACAATCAATCCATAAAAACTATCTTTATCTACATGAATTAATGAATCATACTAGTTGTGCGCTAAGGGAACTTCGCACGGTGACAAGCTGAGGAGGAAAGAGAGTTATTTTTAGTTACTTCTTTACTCCTTCTGCTTCAAGAGCTTGCCTCTACCCGACATTTTTGGGTTGGCAAACTACTAGAGATGTCAAATATAGGGAGACTTGGAAATTGAAGGGAGCAACGCACTATGAAATCAAGTTTTGAACGAAAAATACTGCGGTGAGTTTATATTGTTTTGACGGAACAGTTGCAGATAAACCTAAGGCAGCATTTACAACACAATTTGTCTTCGTCCCTAAGCTTTACATAGGAGAGTTAAAACATGAAAGTCTTAATCATAGGAGCTGCTGGCAAGACCGGTAGAGCTGTAGTCGAGCAGGCTGTAGCCGCTGGTCACCAGGTCACGGCCTTCGTTCACAAAGCTGACGAATATGAGGTTTCAGACGTTCGCGTTATCGAAGGTGACGCTACCGACAGTGCCACTATGGACGCAGCAGTAGTCGGTCAAGACGCAGTTGTTGACACGATTGGCGGTAAAACGCCTTACAAGGCAACTACGCTCGAATCGAGCGCCGCCAACACAATCATCGCTTCCATGCAGCGAAACGGTGTGCGCCGTCTCGTGGTCACTTCTATGATTGGTGAAGGGGATAGTGAGGCAAATACCCCCTTTTATGAGCGCTTACTAGTTTCGACCTTTTTGCGCGGTGCGGACAAGGACAAAGCGGCAATGGAGTCTGCTGTCGAATCGAGCGGTCTGGACTGGGTGATTCTGCGCCCAGCCCTTCTCAACGACGACCCCGCCAAGGGAAACGTTCGAGTCTTCGATACCGAAACGGGCGAGAAAGCCCATAAAATTACACGTGCCGACTTGGCTGCCTTCATGCTTGCCCAGCTTTCCAATAACGAATATCTGCATCAAGCCGTGACGATCGCAAATAGCTAAGAATTCGGATACGCTCTGTTTTTGGGTCTACAGCGTGTTCGTTGAGGCTTCGGCGTCTGCTTGACCAGACGGTATGCCTCCTTTTTTGTCCGGTTTTCACAATTAAGCAAGCTAAATAGAGGTGACATATGCAATATCTCGTAATCTTAACGACCAAAAAGAAATTTGAAACTGAAGGGATGCCCGCCGATTTCAAGGAGGAACACGTTAAAGAGTTGGTGCAGGGTCAGGTTCTCTACGCGCAAGGGCTGCTTCGCCAATCTTGGGAGCTGGACTTAGAACAGTTGGGCTCAAAACAGCATGGTGCGGCTTGTATTTTTGAGGCCGATTCAACTCAGCATTTGCAAGGGATGATCGATAGCTTCCCGAATGTGAAGACTGATTACGTCGACTATCAAGTTTTTCCGCTGAAACCAGACCCCGCATACACGCAAAATATCTAATGCAAAGACTTTGAGCCAAAGAGCCCATCCGGTTACTGGCAATACTTGTGGCGAACTAGAGGTGATATATGCAATATCTTGTTATCTTCACACCCAAACAGAAATTCCAGACTGACGGAATGCCCTCTGACTTCCAAAAACGGGAACTCGAAGAGCAGGCGCAAGCGCAAGTCCTTTACGCACAGGGAGGTCTCCGTCAAGTGTGGGCGCTGGACACGAAAAACCGTGGCGCAGCCGTTCTCTTTGAAGCGGAGTCACCGGAGCATCTGCAAAAGATGATCGACAGCTTTCCGCTGATCGAGGTTGATTACGCTGACTACCAAATTTTGCCGCTCGCGCCATATCCAGCATTCGCGAAGAAGTCTGTCTAATTGTTGCGACCAGCATACTATAGAAATTAACCTAAACCAGACTCTTGGACAATCTAGACAGAACTAGACACAGGCGACAGAGGAGTAGACAGACTTACCCGTAAATAGACCTTTTACCAAGAGTACTATTAAGCGCTTTCCGCTTTTAATTTTTGAACTGGTTAATTACTGTCTTGAACAGGCACAGAACTATCGATTTTGTCCTCATAAGCTTTTTAAACAATTATCAGAGCAAGAATATGAGCGTAATCATCTGCCGTTGTATTTTGATGGTGTTCCTTTGATGAGGCGGGTAACTCAAGCTTGCTACTCTATACTCCACCATCACTCCCGATGGTTGTCTAACTTTATTCTTCCTCTTTTTAAAAGAGCCGCACCCAATTAAATATGCGTTACCCAGAACCCTTGTAGAGATGTAGCAACGCTACGTCTCTACATTCTTTTTTACCAGATATCTAATGACTCGATGGCTGAGAAATGAGGACAGTCTGCGATAAGACCAATGCATACTTAGGAAAATCAGGCTCACCAAGGTTAGCAACATAACCCCTAAAATCGTTCCGTATGCCTTAGTTCGCCACCAAAATCCATTTATTTGTACTGTACCTAGTCGGACAAGCTTCCACAAGCTGCCTATATCCATGCTTTTGGAATCATGAATGGTGATTGGTAAATATTCTGCTAGGTTTTGTCGTGCAATTGTCATTTTAATTACTCCTTTAGCCCCAAAAGCTAAGGTATTTATTTTAAACTACGGTAATTCGATAAACTTACTGCTATTTGTAATATCTCATAACTTGATACAAGAAGCAAGTTTGAGAGCCGATCGTGGTTACTGTGTCACGCTTGTATTGGGGAATGAGGACTACTAAGTGGGAAAATTTGCTTGTATTAGCCTAATCCATAATCCACAGTCCCTAATCCCCCATCCCTAATTCCCAGTCAAAATGCCTAATCAAATTTGGTTATCACAATTGCAAAAACATCGGGCGATCGCAGTCATCCGCGCCCCTAAAATCGAAGTGGGACAGCAAATGGCAATGGCTGTAGCATCTGGGGGAATGCAGTTAATTGAGATTACCTGGAATAGTTCGCGGGCTGGGGAATTAATCACTCAACTACGGTCAGAATTACCAGCCTGTACTATTGGCACTGGTACGCTATTTAATGTGCAACAGTTAGAAGAAGCGATCGCATCTGGGGC
>NZ_CAXTNE010000001.1:20853-93235 GCF_964245445.1 uncultured Nostoc sp.
GAAGCGATCGCATCTGGGGCAAGAAAGCTGATACAACAGTTAAGTTAACTTAGAATCAAATATCAAAAATTCACGTCTATTAAAGTAATAGATAGGGAAACAAAAGTGAAAACTGATAAGTTTCTCAAGACCCCTTGATTTGAGTGTGAGTGTATCTAAAATGAAAAAACTGTATCCTGACTGGGTGCGTCACTTAAAAATACTCTTTACTGGTGCAGCACTGTCTTTAAGTGTTTTTACTACTACTGGAACGAGTGAAGTTTGGGCGAATACTAAAGATCAAGTAATTGCCCAAACAATCCAGACATTACAACAATCAGATCAGCGTTGGATTCAAATTGATCTTTCAAAGCAACGATTAATAGCTTGGGAAGGTGACAGAGTGGTTTATGGAAGTGCTATTTCTTCTGGCAAAAAAGGTACTCCCACTCTTGTTGGTACTTTTAAAATCCAATCTAAGTTCAAAACTACACGGATGCAGGGGGAAAACTACAATGTTCCCAACGTTCCTTATGCGATGTTTTACCAAGGTAATTACGGTATTCACGGTGCTTACTGGCATAAAAGGTTTGGCACACCAGTCAGCCACGGCTGTGTAAATCTCGCACCTAAACATGCTAAATGGCTATTCGAGTGGGCATCGGTAGGCACACCAGTAGTCATCCAGAAATAGTAGGTGAAGCAACCAAAAGGCAATTTAGAGAAAATAATTAATAACAACAAATCAAGACAATTGAGTGATTCCCAGCAATATTTTATGCTGGGAATCTTCGGAGTCGGAATTATTGAATTTGGAATAAAATAGAGAAGAGGGCATTTAACGATTTGCTCAAAAGAATAAGCGTAAACCCTGACAATTACTGTGTGAAATTAAAAATGCAAATATAAATTTGGGGAAAGTTTGTATTTAGGCATTTCAATAACAGATTTTTTGTAAAAGTGTCCTTTGTAATTAGTCATTGGTCATTAGTTAAAACTCATCATTTAATTAAGGACAAATGACAAATGTGCAAATTGGATGCAGATTAGCTTAAGACTTGTTTTGAAAAGCATTAGCAGATGAATTGCGTAAATCCTGAACAGGAAGTGATTAATCAATCTGGAAATTTGTAGTTTTCCAGAAAATTAGTTCACTTCACAATTTTTGCGTAGTTTAGAGGTGAGGCATAATGCAATCTTGGATTCGCAGTGGTAGGATTCGTTCTTCAGGAACTTTTTGTACAGGCGTGGCGCTGATGGTGGCAACTCTATTTTCTTGGTCATCACCTTTAGCAGGTACACCTAACTTTACTACAGCAACAGCCGCGTCAGTGGATGAAAACAGCATCACTGCATCTAATATCAGGCAAACATCCCAACTTCGCTGGATTGAAATTGACTTGTCAGAGCAACGCTTACGTGCATGGGGAGGTAAAAGACTTGTTTATTCATACCGCATTTCTGGAGGCAAGCGATCGACCCCCACACCCATAGGTAGATTTCGGATTAATTCTAAGTATCGTACTCACCGGATGCGAGGCAGGAACTACAATGTTCCTGATGTTCCTTACACAATGTATTTTTACAGAGGCTATGCTATCCACGGTGCTTACTGGCATAACCGTTTTGGAACTCCAGTTAGCCACGGTTGCGTAAATTTACCTGTTAAGCAAGCTCGCAATCTTTACAACTGGGCTTCAACGGGAACTTTAGTAGTGGTGCATAAATGATCAATTCATCATCATTGCTGTAATTCTTACCTTAATGTATGGACAGGTGCGTTACACTTCGTCAACGCACCTGTCCATATATACTGCTATGACTAAAAACACATTTTCGAGAGATTTAAGAGCCATGAGGCTTCTGTCACTTGCACAGAGTAAGTTTTTTGCCAACCAATCATACATAGTACTGAATAGTTAAGGGATGTTTATGTATGCTTACCCTACCCTCAAAAATTTTCTCTTGTCAATTCGCTACGAACTTATGCACAGTTGTACTTAGATAAATATATTAATAGTATATTTATCTATCTATGTACTTAGTTTATCCCTATTTTTCTGACTTTTCAACAAAAAAGCGCACCGTAATTTATAAAGTCAATGTGTAATTACTTATTTTTCAGTAATAATACTGATTTATCAAGCAAGCTGCTAGCTTTAAAATGCTTATTTTACAGCTAAGGGCGGTGACAACCCTGTTGAATTATAGGACTCCTATTTGATTTTGAACAACTAAGCTGCTTAGAAGCTTGACATAAAAAGCACAGATTTATCATTGCATCGTTTGTTTAGTTTGAGTACTCACTCGGAATAGCATAATTGCTAATTCTGTTAAGTAGGAGTATTAATTAGTACCTAATTGTTCTCTTCCACTAATGATTGCTAGGGTGGCGAGTACAACAATATTTATCAGGAGTTTTATGATAAAAACATTCAATAAACAATTGCTTTTAGGCTTGACAGGTGCTTGTTTGGTATTTGGATATTCCAGTTTATTAGCTACAGAAACTTCTCGGCAAAGCTTGTCAACCTCAAAAGATGAAAATTTGTTGCCAGAAAAAGAAGACAAAGACAATGTTAATCAATATCTTTTTGATAAGACAAGGGATAGTTATAATTTCCTCGAAGCAAAGCTAAATGAAGCTATTAAGGATACAGAAATTACAGATGATAAGACTAAGGTGATAAAAAATCTTATTGTATTGGGAAAAAATAATCAAGTTAATAACATGAATGAAAATAGTAACGAACAAAAAATTTTAATGGTGTCTTGGATAGATTTAACAGATAAATACAATAAGCATTGGGAGGAGCATTTGAAGAAACATGAACTTGATAAAATAGACCATACTACTTGGTTAACAGTACCTGATCAAGTAAAAGATTTTTGTAATAAATGTAAAGGCATAAATATGGACATTAGTGGCAAAATGATGCTTTCGCTAAGATTGCAGCAATATTTAGGCTTACTTTTAACGCTAAAAGATAAGAAGACTCATTTTGTAGAAATATTGGTCAAAGCCAAAGATATAGAAAGGCCATGTACAAACTCAGACATTAGTACTTCTAGTTGTACAAATTTTGATTTTAATAGCCTTGACAAGACAAGTTTTTTGTACACACAATTCAATAAAACTCATTATTTAAATAAAGAAAAACCTAAGAAACTGTATCCATTTACAGGGTTAGGTTACACATATGATTGGGGGAATCCTAAAACACATGTAGGGGCTACTGAATTTATCATTAAAGGAAACAAAGAGAAACCAGTAGAAGTAGAAGTTGTCTCTATAAAATCTACAGAAGAATACTGTCAAAAGAATTCTCTTCTAACCAGGGCGAACGCACGGGATTTCTGAAACCCTTGCTGGATAAGGATATTGACGAAAAAATAGGCTAAATTTAAAAACGTCAAAACCCTTGCTATTAAAGGATTATTATACTTTAGATGCGTTTGCCCTGCTCTTCTAACAACACTTTCGCAAAAATAAAGAGGGCTTTCCTTAATCTAAAATCTAAAATCTAAAATTGGCACGGTCAAATATCTCCCAGTCCGACTCTCAACCACACAAGTTTAGATAAATCTGAAGTCAGGAGTTAATTATGACAAGTGAAATCAAGAAAATTGACATCAACCAAATCGTTGAAATTGTTACCCCTTTTGATGATTTTGAACACGAACCACTGTTAGATGAGATACAGGGAAACATCCTCAAATCACACGGACGAAACCATGCTGTTTATTTGTTCTTGAAATTCGAGGGCGACATTGAAGCCGCCAAGCAATGGATTGGCAGTTTTACTTACAGGTATGTCACCTCAGCATTGGAGCAAGCCGAGCAGGGAAAGCTGTATCGGCAGAAGAAAGACGTACCAGGTAAACTATTTGCCAACTTCTTCTTGACAAAGGCTGGTTACATACACTTAGGGTATACCTACCAGAATCTGCCCAATGAAGATGCATTTCAGAAAGGGATGAAACATGGCGACATGCAGAATCAACTCGGCGACGATTCCAATCAATGGGAGGATGGTTTTAAAAATAATGAAATTCATGCTCTGATCTTGCTTGCAGCTGATAAGATAGTAGGCCCCAGAACCCAGGAAGCAAAGCTTGAGGAGCAAAAGGATCAGAGTAAGCTGCGTCAGCAACCTGCTCTATTGAAAAACAAAGTAGCGGCAATAAAAAAAGAACTGGATGCGATCGCCTCCGTTGTCCACGAGCAAATAGGTTACGTCCTCAGAGATGAAAAGACTGGAGAAGAGATCGAACACTTCGGATTCCGAGATGGAGTCAGTCAACCGTTGTTTCTGAAGCGAGATATTAACAACGAAAGAGAACATAGCGACTTTTCCAAATGGGACCCCCGCGCACCCCTAGAGTTGGTTTTGTTCAAAGATCCCTTGGGTACAAAACAGGAGAGTTACGGTAGCTTCTTGGTATTCCGTAAACTGGAGCAGAATGTTAAAGCCTGGGAGAAAGATGTTAAAGACAAACTAGCTGAAAAGCTGAAAGGTTCTGGAAAACCAAATCCAGCTTTAGCAGGAGCATACACTATGGGACGCTTCCAGGATGGAACACCAGTAGTCAGCCAAGCATCAAGTGGTAAAGGCTCTCAAGATAACAACTTTAATTATCAAGATGATCCGCAAGGTTTTAAGTGCCCCTTCCACGCCCACACTCGTAAGGTGAATCCCCGTGGAGATACATCAGCCTTTGCAACTCTAGAGCAGGAGAAGATGCGTCGGATTGCCCGTCGGGGAATCAACTATGGCACCCTCCCCAGCGAAAAGCCAGAAAACGACGCTGGACTGCTGTTTATGAGCTTCCAAGCTAGTTTAGTAAATCAGTTCAACTTCATGCAGAATGCATGGGCTAAAGCTAATGACTTTATCAAACCAGGTGTAGGAACAGATGTAGTTATTGGTGTAGAAAAGAAAGGAGACGACAACACAGACGTCACGGAGACATACAATTGGCCGACTAACTGGGGCGCAAAAGAGCAGACTGAAGCTGACTTTACCCATTGGGTAACGATGAAAGGCGGAGAATTTTTCTTTGCCCCTTGCATGAGTTTTCTTAAGTCGCTTGCTCCCGAACCCAGCCGCAATATTGAATTTCGGGGAGTCCCTAAACAAGAGATCGAAGCTGCTCAAGGCGTAATCGCTGAACTCCAAAATTACAAGCAGAGGAACTGGGGAATTGGTCTAAACGGAGATACCACTCAGCCAGACGGATTCCTGACCTTCTTCAACCAGCGAAAGCTGTTATTCAAGTTTTACTTGCAAAATCAAGTTGGATTCGGTGAATACGCTGCCTACGATGAGAATATCAAAACCCTAAATAAGTACATTGCAGATGTAATCAACCAAGAGAGTGACGCCTGCGAATATAAGATCGCTGAACTTGAGGAATACAAAGACCGCAAGTGGGCAATTGGTCTAAACGGAGATAGCATTGAGCCGGACGGATTTGTTAATTTCTTTGGCGAACGAGAGTTACCATTCAAGTTTTTTGTGCGAAGCAAAGGTATTTCATTGGGTGATGACTCTGCCTACGATGATAATATCAATACACTGAATAAATACATTAGTTCTCTCAACAGTGAGGTTCCCTCAACAGTAAGTACGTTCTAACGGGGTTTACTTCATCCTTCAGATGACCGTTGTCAAGTGCGATAGCTGATCGTGTAATCACTTTGCTTATCGCACCTCACTCTATATCACTCAATTTTTTATTTAGTTATCGGCGCGATCGCTCCCTATCCTGGATTTCTCCCAAGGGGAGACACTGCGCGAACAAGTCGGCATTAACTCCCTCAATAGTTCTGAGTGCGACGCGATAGTGTTCGTGTACCGTCTCGTAGAGAAGCGTTATATCCGGGATTTCAACGGTTGCGGTATCCCACTTTTAAATCCTTTTAGTTAATTAACTTAACTGTGCCACAAGTTGATTTTCCAACAGCGTATTATTCGTTAATAAGTCTTCAACGGTGATTCGCAAAAAGCGTTGCTCATCAACTTGAAAAAGAATTTTTATGCGATCGCTTCCAGGATATCCGGCCGGTGTCAGTTGGGCAATTGTCCTTGCGCCTTCTTGATCATTGAGGGGTTTGACACTGGTTTCACTATTGTCCATCCGACGCGTAATCAAGCGATCGCCATCAAAATAAACTTCAGTACTACCCGTATCTGCTCCCAATTCTCCTATAATTAGTTCAATGCTGGGCTGATTTTCTAGTGAAGCGCCTAAGACTAATTCCACTGGCTGACTCATTGGGTATGCTTGTCCAGCTTTAATCAGAGAATGCCATTTGTGACGCTGATTGCGACGATCCCAGTAGCGAATACCATAACTATGATACAGAAAGTCTTTGATTTGTATCCCTTGTGCTAACTGTAATGCACCTTGAGCGATCGCTTCAAAGGGACGTTCACAACGGATTTTTTCTGGTTCAAAATACTGTTTGATCCATGTCTGCACTGCTGGCAATTGCACTGTCCCACCAACTAACAAAACTGCATTAATATCTGGAAGTTCTATCCCTTGCCTTCTTGCTTGCTGCAACAGTGTTGTCATTGACTCATCCAATAACTCAAAAAAGGCATGTTCTTTGAGGATATCTTCAAAAGTATCGCGGTTTAGTTCCAGTTCATAACTTTCAAATGTCTCATCATCAAAATAAACTTCACTAGCTTGATTTTGAGTTGATAGCTGAATTTTTACCCGTTCTGCCAATCTTGTTGTCAAGGGACTTACCACCAACTCTTGAGTTTTGGCAAAATAATCTACCAACCAATTATCAATATCAGTACCGCCCAAATTTTGCCCAGCTTTCGCCAGTACACGGGCTGTTTTAACTTTTTGTTTTGAATCTTCAGCTAAAGACTTATTACCCCACTTGAGGAGAAATCCCAGGGGCTTGGTGGTTGTTTGCACACTTTGATCCAACCGAACAAGGGACAAATCTAAAGTTCCACCCCCAAAGTCAATTACCAAGAGAATTTCTTGATTTGCCAAGCCATAACCCAAGGCGGCGGCTGTGGGTTCATCCAGCATCCGCACTTGTTCGACGGGGAGGGCTTGACAAACTGTCCCCAACCAGTGGCGATAAGCTTCAAAACTGTCTACGGGTACGGTTAATACTAGAGAATCTAACCCCCCTTCCAGGGGAGCTAGTTCTTCAATTACTTTGGTGAGGAACCATTGCCCTACTTGCTCAAAGGTGACAATTTGTCCATCTAGTTCGGGTAAGAAACCTTGGATATCTGCACCGATACCCCGCTTGAAGCTGCGGAAAAATCGCGTTTCGCCTTTGAGGTCAAGACCGCGATCGCGCACTTGTTGCCCTATTAAGACTTGATTTTTTGTTGCGTCTTCAACATAAACCAAGCTGGGAATCAGTGGTGGATTGAGACTTTGTTTAATTGATAAACCTGGTAGAGTCAGGGTTTCTGGCTGTTGGGTTACAGGGTTCCAACGAGCAATGACTGTGTTGCTAGTACCAAAATCGATTGCGATCGCCATATTTTATATTTATTCTCTCGCACGAAGACACTAAAGCTGCTTTATCTGTGATTATTCTCTATAAGGCATCAACAATGCAAATGCGTCCAGACGCTTGCTTCTTTGCACCCAACCCAGATATCGATTCAGTCTGTTGCAGCGAAGTGTTAGCTGCAACGGATAGCAGAGTTAGACAATTGACTTGTCAGAAAGCATGGAAATGTTGCAAGGGTCACGAATTGTTCCCCACTACCATAGCCTAATGCTGCTATATTTTCGTTGTAGATTAATTCTCACTGAACTGAAATCGAAATCACCAATTTTATTGGTCACAGTGTTTCTACTTTCTTGATCAGGTGGTTAAAAGTGAGAAATCCCAATTTCCATACAGTATAAGCTACTAACTAATGCTTCCATTCAGTGCAGCTATTTTTTAGCTGTCCTCTGATGTCAAAACTAGTTCAGTCTAGCTTGTTTTGAAATCCGTCTAGTTATTTCAATTTCTTGCTTGATTTTATCTGCTTCGTCTTGACATTCCTCTGCTAGTCCTTCAAGATTATTCGCTATTGACAATACCTCTTGTGCTAACTGTTTCGTCTGTGCTGATTTTTGATCATATTTTTGAGAGGCTTCTGTAATTTCAGAAAAAATATCTTTGTATTCTTCAGGTGGATTTTCCAACCACTCGTCAAACTCACTTTGCGGTTTTTGAAGAATAGCAATAGTTTTTTCCCAGGAGATTTTAAGACGCATATCTAACGTCTTAATCTCCTGAATTTTTGCCTTGAGTTGTTTGGTAGTATTTACTCCAGCTAACTCGTAGACTTTAGCTTTTAGCTCTTGAAGTTTCATGATTACTATTGAGCGTCCCCAATTTAGAGCATTTTATTGATCCGCTTATTTTAATTTTTGATAAAGTTTTTCATTCTCTTCACGAAGACGCTGACTCTCTTGAAATAATGTAGCAATTTGCTGTTTCTGCTGTTCAACTAAAGCTATTGCTTCATCTCTTTGCTGCTTATATCTTTTTGTATGGGCAACTCTTCCACCTAAACTCTTATTATTTTGAGCTAATTCCTGTCTTCGCTTCTCAACTTCATTATATTTCTTTTTAAGCTGCTCTAGTTCTTTAACCAATTCCACCTGAGCTTTACTATTCTCGGCTTCAGATCGAAAGGCTTCATTTTCCGCTTCTAGGGAAGCAATTCGTGCTTCTAATCTCTTAATTTCTTTATCTTTGCCAAACAGTTTCTCTTGTAATGCCTTGATCAAACCCAAGAGCTTGGATTTTTGTTGATCTTGTTCATGATAAGCTGCTTCAAGCTCATTAGCGCGATCGCGCAGACGACCAGCCCGATTCTGTAGAACTTTGGCTGTACATTCGTACTTAATAATCGCAATAACCCTGCTACGCTCTGGTTCCTCCAGTCGTTGAACTTCAAGGCTACGCCAAAGTTCATCATAGTTGGTACAATCATGGCGTAGATCCTGGGTTTTGACGTGTCCAGGATCTGCAATTAACTCAGAGTTTTTCAGCCGAACTCGGTCATGCCAATAGTCAAACAATGCCTTGCTGTCGTCCATGATTGTGCGATCGCTTGTAAAATAGCTATTTATCTTTAAACATAGAGTAACTGAAAGCTCAATAGGAGTCGTATTTACTCTGAACTGCTGTAAAAAATCTTCACTTTGTTGGGTAATTTACTATCTTCGCCATGATTGAGACGGAATTTAATAAATGCTTACCCTGCAATTGAACTAGGAATTCTATTTTTGGGGAACGAGTTTAGGCAATACCTGCTCAAGGATTCGTTTTTGACCATTAGGAGTCAGAGCAACTTCATCCTCTGCAACAGGTCGAATATCCTTACTTTTGATTAGCCTAGATATAGCAACATTAACGTTTTGAGGGTTTTGGCTGACAGCATGTTCGCGTAGTTCAGCCCGACTCAAGCGATTATTGGCGGCATGATACAGCAGCAACAGAACTTCATCCGTTGCATAAATATCCCTTGCCAGAACTAAAGGTTTTCCGTCCAATTCATGAATTACTGAATGTTCTAGTTGAACAATTTGGGCAATGGTTTCTGCAACAAGCTTTCGATCTCGATTCCAAACTAGGCGGAGAAATTCTGCAAAAATCCATTTGCTTGCATGAAGCACCAGCATTGAATCCATATAGTTTGCGGTGTAGTCAGTTGATATGTGAACAGCACCGCGATCGGAGCGAAATCCATATACAACCTCAATCACTTTAGCCAAATGATAACGATCCTTCGAGCCAAGTTGATGAGGAATATTTTTGTTCAATAAATCCTCACGAACCTTACCAGGCAATTTTCGATGATCAATCTTTCCGGTATCCATTTGAAGCAAGCAACGCGAAATCGCTTCACAAAACCGCCCACCGTCTAGTTCTGTTGGTTGCCAGTCGCCAGCTAGAAATCGTTGCTGCATTTCGACGTAGCATTCAACCACTGCATGGGCAAAGTAAGAGTCAATAATTGTCGAAAGTTCCTGAATTAGTTGCTTAGATGTCCTTCTCATGGTTACACCTCACCAGAATTTTCAGAAGATTCATCGGTGAATGCGTTACCTTGTCTGGAGCTTGTCAATCTCTCAACCTCAGCCAAGCCTGGAGGTAGTAATTGGAAGCCACTTTGCACTTTAATCAAACTTCCTTGTCCTGAAGCTGCTTGTAAAGTGCGTTCTAAATGACGCTCATCTATCTTGATGCCAAATCCCAAATACAGAAATTGCTTTAGCTTGTAGCTTGAAACCACTATCTCAGCATTGCTTGTTGCTTTACCAATTGCCCACAGGCCAAACAATCCCTTCTGAATGACTGTGCAATCTTTAATGGCTGCATGAAAATCAATATTAGAGGCGAGTGGTTTCCAGTTGGCTACCCAAGACTCCACTTCTTTGGAAAACCCATTATTCTTACGCTTGCCATTCTTTGTAGAATTTTCTGAATCCTCGTCGCTTCTGGCACTGGACTTCGAGCTTCGCGAACCTGCACCTGTGGTTAAATTCCACTTGTCTTCTATTGAGCGATCAAGCACCTGTACAAGAACTTTTCGCGCTTGTTCTTGTCCCGACAGTCGCAGTCCAACCATATCTCTCTCAACAATCAAGTCAGCACTCTTGCCAATCCATGTAGCGGTATTGTTGTCATACAATCTGACGCTTTTAAGAGTCTCATTTAATTCAGTGCGAGGAACTTCCTCCCGCCCATCAACATCCAATGAGTACAAGAGAACTAGATAGGTTAGCCTGCGTGCAGCATCTAACCTGTTTGCAGCTTTGAGCCGCGTTTCCATTAGCTGTAGTTGTTCACCATTGTGCCGGAAAATCTGTTTTAATTTGTCAGCGTCAATTCCATGAGCAGCAGGAAGTTGAGCAACTGTATCAATTGTAGATTTATTGTTCTCGTCGCTGGATTCGTCGTTGAATAAGGAAAGTTGTTGAGGTTTGGCATTACTTAAATCACGAATCACAGGACGACCATTAGGTGGTTTTCCAGGTGTTATTTGTCCACCAACGATCGCGGCGATCGCAGCACCACCCCAGCTAATACCTACTTCGTTGCTTAGAGCAGCCTGAATCTCACGTGAGTAGCCCTTGCTGGTTTCAACGAATTTTAATGTGTTCATTATGGGAGGTAGGCTAACGCCATTGCTTGATACAGAACCGTTATGCCCTTCACCTATTGGGGTTCTACACATTACACATCGTTTTGCGCCAGGAAGAAGCATTTCACGGCAGTTTTTACATCGAATCTGCTGAAGGCAGTTAGAACAGTAGAATCCATTGCTAGACAAGGAATGTTGGCAGGAGGGACATGTTTGCATATTTTTAAGTCTCTAAAACTCTATTTGAACTGCATTTTACAAAGAGGTTCAGATAGAGCGCGACTATTTGGCAGTATTAGAAACTATAAAATTAAATCTTTAGGAACTATACTTAGCAACAGTTTTAAACTTTTTATAAATTACAGGTCAATACTTTTATATTATTGACTTTTCAGGGTGAAATATAGTTTATGGCGCATTCTTATGCTGCTCTTCCTGCCTTCGAGCGACTTTTACTATTAATTGCAACCTTTGTCCGATATCCAGGAGTTGGTTGTATTGATCCTATGCAATCTGACTCTAATAATCATGATACATTGCAATTAGTACAATTGTACCTACAAAAAGTAGCAAGCGAATTAAATGTAAAGCTACCGCCATATTCGCGTCATACCATCCAAAAAGATTTGAAGATTCTTCGTCGCTATGGACTTTTGGATAGGCGACCTTACCGCTGGGGTTACTATGTTGGTAGAGGTCTAATGAATCGGGAGGAGTTACAAGTTGCGCTCAATGCCCTACACTCTCAGGCAAGATATCAGGAAGACCCTCAAATTAATCGGATCTATCAAAGACTAATGCGGCGATTAGGAGGGTTAAACCTGAAAGATGAGATGCTTTATCCGGTGAGAACCCAATTAGACCGAGTTATTGTCTACACCGATCCGGTGGAAATGATGGCCAAGGGCAGATATCAAAGCCGAGGCACGCTATTTGAAAAACTAGATACACTTGAAGCAGCAATTATTAAAGGGCAAGCAGTCGAGCTTTATCGCTGTCGTAATCCGTACAATCCCAACAAAACCAGATATGAGCAAGTTTATCCTTTACAATTGATTTATGCAGACATTGCCTGGTATTTGTTGCTGGAAGATTATAACAACGGTCATCTCGTAGTGTCACGTATTGATCGCTTTAGTGATCACTTCAATGTTCTGGATAGCAAAGGCCGCGGCTTAGATAGCCAATGGAAAAGCTTACATATCGCTCATCGACTCTTAAAGGCAGGTTGTGGCTTGAAGTTGGGTTTAAGAGAAGAGCAACAAAAGGAGATTCGTGGAGAACTGGAGCTTGTAGAAGTGAAAGTTCGATTTTTCCCTGAAGTAATGGGATTTATCCAAGAGGGAGAAAAGCGACATCTTCACCAAAAAATCAAACTAGGGCCGAAGGGAAAAGATGGCAAACCTACTTACGTAGATTACATTGTTAAACTTCCTGAGCGATCGCTAGAGGAGTTTTGTCGCTGGGTTTACCGCTTCATGGGCAATGCTCAGTTCATCTCTCCTCAACATCTAGCTGAACAACACGAGAAATTTGCTCGTGTATTAATAGATCGCTATTCTTGTAAAGGCACTAAATCAAGATGATTGACCAGTTTTTGTAATACAACCCTTTTGCATCGCCATAATTGCCTCTTTCAGAAAGGTACTGCTCCTCACTCCGGTAATCACTATGACCAGAGATGGAAATGCAGCGATAAAGATTAGAGCAGAAGGTATCAGATGGCTATTGGGGAAAGACTGATCTCTGCTGTAAAAGGGTAAGTAAGACCTCATCCTGCGCAAAAGTCTAAGTGGAGGCACTGGCTAATTAGTACAGAAACCTAATCTAACCCGGTAACTCCGGGTTAGTGATAGATAGTTTAAATAGTTTACACTCAATCTTCATGCCGTAACTGCCATGCTGCACCGCAAGCGGCCCCAGCCCCAGCTAACAATCCGGTACTCATTCCTTGGATAGTTTTTTGGATCGGATCTTGGGTTAGACACTCACTTGTAAGCTTACTGTCTTCCAAGCAGAGGCTGCTTTCTGCCCAAGCAGCAGTACCTCCTAAAATTACACCAGTTATACTACAGCAAACAACTAGCAGCAAAAGACGTTGCGTTTTTCTAACCATAGATAGATGTGTCAAAAATTAGAGATAGTAATTCACTCTCAATTACTTTACACATAGTTGCTAGCAAATGTCAGCTGGTTTCCAGATAATTTGCTAATATCAAAACTTAGATAACGATTAAAAAATCTGATTAAACATCGAATTTGAAAAAAATAACCTCTGGGGAAGGGATATCACCAGAGGTTTTTAATAAAGACATTGGAATAGGGAACTATTATAAAAATAAATTTATCTTTTTGCCAAGACTATTTTCTCCTTTTTAAAAACAGATCAAAGTTAATTTTATTTGTAATTAAGGATACAAATTACACTTATCAATCGCATAGCTCATATTTTTACCTTTTTTGAGGCACTAATACAGGCAACTGACGGGCACCGACAACGGATTTGGCGTGTTCTCCAACAGTCAAAACATTAAACTGACTGGATATAAGTTCTAAACTTTTATTCACGATTGCCAGTTTTTTATAAGTGGGAAGGCTCATTCCAGGGAAGAATGATAGCTCTGGCACATCCTCTTGACTTATAAAGTCTGTAGGATGGAATAGTAAAGAAGGCTGGACATGCGTCAGTTTACACAGCCACAGGGCAATTCGCAGGTAGAGTAACGCCACTTCCGAAGAAAATGTACTCAGATACATTATGTAACTGAAGTGAATTGGCACCTTGAAAATTGGCATGGTGGTAACAGGAATTTCTGTGAGTCTATCCTTGCCCATCTTCCACTGGTAAGGTTTCAGAGGCTGCAAACCGTCTTTGAAACCGCCAAAAAGGGCTTCTCGTTTCTTGCGTTCTTCCTTGCTCAGTTTACAAGTCATCAAATAATATGCTCGGGCGATGGGCCCCAAAAATGTGGGAAAAGTCGAAGCATCATACTCATATCCCCGTCGTGCTAAGACTTTCAATACCGCAGGAGAAAAACTGTATCCAGGCCCCCGGAAGCCGATAGGATGTTGATGAGTGACGCGCTTGATATGTTGTTCGGCTAAGGCCACCTCTTGTTCAATCTCATCCTCTGAATAGAGATGTAGCCAAGGATCGTGGTAAAATGAATGATTGCCAATTTCGTGACCGGCGATCGCGATCGCTTGTAATGCCTTAGTGTTCTTTTCCAGCGCTGCATCTTGACCGACAATGAAGACTGTGATTGTCAAATCCCATTGCTGAAAAATATTTAAGAAACGAGGGACTGCAATATCCAAGTAAGATGGAAAAGTCTCCCAACCTGGAGCGCCCTGATTTTTTAGAAAAGACCAAACATTATCCAAGTCTAAAGAAAGACTGGCTATTGGTTTGTTTCCTTGTCGCTTGATATTCATTATTTTTAAGCGTAAATATAATGTTAGATTTGGGTTTTATCGATCAAGTTTTCTACTAGGACTCAGCGCTCCTTTAATCTCGACTTGATCAACCTTTCGGAAAACTTTTTACCCTGATATATAATAATTGCTGGTCATCAATATATCATAACCAAGAAATATGTAAACATATAAGTAAGTTTTACCAATGCTTTATATATATAAATAATTGATGATTTGGATGCTCAATTTTTATCATCACTTCCAATAAAAAGCGATGCCTACGGCGGTAAACTACGCACAAGAAATCCTCTACACGTCTAGATATTTATTTGCTGCTTCTGGGTAAAACACATTGCAATTCCCTTTTCGTAATAAGCTGCTTCATTAATAAAAATCGGCCAAACGGTAGATGCTCCCTCATAAATAATTGTCTTATCATCGAAGGTTATAAAAATTGGTTCTCCTGGGTTTAAGGCTTGATAATCTTTATCTTGAAGCTCTGGGTGAATCATGCCAAAGATTGTGCCATCCTGTTGTTTTGGATAGTCTACAACTGATAAATGATCATATAGAATCAACGTATCGTTAGTTGATGGAATTACTCCTTGGTTAAACCGTTCTAGATAGTCTAGAACCGCATAAACAAGTTCTTCTGTTTGTTGGAATAGCATCGCTTTTAAGAGTCCTTGGGCAATAGGGCCAACCTCGATCGCAAAGCCTAATTCGCATAGAGAATTTACAAATGGGTTTTCTTCAATTGACTTAAAAGAGCAGCGATAAACCCTAACTAAAGGATCAATCTGGCTTAGATAAGCAGCCAATTTCAAGTTTAAGGGATGACTGTTTACCAAAATAATTGTCAGACCCATATTAGCTGTACTGCTGTGCAAGTCTAAGATAAAATCCGCTTGTTTCTCTTTGTTTGATGCTAGGGTATGCTGGATTGATTTAGCTTGCAATTCTTCGTAACTGCTCAGAGTCGGATCTTGTAAATCTTGCTTGAGAAAACAACGATTTAAATCTTTCTCTACATATCGCCTCCCCGCCGCAAAAGCATTAGGATTTGCTAACAGAGTCACTGTCTCAAAACTTTGTCTAGTAATCAAGTCGGGAAACTGGGAAAATTTTTGGATCAGGTAGGCTCCTGTAAACTCATTGCCATGAGTTCCACCGACAATTGCAACTCGATTAATCTGGTTCACGATTTATCAACTCCAGAATGCAGCTATCGAGGTATCAGTTCTCAATGTACCTTATGAAGCATTCACTTTGCCGATGCGATCGCGCCCAGATGGTTGATAAAGATAAGCCATATCAGGGCCATCGGGAATTATCCCGCCCGGATTGAGTGGGAATAGGTTCCCGTAGTAGTCCCGCTTCACACTTTCTACATCGCAGGTGTCAGCTACACCTGGAAGCTGATATAAATCACGTAAATAAGCTCCCAAGTTCTGATAGTCTCGAATTCGCTGCCTATTACACTTAAACAACCCATAGTAGGCACTATCAAATCGAAATAACGTCGTGAATAAACGAACATCTGCTAGGGTGAGATTATCCCCACACAGATATCGACTAGTCTGTAATGCAATGTCAATCTCATCAAGAGTTGCAAATAGTTCATTACAGGCTTGATTGTATGCTTCTTGGCTCTGGGCAAAGCCACAGCGATACACACCGTTATTTACCGCGTGATAAATCTTTTCATTCCACCAGTCAATCTTTTCTTTGAGTGTTTCTGGATAAAGATCCAGCGTGGGATTGTTAGCGAACTCGTTAAACTCAGAGTTCAGCATGACGATAATCTCTGAACTCTCATTATTGACGATGGTTTTTGTTTGGTTATCCCATAGTATTGGAACTGTAGAGCGTCCACTGTAACCAGGTTCTGCCAACTGATAAAATTCAGCCAGTGTGCGACAACCTTCTTCTTCCTCGTTGAATATCCAACCGCCTTCAATGGGAGAAGGAGAGACGATACATACTGATATTACCGCTTCGAGTTTTTTGAGCGATCGCACTACTAGGGTTCGGTGCGCCCAAGGACACCCCAGCCCAACATAGAGTTTGTAGCGCCCTGCTGCTGGTGGGTGTGGATTTCCTTCTTCTGTACCAATGAACTTCCGAAACTGGCTATTAGGACGAACATAAGCTCCCGACTGATTGCTAGGAGCCAGCTTTGACATCATGATCCGCCACATAGTCGTCCAGACAAACTTTCCCAGCCAGATGATCAGCTTGGGAGGTAGTGTCCTGCCCTTTTTATTGGAAAGATTTTTCTCGTCATTCATTGGAGTTGAGTTGCTCATGGCGACAATCTTGCTTTGAGAGCGATTGACGTTACCACTGTTTCTACTAAGTAGGTTTCGATTTTTACAACCCACTCTGAGCTTTACTACTTTACTTTACTACGCTTTGGCTGTACTTTCTATCATGCTCATGGCTAAAATCTCTCAGCTAATTGTCTCAAATTTGCGATTGCACCCCATAGCGATCAGTTGTGATCCTCTTAATTCTATAACTATGTATTAAGTATTGTATTATACTTGTAGTTTATATTTTAGCTAATCATTTTTTTTTTAATACAAAATAACCTAAAAGTATTTTAATTTGCATCCTCCAAAAAACCAATCTCTTGTGGGGTAGGCATTTTGCGCGTCTTAGTTGGGCAAATTAAATATGCGACACCTGAGCGTGCAAAACAAGTTACAAATCAAAGGTCAAAAACACAATTTTTTAGCCAGTGATGCTCAATGCCAAGCCCTGAAAGGTATCCATATCAAATTTAAAAGCGTGATTCATTCTTTCCGAAAAAACACAGTACAAGGATTAATTAGATACTCGATAACAGCTAAAATTGACAGCGTAATTACTAATAAAAAATCGGTATTTATCTAATCTTGTTATAAAAAACATCACATCTTAACATTAGAGAAGCCTACAAAGTATAGATATAATTTTAAGAATCAGTTACTAAGACGAAGAACAAAAACATAAAACCTACGTAGGAAGAATTGTAAATAAAGTGACTCAATCTCATAACAACCCTAACCTTCTAGAGGAAACGGATTTAGGGACTTTCATCGCTCAGGCTACTACCACAGACAAATGGCAAGTATTGCCGTATAGTGCTCCAATCCTGCCTATACATGCTGCTTTACTTCGTACTGGTAAAGTATTCTTTTTCTGCGGTTCAGGTAATGATCCCAGTCGGTTAAATACTCCCTATGACAGTGTAGTTTGGGATGTGGGCAAAGGAACCTTTACCCGTCAAAAGGCTCCATTAGATAGTAATAATCAGCCTATTGATCTTTTTTGCGCCGGTCATTCCTTCCGCCCTGATGGTAGGTTATTGGTTGCAGGTGGAACTTTGCGCTATGACCCATTTTATGGTTCACCCTCTGCTTTGTTGTTTGATCCTATTGGCGAGGAATGGGTCAAGATACTACCAATGAATAATGGCCGCTGGTATCCTACTTTGTTAACACTAGGTAGCGGTCGGGTTTTTGCAATATCTGGACCGGATAAAGATGGCAAGCTCAACAAACAACCAGAAATTTATTCATATTTCTTTCCAAATGGTTGGAACGCTTTTCCAACCACTAGTCCCTTCGCAGCATACGCAAATCTGTTTCTACTCGATAGCGGAAAGCTTTTTTATTCAGGTGCCCAGATGGGCGGCAACAATGGAGTAGCGCCAACTATACTAACCCTGCCAGGGACATTTACAGAATCAATTACAGAAAAAGTGGTGCCAGGGCTGCAAGACTCAGCCTTCGGAAATCAAGGTACCAGCGTGCTTTTACCACCTGCACAAGACCAAAAAGTGATGATTCTCGGTGGGGGTAGTGCTGGTAAGGCAACA
Organism: uncultured Nostoc sp.; assembly: GCF_964245445.1. Classification (GTDB taxonomy): domain Bacteria; phylum Cyanobacteriota; class Cyanobacteriia; order Cyanobacteriales; family Nostocaceae; genus Nostoc. The sequence goes on from NZ_CAXTNE010000001.1 coordinate 39,259, forward strand.
AATAGGGTTAATATTGTAGATTTAAAAGCTACTAACCCAACTTATGTAGCAGCAAAGCCTTTAAACTATGCTCGGATGCATCACAGCGCAGTTTTGTTGCCTGATCGCACAGTATTTGTTTGCAATGGTAGCAAAATGAATGAAGACACAAAACAATCAATGCTGCCAGCAGAAATCTACAATCCAGCTACAAATACCTGGACAGTAGTAGCTAAACAAAATGTCCCCCGTGTATATCACTCAGTGGCCTTGCTCCTACCAGATGGTAGGGTAGTTACAGCAGGGGGTAACCCTGACCGGACTATTAATGAACTGCGATTAGAAATCTACAGTCCTGCGTATATGTCGCGATCGCGCCCAATTATTCAAAGCGCTCCTGAAGTATTGACCTACGGACAGCAATTTACAATTCAGACACCTCAGGCTGGGAATATTAAATGGGTTAGTCTAATTAAACCAATGGCAACCACTCATTCCTGCGATACAGAACAAAGGTTAGTGGATGTGCGGATTAATTCTAGGAACTCTACTTCTCTCAATGTCACGCTAGCAACCAATCGAAACATAGCAGTACCAGGCTGGTACATGCTTTTTATTAGTGACAACAATGGAACACCCTCAGTAGCAACCTGGACGCGAATATCATAACTTTACCCGTTTACGTTGAATACACTGCTACTTAATAAAAGTCATTAATTTTAGGAGTGGAAATATGAGCTTCAAGCTATCACGTCGGCAGTTTGGCCAGTTGGTACTTGGTGGAACTATAGTATCTGGGCTTAGTTATCTAGGCAACAAAACTTTGGCGCAAACACCAAGTTTCAAAATTGTAGGTATAGGTCCTGGCTCTATCATCAGCACTGACCAAACTGTTAGTCCAGAGGTAGATACCACTGAATTAAATGACGCTACCACAAACGTTGTACCCACAGATATTAAGCCTGTAGGGCTAGGACTTGTTTTGGACTCCTTTGTTTTGCAATCCTTAAATACAGGAAGGGTTCAGCTTCTAAGTCCAGTAGTTACTCAAATACTTGCCGAGCGCGGTACAGCTTTAGTACAGTCTAATGAGACATTGAGTAGCTTCGCTGTTTTAAGCGATGGCACAATTGCCCAGCTCGATACAGCTTTAGGAAAGGTTGATGATATATTGAGTAACCTCGGTTCTTTAACGAATGGCGTAGTTCTCAATCAGGCTCCCAATCAGGCTCCCAATCAGGTTACACCTTTAGTAGAGACTAATGAGACATTGAGTGGCTTTACTTCTTTAAGCGATGGCACACTTGTCGTAGCCGCTACTCCTGTTACCACTGGTAGTAAACAGGCGACACCTACTCGCATTACATTTTTGAGTACGCCTGTAAAAACTTTGATAATCTCAGGACTTAAACAGAATCAACAGCTTGGGAGCTTGCTAGGGACTAATGATGGGCGACTCATCGGTTTAGTAAATAAGAAGAACGGTACACCACCGATCACATTGGTAGATATTGACCTTCAAACAGGAGAGATCAGTACTATTAGTAAGATTAAATTCCCGAACGATGAGCGAGCCAGCAATCTAGCACAGTGCCCAGATGGAAAACTCTATACCTCTTTAGTTGGATTAAATGGTGATACAACTTTAGTGCAACTAGACTCAAATCAAAAAACACCGATCAGACTGGCACAATTAAAACTTAATGGTAAAGCATGGAATAATGGCTTACAAAGCTTGGTTTGCTCTGGAGCAGGTCAACTTTTAGCATTCGGAGCGCAGAGGTATGAGACACCTAATGCTGTGTATAACATAGATAAGAAGAGTGGAAACATGACTCGGCTACAAGATTTTGACGCTGCCCAGATTACCCTTGCTCGTGAGTAGAAGGGATTGAGCTGATATCTATGGAAATCGTAAATTGTTTTAAAAAAATTTAAGTATTCTTGTATGGTGTGTTAATGGAGCGTAACGCACCAAAAGCCTAAAATGGTATCATACTTTCTGGGCTAACACACCCTACATGGATTTCAAAAATCAAATCAGACTCCCATAGCAAAAAAATGCTGGGAGCATCCATTTTTGGCAGAAACATAATTGTTTGATGCCAAAAACCCTGCTATAGCGGTTCCCAATTGCATGGAATACAGATCTAACCCCAGCCCCTTCCTTTCTAGCGTTAGGGAGTAAGATTCAAAGCCTCTCTTTTTTTAAGAGAGAGGAATGAAGTGAGGTCAAAACTCTACTACACCCAAGCGAGAACCGTTATATATGGTTGGTCTAAAAAAGTCAATATGCCAAAAGTGGATGCTTCCAAAATGCCAAGCCCTCAAGGTAAGATGAGGGCTTTTTAGCTTTCTTTAAGAAACGCATCAAATGTAAACCTATCCGGTAACGAAGTTTGTGCGCCTGGTTTTGTCGTCGTTAAAGCACCGGCTGCTGCACCCCAAACAACTGCCTGATGTAAAGAAAGTCCTTCAAAAAGTGCTGCCGTCAAGCCGCCATTAAAAGCATCGCCAGCAGCTACTGTGTCAACTGCATGAACTGGAAAAGCGGGTACAAAAAACTTTTCCTCAGCAGTTGCACAAAAAACACCTTTAGCACCCAGTTTAACGATCGCACATTTCACACCCCGTTGTAATAAAACTCCAGCTGCTTTGGCTGCAAGTTCTTCTCCATCCACAGCAAAACCCACTAACTGCGCTGCTTCAACTTCATTCGGTGTAATAATGTCCACTAACGGGTAAAGTTCATCTGGCAAATCAGATTGTGCAGGTGCAGGGTCAAGAATTACCGTTATTTTAGTTTTTCTTGCTGCTTTGGCTGCTGCAACCACCGCAGCAATCGGAATTTCTAATTGTAAAAGCAGTGCTGTCGCTTCTGGTAATAAATCGGACAATCGTTCTACATCTTCTTGATTGACACACCCATTTGCACCAGGAATTACAATAATTTGATTTTCACCAGCATGATTTACGGCGATGATGGCGACTCCAGAACTAACAGTCTCATCCACGAAAATATTGCCAATCTGCACACCAGATGCTTGTAAATTGTTAATAAGTTCCACACCAAAATCGTCTGCACCTACACGCCCCACCATTTGGGTAGGAATTCCCAATTTTGCTAATGCTACCGCTTGATTAGCTCCTTTACCTCCAGAAACTTTAAAAAAGTCTTCTCCTAGCAACGTTTCTCCGGCGACTGGCAAACGGGGTGCTGTTGCTACCAAGTCTATATTTATGCTGCCGAAGACGATAATGCTCATTTTTGTTGATCTTTAAAGTCATTTAGGCTAATACTACAGCAAGCGATCGCAAAACTCAGCAGGGCTAGGTTGTTTTACGTTACTTAGTCTAAACTCCAGATCCTAAGATACCTTGTAGTAGCAACCAAACATTTAAGCCAACAATAATAATAGCAACTAACCACGCTAAATATTTTAACCACAAGGGATTCACGAACTCACCCATCAAACGGCGATTACTCGTAAACATCACCAATGGAATCACTGCAAAGGGTAACTGTAAGCTGAGGATAACTTGGCTGAAAACTATCAGTTTGCTTGTACTATTTTCACCAAAAATAATGATTGTAATTAACGCTGGAATAATGGCAAGTAAACGGGTTATTAAACGGCGTAACCAAGACGGAAAGCGAAATTGCAAAAAGCCTTCCATAACAATTTGTCCTGCCAGAGTTGCAGTTAGCGTTGAACTTTGCCCAGAAGCAAGTAAGGCGATGCCAAAAATAGCACTAGCAGCACTCACTCCTAACAATGGTGAAAGTAATTTATAAGCATCTTGAATTTCTGCCACATTCTGATTACCAGAAAAATGAAATGTTGCAGCAGACACAATTAAAATTGCTGAGTTGATAAATAGTGCTAATGATAAAGCAAAACTTGAATCTATTGTACCAAACTTAATTGCTTCCCATCTTTTTTTAGTATTAGGTTGCCAATCACGAGTTTGTACAATTGAGGAGTGTAAATATAAATTGTGAGGCATCACTGTTGCCCCTAAAATGCCGATAGCGATGTAGAGCATTTCTGGATTCTGTAAAATCTCTTTCTTGGGCAGATATCCCAACAAAATTCCCCCCATATCAGGGCGGGAAAACAGAATTTCTGCTGTAAAACAGATACCTACTGTTGCTACCAGCATTATTACCAGGGCTTCTGTATAGCGAAAGCCTTTATTTTGCAGGAATAACAATACCAGAACATCTAACGCTGTGATGCAAACACCCCACACTAAGGGAATACCAAATAAAAGTTGTAGTGCGATCGCACTTCCTAGTAATTCTGCTAAGTCACAAGCTGCGATCGCAATTTCACACAGTACCCATAAACAAAAGCTTACCCTTCGGCTAAAATAGTCTCGGCAAGCCTGCGCCAAATCTCGTCCTGTAGCAACTCCCAAACGTACACATAATGATTGGAGTAATACCGCCATCAGGTTCGACAGCAGAATCACTGTTAACAGAGTGTACCCAAACTTTGACCCCCCAGCGATGTCTGTTGCCCAATTTCCAGGATCAATGTATCCGACTGAAACCAGATATCCTGGCCCTGTATAAGCCATCATCTTGCGCCAAAAGCTGCTGCTGTTCGGGATTCTAATACTACGGTGAACCTCTGGTAAGCTAGGTTTGTTTTCTGGTGGAATCATTTACTTTGCCGTTAAATATCCTCATATTGTTTTCATAATCCTATAAAATATAGAATAAACATCAACCTTTAGGCGAATAGGATCAATATACTTGGGTTAGGTATATTTCAATTACTCCACTTGGAGAGTACCTTGAGGTATTGGTAAAGACCTTGAGGGTGGATAATAAAATAGAAGCGGCAATTGAGCGATCGCACGAATAAATTACAGTAAATTCGCTGATAATGCTGGAGTAACTCCTTCTAATTTGTTGCAAATTCCTAATAGTGAAAGTAATTCTCGCTATATTAAAATAAACTGCAAAAAGCCGTGGCTACTGTATTAAAATCTCATCGGGTATCAAGAAGGCGTAAACATTCAACACATCCTCTCCAGCGCTTGCTTGAGTATGGACACCAGTATCGTAAACAAATTTGGCTAGCTACTACTTATTCTACCCTCAATAAATTTTTCGACTTAGCACCACCCGGCTTAATTGGCGTCGCAGTGGATGTGGTTGTTAAGCAGCAGGATTCGATAATTGCCCAGTTAGGGGTACGCGATGTCTTTCAACAATTTTTGATTATTTCCTTCCTCACCGTCATCATTTGGATACTAGAATCTGTTTTTGAGTACGCCTACGCTCGACTTTGGCGGAATTTGGCTCAGAATATTCAGCATGACTTGCGTTTGGATGCATACAAACATTTGCAAGAGTTGGAATTGGCTTATTTTGAAGAGCGCAGCACTGGCGGTTTAATGTCTATCCTCAGCGATGATATTAACCAATTAGAGCGGTTTTTGGATGGGGGAGCAAATGATATTATCCAAGTTTCCGCCACTGTTCTAATTATTGGCGCTGCTTTCTTTATTTTGGCTCCAAGTGTAGCGTGGATGGCTTTATCACCGATGCCATTTATCCTCTGGGGTTCCTTTACTTATCAACGACTACTTGCACCTCGTTATGCTGATGTGCGCGAAAAAGTAGGTTTCCTGAATTCGCGTTTGTCAAACAATATTAGCGGAATTACTACTATTAAAAGTTTCACCGCCGAAGCTTATGAAGCCTATCGTCTGGAATTAGATAGTGAAGCTTATCGGCGTAGTAACTCTAAAGCAATTGCTCTTTCTGCTGCTTTTGTCCCGTTAATTCGGATGCTGATTTTGGTGGGTTTCACAGCATTACTTTTATATGGCGGGATGGCAGCAGTTTCTGGAACAATGTCTGTAGGTACTTACAGCGTATTAGTATTTTTAATCCAGCGTTTGCTGTGGCCTTTAACTAGATTAGGCGAAACATTTGACCAATATCAACGAGCAATGGCTTCTACTAATCGAGTCATGAATTTGTTGGATACTCCCATCGCTATTCATACAGGTGATGTATCGTTACCTGTCGATGAAGTGCGCGGTGAAGTGCAATTTAAAAATGTTTATTTTGCCTATAAAGATAGATTTCCAGTAATTAAAAATCTCTCTTTGGATATTCCGGCGGGGAAAACCATTGCAATTGTCGGTTCAACGGGTTCTGGTAAAAGCACTTTAGTCAAACTTTTGTTGCGGTTATATGAAGTGCAAACGGGAAGCATTACTCTCGATGGCATTGATTTGCAAAGTTTGAATTTACAAGATTTACGGCGCTGTATTGGTTTAGTGAGTCAAGATGTCTTTCTATTTCATGGCACTGTAGCAGAGAATATTGCTTATGGTAGCTTTGAGAATACAGAGCAAGAAATTATCACGGCGGCGAAGATAGCCGAGGCGCACGAATTTATTATTGATCTGCCCCAAGGTTATGAGACAATTGTGGGGGAAAGAGGACAAAAGTTATCTGGTGGACAAAGACAACGGATTGCGATTGCCCGTGCAGTCTTGAAGAATCCGCCCATTCTGATTTTAGATGAAGCCACCTCAGCAGTGGATAATGAGACAGAAGCGGCAATCCAGCGATCGCTCGAACGGATTACAGTAGATAGAACTACAATTGCGATCGCTCATTGTCTTTCCACCATCCGCAATGCCGATTGCATTTATGTCATGGAACATGGGAAATTAGTAGAGTCGGGAACCCATGAGCAACTGCTGGAGAAAGATGGAATTTATTCCGGCCTCTGGCGTGTACAGTCAGGTTTGAGATAACTTTCGCGCAAAGTTTTGTGTCTTCATTACAAATTATTTATGTTTTTTGGTAATAGTCAACCAGAATCAGGTGATACTAAGTGGCGTCGCCAGTTGGATAAATTTGTCAAAGCAAATCAGCAGGAATTGGCGGCGCTGTTTTGGGGATTGTGGTTAGCAAATGGTGATAGTCAGGGTACTGTTGGTATTGATTTGCAACCAACGCCGCATTTTGTTTATTGTCCGAAAGAGCAGATAGAGAATTTAAATATTCAAGTTGATAATCGGCTTCAGGAAATTTTGGGAATTGTCGAGAATCACAAGCCGGAAGTGGAAGTTGTGATGATTGGGATTGGGAAGGGGGAAATTAAGTTAATTCAGTTTGCACCAGAACCAGCGCCACCGATTTGTTTTGAAGAAGTTGGGAAGGATGTGGATGGGTTATTGGATGTACTGGAAGAGAGGATGAGGGAGGAGATTGTTTTTTAACGCAGAGGGACGCTAAGGGAAGCGCAGAGGTACGCAAAGCAAGAGAAATAACTCTGCGCTTATTGTTTAATTCATGGCTTTGTGGAAATCTAGGTAAGTTAGATTTTCGGCACAATGCCAGATAATGTTGAATCTCAGGTATAAAATGATGTTTTTGTTCGGATTTTTAAAGCAGAGTGGCTAAAACATTGAGATAATCTTGTTCATAGGAGTGTTAATTCACCTTTGTCAATTAGGGAATTAATTACTTCTTGTGTATCCTAGAAAGTGATGGGTTGCTCCTACGCTTTGCTAATATTAGTACCAATGCACTGGCTTTAAAATCTCGAATCCAAAATTGGTATTACTTACGGACTTGGCCGCTAAATCCGGCTGCTTTAAACTGCTTCAGCTTCAACGGAGTAGGCTGATTCGCAGGTACAGAAATTCTCAATTCAAAATCGCTAATGCCTGGTGGAACCTCAGCAATAGAACCTAAGCGAGTGCGGTTTTGCATTACCGAGTCATTGTTGGCATCATAGATGCGTCCAAAAATATCTGCGTCGTAAACTGTTTTATAAGTACCATTTTCTGCTTTACCAATGACAAGAAAACAATTAGCAGCCGCGCTACCACTACTGATAACAGCCCCTTGTGCTAGTTCTGGTGGACAATCTTTATAGGAAACATCAAATAATCTAATCTGTGTTAATGCTACAGCAGGGGGAATGCTCACCCACGATAGAAAGGTGATGAGACAGGAAATAAAAACGACCGTGAGTGAGCGCAAGCGCATAAAAGACTCCGTGGCTTAATCTAACAATATGTAACTTATAACCTCAGCTTACCTGAATTTCACTACAAGGGATTGAAGACTTTAATTTAACCTTTGTAATAATTAGGGAAATAACCCTCAATTGCTATTAAATTATGACTCCAGATGAGATTGAAGCATCTATGCTCGCAGCCTTTAATGATTGTGATGCAGCAAGCTGTCCTCTCACTGACACGCAGAAAAAGATATTACTACAAGTCGTCGAGCAAATTCAGGGAAATTCTACCTCTAGAGCATCAGCTATTGCTAATCCCTTAGACGAACTTACCCCAGAGGAGTTAGAAGCATTTTTACAATTTGTCAAGGATGAAGAACAACGCAACCGCACTTGGAAAGTGCAATTACTCAACGACTGGCTACAGCAAAATGACTCTGGAACAGTACAATTTATTCGGCAACGCTATGGTTTACAGTGGCTCAATCGTGTTGAGTCATATCATTTTGATAAGTATTCTTATTTTGAGGATGCACTAAAGCTAAGAGTAGGCGATCGCATTGAAGTTTCCAATGCACTATGGGAATGGGTGCAAGAAGATGGGCCTTGTAAGCGCGAATGGTTTCCCTGTATGGTGATCAAGGTCGAGGAAATTAGCAACGGTGATGATACCTCTACTAACTGCGTCGTCCGCTTCTTCAACGGCGCTGAGTATGAAATTCAAGGAATCTACGAATGGAATCGCTATAACTGGCGCTGGCCGCAGAAATAGTAGGAGTGCTGAGTGCTAAGTAAATTTTATTGAGTCTTTGAACTACATTAATCAGTCTTTGAACTGGATTCATCCACCTTTGAACTGGATTCATCCACCTTTGATACTCGTTCATCTCCCTTTGAACTGGATTCATCCACCTTTGATACTCATTCATCCACCTTTGATACTCGTTCATCCACCTCAGAACTCCGTTGATGAGTCTTTGATACTTGTGAATGAGTCTTTATGCTTTGACTGCTGCTGTACGTTAATAAAATTACTGCTTAAACAATGCCCACGCCAAAAACCTCTCGGTATAATATAACGCTAATTGATTGCTCACACCGTTGAAAACAGCATCAAAAGCGTGTTCTGCCCAAGGAATCTCTAGAAAAACCGCAGTATTACCAGAATCATGTAAACGTTCATACATTTGTCTGCCAAATCGCGCTTCTACCAAATGGTCACGACTGCCGTAAATTAATAAAGTTGGTGGTAAAGGGTGCGTCAGATAATTTATTGGTGAAGCAATTTCATACTGATTAGGCAATTCTTCTAAAGAACCACCGAGAAATGCTTTTAAAACAGCGCGGGTGTTAATAGGATCGGGATTTGGTGGTGTTTTGTATCCCTCCGTTAAATTAACAGGCCCGTAATAGTTCACTACACCACGAATGGGTGGTGCATCTGGTTGATAAGCCGCTAACATTGCTAGGTGCGCTCCCGCAGAACGCCCTAAAAGTACCATACGTTCTGGATCGGCTTCATATTCTGCTGCGTGTTTGCGAATAAAATTTAGGGCTGTACGCACATCATCTAACTGAACTGGAAACTGATATTTAGGTGCGTGTCGATAGTCGATCGCAAATACTGTATATCCCTGATGAGCAATATATTGATTAAACTCGAAGTTTACATGAGGGTTGCCATATTGCCAAGCTCCACCATAAATTACTACCACTGCTGGATATTTACCCAGCTCTGAGGGTTGGTAAACTTCCATTTTTAAAGGCACTCCCGCAGGAGAAGCAAAAAGAATATCTTTTTGATGACGGGTTTTACCTAATGCAATACCCCGGAAGGAATTAACTAAATCAAAAGGATGGGTTTGCATCTTTGCCCTTACTTGGACTGGAATTTGCTCTAGATAATTTGCTCCCAACCCTTGTTTCATCGCTTTCGCTATCTGCATTTGAGTTGGTGGGATATTCACTAGCACCCATGCACAAATTAACAATCCTATTAAGCTGAAAATACAAGCTAAACGCTGTAATTTACGGCGACGGATGTAGAAAAAAGCAAGTGATAAAGAGAGCAAATTTAATAATAATAACCAAGGACTGACTTCTGGCGCTCCTACTGCTAGGGTGAGTAAAAACATATTTGGAGCCGGAAGAATAATCCAAGAACTAAGAAATAGGCTTGCAAAACTGAGTAATAATGCAAGCCATGATAAAAATATCTTGGGTTTCGATACCATAAATAAAATAGCGGTAATAACGACTCATATCATGTCCGTTTGATTGCTTATTAAACTTAAAGAACCCTACCCCGCTCTCCGGGAAGGGAGACAAAGCACAGCTTTGGCGAGGTGGGGTTCTCCGGGTTTGATCAACCTAAACCTAAATGCTTTTGCAATGTTTGGCGCATCACTTCTATAGGTACAGTTTCCTGCTGCAACCAAATTTTTAATGCTGCTACTCCTTGTTGAACTAGCATCTCTAAACCATCGATCGCAATTGCGCCTTGTTTTTCTGCCTGCTCTAGAAATTGCGTCGGTTTCGGAATATATATTAAATCGTAAGCGATCGCACCCTTTGGTAAATTTGCTATTTCTTCTACACTCAAAGGCGACTCATCAACCTTGGGATACATACCTATGGGGGTTGTGTTTACCAGCAGATGAGCTTGGTGAATTAACTTTGGTAATTCTTCCCATTGATGAACTTGTAAATTTTCACTTATGGGTGAATTGTTCCAACTATTGCCAAATTCCTGTAATCTCTGCACATTACGCCCGACAACATGAATTTTTGCAAAACCTAGTTGGTGACAACCTGCTACAACTGCTCTCGCTGCGCCACCATTGCCTAAAATTACTGCTACCTTCTGACTCCAATCTTGCTTATACGTCGTCTGCAAAGGAGCGATAAATCCTTCTATATCTGTGTTTGTCCCCACCCATTGATTATTTTGGCGACTAACAGTATTCACTGCGCCTATAGCTTGAGCAAGAGGGGTAATTTCTGAAAGCAGAGGCATAATTGCCTGTTTATGAGGTATTGTCACATTAAAACCGACAACATCAATAGCTGCGAAACCTGCGATCGCTATTTCTAAATTCTGTGGTGCTATAGGAAAGGGAAGATAAACATAATCTAATCCCAAATTAGCGATCGCAGCATTATGCATCGCTGGCGACAGCGAATGTTCCACCGGATATCCAATTACTCCTAATAGCTTAGTTTTGCCTGTAATTAATCTTTCTTTAGTCATTAGTTATTAGTTATTAGTCATTAGTGATTCCCCCACAGCCTCCCCTGCTCCCCCACTCCTTGGACTAGCCTACAATTATTAAAAGCTACTTAACAATTCTTTGAATGATGCAGGCAACTACAGCCCCCCCTACAACCCCAATTCCTGGTAAATATTGGCAGTGGCGCGGGCACAACGTTTACTATGTGCGTGCGGGAGAGAAGCAAGCGCAACGTCCGCCCTTGCTTTTGGTACATGGATTTGGTGCTTCCACAGACCACTGGCGCAAGAATATCACAGGATTGTGTCAAGATTTTGAAGTATTTGCGATCGACCTTTTGGGATTCGGGCGATCGGCAAAACCGCAATTGCAGTATAGTGCCGACTTATGGCGCGACCAACTCCATGATTTTATCAGTGAAGTAATTGGTCAAAAAGCAGTATTAGCAGGTAATTCCCTTGGTGGCTATGCTTGCTTGTGTGTTGCAGCACAACGTCCCGACAGTGCGGCTGGTTTAGTTTTGCTCAATAGTGCAGGGCCTTTTAGCGAAAGCCAACCGACATCTGAGCCGGAAGCTTTACAATCAGAAGTTCAGCCTTCCAAACAACCCGTTACTTTGCAGAAACTTCTTGGTGACGGCACTAAATGGATTTTTCAACAACCTTTAGCCCAGTTTTTGTTATTTCAATACGTGCGACAAGGTTGGGTAATTCGCCAAACTTTAGAAAAAGTTTATCTTGACAAAAGTGCAATTACAGATCAGTTAGTAGAAGAAATTGCTCGCCCTGCTTACGATCCGGGTGCAATGGAAGTATTTGTGTCAGTCTTTAGCACTCCTCAAGGGGAAAAAGTTGATCTGCTACTAAAGCAATTAACTTGTCCATTATTGATGTTGTGGGGAGAAGCTGACCCTTGGATGAATGCGAGAGAACGTTCTCAGAAGTTTCGTCAATATTATCCTGAACTTAGAGAACATTTCCTAACAGCCGGTCATTGTCCCCATGATGAAATACCCGATAAAGTAAACCAACTTTTAGGCGATTGGGTTTTGTCTATTACTAAGTGACCACATCTTTCGTAAGGGTGCAGCAATGCTGTGCCCTTACAGCATAGTCTATTTGCGTAGTTTACCGCCGTAGGCATCGCAGGAGAATTAAGAAAAGTCTGAAACCAACGTATTTTTATAACAATCCCTCTAATTCGGCGAATTTACGCAAACGTGGTAAACACTGGCGCTGATAAAAACTGCTTAATGTCGGAATTGACAGCCCAAATTCTTCAGATAATTCTTTCCAGCTAACTTCTGGGGGTAGGCGTCTGAGAATTAATACCTGACAATTCACATCTGGACGGCCTTTAATGTAAGTACTGCATAGTTCTCCTTCAGAATCAGTCTTAGCCCATATCTCCAAGTCTTCCAGAATGGGAGGTGGTTGGGGGGTAGCAGGGAGGTTATCTACAGGATCAATGGTTTCACTTGTTCCACCCGATGTAGACTGACGAACCCAAAGAGGGACTGTTATGGCTTGTTCCCGGTTCTGGTTAATGTAAAAGTCTTGTAGTCTCCGTTTTAGGTAAGCATTTAGCCAGGTGATGACACTGCCATAGGTGGGGTCATAGGTTTGACCTGTCAAACCTTCACAAACATTGCGGCAAAAATACAACCAAGTTTGTTGTAGTGCATCTTGATAATAAGGGGTACTTTCTCTCCAGAGTCTACTTGCACTCAAGCGAATAATTTGCGTGAGCAGCTTCTGACGCTGAGGACTTCCAGATGGGTGTTCACAGGCTTCGCTAACTAAGTAGCGTAGCTGTTCATCGAATTGAACCATGAGAATCTTGGCGAAGAAAGCAAGAATATCTTAGTATTGCGTATAACAACAGTCTAAAGAATTTTCGTCAAGATTTTTAGTTATTGGGGATTGGGGATTAGGGATTGGGGATTGGGGATTGGGCATGGTTATTTTTCTTCTCCCCTCATCTCCCTCATCTCCCTCATCACCATTCCCCACTCCCCTCAATCTAATCCAAACCAGGACTGGACATTTTCCAACCAGGAGTATGTGAGATTTCCGACACTCAGCTTCATTTTGTTGCGAATATCTTGGATATTTCCGTTGGTTAACTTAGCTAGAGTCTGCGCTTCTTGTTCAAAACGCTTGGGTAAAGACCGTTTGTATTCTTTACCGGCCTCACACTTAAGTTCCCCTTCAAATGGATATTGCAAAACATAACGCCCTTGGAATAATTCACGGTTGGCAGTTTGTAGGAAAATCAAGTCTTCAGGGAACGTGTCGCGGGTGTAGCGGACATGCAGACGGGAGATGAAGACGTTACTGTTCAAAGGGGGAGGAGCAAACTTGCGGATTGGTTTAACCTTAGTTAACTTACTTAGAGAATTATCATTTAGCCAAAATACGCCTGCTTCTTTGAGTTCCTCTTGGGTAAGGGGATCGGCAGCACAAGGATCGCAACTACCCATATCCCAAGCGTATTCCAAAAAGCCGACTCTCTTGCCTTCTTTGGTGTAAGCGGTTTGGAACAAGGATTTGTAGAATTCACCAAATTCATTTTTGATAAACACGGGAATATTAACGTTGGAGGGGATTTTCACCGTCCGATAGTTAGTAATTTGTGCCTCTCCTTGTGGCGAGAGGATATAGACAATTAAATCCTGCTCTGTCTTAGCATTGATCATGCCTAAACGAATTGGCAGCATGAACTTGGGTGATTGATAGGAAATTTGTAGCGGACGGAGGAGTTGGTAGCCAGATTCCTCGAATTTATCCAAGTTGACTTTGGCAACAAAGAATTTCATTGAGGAACGGATATAGGGCTGAAGTAACTGTTTCGCCCCTTGAGGGATTTTGTAGCCATTTTGTGTCAGCCAAGTTTCTAGTCCGCCAGATTCTTTCGCACTGAGGATCACGATGTCGTATTCGTCCACGTTGAAACTCGCTTCAACCGTTACACCCAAATCGCCATCGCTTATCTGAAATGCCGCATTATTTACTGCTGCTGTTTGTGTAAAAGATCGGTTTAGAGAAAATACTGGTAGTGGGGCACAAGGATCTGGGTCAAAATATTCCACCAATCGCGGCGCACTAAAAGCATCTAGGCGCTCGATAATATTGGGTAGGGCAACGCGAACTTGGTCTTTTTGCAACACCGTTGGCACTGGTACTACGATCGCAAAATCTTTGACTTCGCCTTGGTAGTCGTTTGCCATTGTTAGAACGGTGCGATCGCCATTCCGTGCTATCACCACCTGAGAAGCTTTGTTATACAGCTTTGTATCAGCTTTAGCGACATAAAATCCACAAAATGCCCAAGCTGCGGGTGCAAAGCAAAATACAGCGACAATTGTCAACAGTAACGGTGTTAAAAATCGAAAAATCTTCATTTTTTAGACCTCTATATTAAGTGCTGATTTAGGAGTTGGAAGTAGAGACGCGATTAATCGCGTCTGTACAAGAGTTGGAAGTAGAGACGCGATTAATCGCGTCTGTGCTAAGTAAAAGTTCTCCCCCTGCTCCCTCATCTCCCTTATCTTCCCTTTGCCAAGAAAACCTTGGGGCTAACCAAAGAATATCGATGAGAATGCTCAACGGGGCAAGGATAAACAGCGCCCAGAAGACTGCGGTGGGAATAAAGAAATAATTCCGCAAGATGAAAGTTAATCCAGCGATGCAAGCTGCCCAAACTACCCGCCCAATTCGGGAATTGGGAATTGATCGCGGATCTGTAATCATAAATAGGGCGAATAACAACAATGAGCCGCTCATTAACCGATGCCAGTAAACATCCCAAGTCCAACCTAGCCAGAGATTGCGAATCGCTTCTAGCAAGGAATAGCTACCCAAAAAAGCGGCTGTGGTGTCCCAGCGACCAATGCGCTGCAAAGTCATGCCGCCAGTTCCGGCAAATAACAGCGCATACCACCACTCTTCACCCCATTGTCCCGGCGAAACCCAGGCATCGGAGGTCAGAACCAAGGCGGAAATGATGCCAAAATTAGCAGGGTTGAAGAAATGCTTATCACCAAACTTAAAGAGAAATTTACTAGCGATCGCAGTTACTGCAGCTATTACCATTGTCGTCCAGTGATCAGCCCGCAACAGTAAGCTCAGTCCCAGTGAGGTAATTAAAGCACTGCGAAGATTCGTAATTTGTCCTTTGTTATTAGTCATTTGTCCTTTGTTGTTTGCCAATACTTCGGCAACTCTAAAAGACGCTACGCGTAGCTTGCTTCCCCATAGGGGTACGCTCAGTACAAGTGACCAATGACTAATGACAAATGACAATATTGATTGGGTTAGTAGGCAAGTAGCGATTAATACCCCAATTAACTCCGGTCGCAACGTCCAGTCTCGTGTACTGATTCCCACGACTAGGAACAAGCCCAGAAAGGAAATTTGATAATCTCGTATATCTTTGAACAAAATTAACATTGAATTCAGTGTTTATTCTTAGATATATGCTCAATTTAGACGAGTACTAGGTCAAAAAGTATTGCTCTTACAAATTTTTTACAAAATAGAGTATTGATATTCTCCAGCCGACTTTTCTCAACTGATATTAGGGTGGTGATTGCCATACCAAAGCGATCGCTCTGATGTTTTAACCTATAAGGAGGGCTTATAACTAGAACTCTCTGTTTGTACAGTAAGTCCTAGATATAAGCGATTTAAGCTATGGTTCCCACGTTTAACAGTTATCAACATTAAGTAATCAGTGTTAATCAGTGTATTTATGCAAGATTACGCAAAAAAGAAAAAACTTTATGCAGCTAGCTCCCCTGTTCCCAATTTTCTACCGCATTCTCCAGCCGAGTTTTCCTAACTGCCTTTGGGCTGGAAATCCCCATACTAAAGCGATCGCCCTAACTTTTGATGATGGGCCTCATCCTCAATACACACCAGAAGTGTTGGCAGTATTAGACCGTTACAAGATTACAGCGAGTTTTTTTTGGTTGGGTGTTTGCGTCAACCGTTCACCAGCCATTGCCAAAGCCGTTAGCGATCGCGGACACTGGATTGGATTGCATGGCTACGATCATCGCTCTTTTGCCATGCTTTCTCCAAATGACCTAAAGGACAGTTTAGAAAAAACCCAAACTGCCATTTACAATGCCTGCAACCTGCAACCTGAACAAGTGCGAGATGTCCGCCCCCCCAATGGTTTATTTACACCTGCTACTTTAAAATTGTTCTTTCAGTGGAATTACCGCCCAGTTATGTGGAGTGTTGTACCAGAAGACTGGGTACGACCAGGTGTAACCACTGTGGTAGAGCGAATTATGCAGCAGGTAAAAAATGGTTCGCTGATTGTTTTACATGATGGTGCTTGCGGTGGACAAGATGTTGCTGCCACAATTCAAATCCTCATTCCGCAACTGCTACAACAAGGCTATGAGTTTGTGACTGTTGATACTCTATGGCAGCAAGCTAAGGCTAACTAAAGTACTAGCCGATAAAAATGTGATGCTGGCGTGTTTAATACTCAAAGCTAGCGATCGCCAATTTTAATTATTGGATAGCGATTGCATCAAGCTAGTTTACCTCAAAGGCTCTTTTGAAGTCATTCAAAAGCGGCTGCAAGAGCGCCACAATTCAGTTTATGACCAAAAAACTTCTCAATAGCCAGTTTTCTACTCTTGAGGAGCCAGCTAATGCTATGTCTGTAGATGTTTCTGAGCCGCCTGAAATATTTGTGGAAAATATCATAACGATTATATAGCAATCCGATTTGATTTCTGAATTACTCGTAGAAACTGGGGACTCAATACTTGGAAGAAGGAATAAAGGCGTACTGAGTTTTTCTCAAAAATCAAATATGAGTCCAATAGAAATACCAAATTCTGTGAGGACTACAGGCTTTGGTATTACTAAGGTCGAGAAAGAGGAGACTGAGTTAACTGCCTAAATTATCAATAAACTAGAGGAAATGCTTTTAAAGACAAGCCTGCTTGTGCGACTGAACGGATTAATCAATTACAAACAGGTGAACTTTTATATTTAGCTAACGAATTTCAAAATCCTCATGACCCGCGTGCATTGCTCTTATGCACTGAGAATCATTACATCGTAGGTTATTGTCCTCGGTATATTGTGGATGATGTTTTTAAACTTAAGAACAAAAATTCAGAACTTCTAAAAGTAAAAGTTGAGCGCGTGAACCAAGTACCCACAACACTTCAACTACGTTTATTGTGCAATATGACCGCAGAATGGCATGAGGATTTTCGTCCATTTTCTGGTCGGGAGTATCAGCCTTTGGTGACTGATATCCCAATGGCTTATGCTAGTTCCTAGAGTTGATGTGAGGCTAGAAAAGCTTCGACTTCAGCATCTGTTGGTTGAGAAGCGATCGCACCTGGTTTAATGGTAGTCAGTGCCCCAACAGCACTGGCATAAGTGACGATGCGTTTTGCGGTTTCAGCATCCCGCAAGCTGTGGATGCCATGCTGGCTCAACTGGTGGATGAATCCTGCTAAAAAGCTATCCCCTGCGCCAGTTGTATCAATTACGGGGATGGAAAACGCAGGTAATTTGCCTTCGTTCTCACCCAGACAGTAGCTGCAACCGTTTTCTCCATCTGTTACTAGCACCCCTTCAATTGAAGCTAGACGGTAAGTAATGGCTCCAGGATCTGCGGTTTCAAATAGCCATTCAGCTTCTTCTTTGGAGAGTTTCAAAAAATCGACTCGCTTAAATAATTCTGGAATTTTTTGATGAGCTATGTTTGGCTCGTCCCAAAATACGGGACGCCAGTTCACATCCAGCACAATTTTCAGGTCGTAATATTCTGCTAACTCTAGGGCGCGGTGAATTGCCACTTCACTTTCAGGATAGGCTAATTCCAAAGTACCCAAAACCAGAAAATCTGCTTCTTCAAACAGCGAATTTGGCAATTGTTTAGCTTGCAGGCGAGTATCGGCAAATTCTGCGGTATCATACTTACCAAATCCGGCGAAGGTGCGATCGCCTCCTAGATCCCGTGTAACATAAACTTGCCGCGTTGGTGCTGTAGGATGGCGTTGTACCCCCGTTGTCTCTACACCTACATCTTGTAATAACTTGACCAGTGCATTCCCTGGTTCATCTTCACCAACGGCTCCGATAAATCCTGCTGGCGTCCCCAGCTTGACTAAAGCACAGGCTACGTTAGCTGGTGCTCCTCCTGGATACGGAGTCCACGATTTTACTTCTTCCAACTTTAGCCCCAATTGATCGGCTAAACAATCAAACAAAACTTCACCGAGACACAAAACACGGGGATTGCTCATTTTATTTTAGATTTTAGATCTCGATTTTGGATTAGTAATTTACAGTATAAAATCTACAACAATTTTCGCTAATCTGTCGCCAGCCCTTCATAGAATTAAATGGCAATTTTTACTACTCTATAACATCTATATGCTTATGAATATCGCTTAAACATTACAAGTATTAATACTAATTGTCTATAATTTTAATAGTGTAATAAAGCACTTAAGTAATGGCATGGTTTATATTTTTGCCAATTTTAAATCCAAAGAAAATATTGACAATCGGATTACTGCTAAAACTTGAAACCCCTCCCAACAAAAGAATCTTCTAGAATTAGAAAGAGTGATTAAGTACATATACCAAGGGAGGATAGAAATAGTCATGGCTGGTGGCAAGTCTGAGACCCCCGTTAGTCTGTCAGACAGAGAACTGCAAATTATCGACTTAGTAGCCGCTGGCTTAACTAACCAAGAGATTGCAGGAAAACTGGAGATTAGCAAGCGTACAGTTGATAACCATATCAGTAATATTCTTACCAAGACCGAGACAGAAAATCGAGTAGCTCTTGTCCGCTGGGCTTTACAGTGGGGCAAGGTCTGTTTGAATGATGTCAATTGCTGTACTCTGCCTAACCAGATCGAATAAACGATTTATTAAGTAGCAACGTAATTGTTCTGGTCTGGTATAATGGCAAACCAATCTTGAGGTTTACTGATTATTTCCCTCTTCACGCCTAAGTTTTCAGTGTGAACACTCTACCAAAAGTTCCGAGTCCTTCACTCAGCCGGAGTTTATGTTAGTGGAGCCAGCTGACCCTCGGACTCGGAAACTATAAAAGATCAGAATTTCTTATTAAGCAGAACAGATGTAGAAATGGGGGGAGATGAGGGAGCAGGGGACAGGGGAAGAAGAATTATGACCAATGCTCAATGACCAATGCCCCTCAAGAGTGCTGAGTAGGAAGCAAGGCGTA
The DNA here is from genome assembly GCF_964245445.1 of uncultured Nostoc sp. Taxonomy (GTDB): domain Bacteria; phylum Cyanobacteriota; class Cyanobacteriia; order Cyanobacteriales; family Nostocaceae; genus Nostoc. The sequence goes on from NZ_CAXTNE010000001.1 coordinate 58,718, forward strand.
GGGTGTAAGGGGGAAGTGAAAGGCTTAATGCAGGTTTTTTTTCCCCTTTTCTCCCTGCAAGAACTGCCCCTTATCCTCTTTCCCCATGCCCAATGCCCAAACTCAAAAATCATCCACAAAAATTAGCAACAATTCAGTGGTGCAAGCGTTACATTTGAAAGAAATCTATGTTGCCCCATCGGCTTTGGGAGCAGTGTTCCAATGAATACTTCCGCTTCTTTTGAGGGTAGCTTGTCTCCCTTTAAATTTTTGAACTTTAATTTTACGACACCTGTATCTGAGAAAATTCTGAGTCTTGAAGACCGATTTTCAGAGTTTCCGCAACCCACACAAGATGCCGACTTACTCAGACAGCTATCGTTTATTCCAGGTTTGAAAGAAATTCTGATGATACGGCAGGTTCACGCTTTAGAACATGCTACTGTTTGGGTTCTTAGCGAATCAAAAAATGCCTATCCTGCCAAAGGGGAACCTACTAACGTTCAATTAGATAACGAATTATTAGGCGGTTTGTCTACTGAGCAGGGATTCTATCTCTATGGTGAGGTGAATATTAGTGATTTGCGGCGTGCGGTCATACTTGCTCGACATCGCCTCACCAATGGAGAATGGGATTTAGCTGTACATCCCCGTTGCGGGACAAATTTATCAGTAGCAATGCTTTTAACAGCTGGACTAGCTGTCGGTGTGCATCTATTACTACCATTTCGACCAATCGAGCAAATTATCGGTTTGGGGTTAGCAGCAACGACAGCCGCCGAACTTGCACCTGATTTAGGTTTTATGGCACAGCGTTACCTAACAACAGCTATTCCTTTTAACCTAACAATTGACAATATTATCCGTACACACGACGTTTGGGGGCGTCATGCACATTTTGTTAAAGTGGGCTGGCAAGAGTAGAGATGAGGGGGGTGAGGGAGACAAAAAAATTTTTTTCCATAGTTTTCTCCATCTAGTACAGATAAACCTACCGTTTTATTACAGCCATAAAGCCCAAAATTAAAGCCTTTTGACTTTTGACTTCCGCCTTGCGGTACTCCCCTAAAAAAATTATGAGAAAACTTTACTTCTTACTCCCTGGTACAGATGGCAAATTTGCCTGTGGTGGTCTTTGGGCTGAGTTAAAAGCCCTTAATTTGGTTCAGCAGTTCTGTAATGCTGATGTCGTAACTTACCGCCAACGAGAAAAAGGTAAGCTTTTTATTGATGATTTGCTAAAAGAGAAAAATTTAAGTGATGTAATTTTTATCATCAGTTGGGGATTTGATGTAGCTCAACTCGTGGTTAAACTTAAGCAATACAATGTTGTTTACCATGCACATAGTGCAGGTTATCCATTTAGGCTACCCCCAAGTATTCCAATCATCACTGTTAGCCGCTATACAATGGGATATTGGGGAGAAAAATCACATAATTCTCTCATTTATTATTTGCCCAATCAAATTTCTGATGAATTTCAAAATTTAGGGCTGGAACGGGATATTGATGTTTTAGTTCAAGCTCGGAAGTCTTCTGAGTATTTAATTAAAGAATTGATTCCAGCGTTACAAAAACGTTGTAAAGTATTGGTTGTTGATTCATATATAGAGGATTTACCTGGACTATTCAACCGAGCTAAGGTTTACCTATATGATTCGGCTGAGTACTGGGCGCAACAGCGTGTCAGCGAAGGATTTGGTCTACAACCAATGGAAGCTCTTGCCTGTGGTTGTCAAGTATTTTCTAGTGTCAACGGTGGACTGGCTGATTACTTAGACCCTGGATTTAATTGCTATAAAATTGCTGGATATTCACAAGAATATGATGTCCAACGTATTCTGAAGGTGATTGATTCTTCAGTAGCTTTTAGTTTATCTGAGGAATTTTTAGCTGAATATCGAACTGAAAATATTATTAAGCGTTTCCAAGTTATTCTGGATGAGTTAAATGAGTTTTTTGACCATAAGATACAGCAGCCATCCAATATTAAAAGTTTAACGAGAATACGTGTGGCAAAATTACTTGCTCAGAAAATATATGGGAAGCTGAAGAAGAAATATTTTAAGTAATAGAAAAGAACCGCAGAGGCGCACAGATCACACAGAGAAGAGAGGAAATGGAATGAGTCGGCGGTTATTAGTTACTGGAGGTGCGGGGTTTATTGGGGCGAATTTTGTGCATCATTGGTGTCAGGTTTATCCAGATGACCGAGTGGTGGTGTTGGATGCGCTTACCTACGCGGGAAATCGTCTGAATTTGGCGCTGGTTGAGGGAAGAGAGAATTTTTGGTTTGTAGAGGGGGATATTTGCGATCGCACGATCATAGACGAGTTATTATCAACCGAAAATATAGATACCATCGCCCATTTTGCTGCTGAATCTCATGTTGATCGTTCAATTCTTGGGCCGGCTGCTTTTGTTCAAACTAATGTGGTAGGAACTTTCACGCTGCTAGAAGCTTTTCGGAAACATTGGGAAGCAAAAGCACAGCCATCTGATTACCGTTTTCTACACGTTTCTACTGATGAAGTTTACGGTAGTTTGGGCCCAGATGATGCAGCTTTTTGTGAAACTACGCCTTACGCTCCCAATAGTCCCTATTCAGCCTCGAAAGCCGGTAGCGATCACTTAGTGCGTGCTTATTACCATACTTACAACCTCCCGACAATTATCACAAATTGCTCTAATAATTACGGGCCTTATCAGTTTCCTGAAAAGCTAATTCCCCTGATGTGTATCAACACTTTGATAGGTAAGCCATTACCTGTTTATGGTGATGGTAAAAATGTGCGCGATTGGCTTTATGTGGGCGATCATTGTGGTGCTTTAGATGTGGTAATCAATCACGGTCAACCAGGGGAAACATACAATATTGGTGGCAATAATGAGGTGGAAAATCTCAATCTGGTGCAGCTTTTGTGTCAGATAATGGATGAATTAGCACCTGATTTACCAGTGCGTCCGGCAAAGCAGTTGATTACTTTTGTCAAGGATAGACCCGGACATGATCGGAGATATGCAATTAATGCGAACAAGATTAAAACTCAGCTTGGTTGGACACCTTCAGTAACAATTGCTGAGGGTTTACGTTTAACAGTTGAATGGTATCTCAATCATCGTGATTGGTGGGAACCTCTGCTGTCTGCGGAATATCAAGCTTACTATCGCAAAAATTATCTGTAGAATCACCTAAAATAGCTATCTGGTTAATTTCCCGTACAAAAGCAACGACTCGCAAGGATGCCAACAACGTACCGTAATCGTTGTCTTCTGCATATTCCTGAAATATCTCGGTCAAATAATCGTCGATTTCTTCCGGGTGTTTGCGGAAGTACTCTTCTTCAAATTCATGAAGTGTTCAAATTTTTTCACGGCTTAGGTACTCTCTTTTCAAAAAATTATCTGGCTCCCACAATTTCTCTAAATAATGACTATCCTTGAATATAAGGGAATCAGAGTAAATTGCCAGCAGGTGTCAGATGCTGCAAGCAGAACAGATATTACAAGACCGTTATCAAATTCAGCGCCAACTCGGCAACAATGGAATTCGTCAAACTTGGCTAGCGAAGGATTTACAAGCCTCTGATGGCGAAAATTCGACCGTTGTAGTCAAACTTTTGGCCTTTGGCGGTACTGTCCAGTGGGATGACTTGAAGCTTTTTGAGAGGGAAGCACAAATTCTTAAACAGCTAAATCATCCTCGTATCCCTCGATATATAGATTATTTTTGTATCGACGATCGCACACTCTGGTTTGGCTTAATACAAGAATATATTCCTGGTGAGTCGCTCAAGGAAAAACTTGCTATTGGCGAAAGGTTTAGTGAAAAGCGAGCTAGAAAAATTGCTGTTGAGGTTTTAAATATTCTCATCTATCTACATGAGTTGAATCCAGGGGTATTGCATAGAGATATTAAACCAAGTAATTTAATCTGGGGCGAAGATAATCGGATTTATTTAGTTGATTTTGGTGCAGTTCAGGATAAAGCGGCAAGAGAGGGCGTTACTTTTACCGTTGTCGGTACTTATGGTTATGCCCCAATGGAACAATTTGGTGGTCGAGCAGTTGCGGCTTCAGACCTCTATGCACTGGGTGCGACTCTGATTCATTTGTTAACAGGAACTTCCCCCTCTGATTTACCCCAGCAGGATTTGCGACTGCAATTTGTAGACCGAGTTAACTTGAGTCCCAGTTTTGTCAGTTGGCTACAAAAGTTGATAGAACCTGCTCCAGAACAACGATTTACTAATTCCCGCGAAGCGCTGAATGTTCTCAAATCTCGTTTGGCTATCAAATCCGCAAACAAAAATCAGCTTTTGCCGTTAAAAGAAATAATCAACAATTCTGGATGTGGGATAAATAATCACAATGAAACAGTCCCAGAGGAAATTCTCGGTTGGAACTGGGGCGCATTTCTCATGCCTTGGTTGTGGATGTGGCCGAATCAAGTCTGGTGTGGCGTGTTCTGTTTTATACCAAAATTTTCATTGTTTCTAGCGATCGCATTCGGTGCAAAAGGCAATGAATGGGCTTGGAAAAGTAGACGGTGGAACAGTATTGAACAATTCAAAGCGCATCAAAGAGGCTGGGCGATCGCTGGTATTCTAATTGGAGGGCCGATTAGTATTATGATGTGGGTTCGAGCGATCGCTCTACTCAAATCTGCACTGTAGGTAAGCCTTTTGGGTAAATATCAAGCGAAGATTTTTTAGCCAGATAAGTATAAGGGTTCAACAAATGGTTTAAATTCTTCAAGGAAAAGATATCACCCTAGCCCAACTGATTGATGAATTTGGCCTACAACTTGCAGACAACGAAGATTTTTTTCAGAATGGCGGGATGATTTACTTGAGTTGAGTGACTTAGAAAAGGAATCTCTCAACGAAGTCAAGGCAGAATATTTGCATCTATCGAAATATCCTGTTTTGGAACCTCTAGTCAAAATGGTGGTGCTATCTCCACAATTGCGTCAAGCAGGTTTTTATCAACCGCCTTTCTACATTGCCTCAGAACAAGAGGTAAAAATCTCTTCTGAAGACGAAGGCACGATTATCAGAGGACGTATTGACATCTTGGTGTTCCATCCTCCATTTTGGGTTTTGGTTATTGAGGCAAAACGAGCAGATTATTCTTTGGAGGTAGGAATTCCTCAAGCATTAGCTTATATGTTGGCTAATGCTGGTAATGATAAACCTACCTATGGTTTTGTAATCAATGGTCGGGAATTTCAATTTATTAAGTTGACAAAACAGGGTACACCGAGATATGCATTATCTTACACACTGTCACTAAATCGTGGGGATGACCTACATACTGTTGTCAAAGTGTTAAAACGCATAGCTTATTTAATTCGTAATTCGTAATCTTATAAGGTGCGTTATGCCTTTGGCTGATGCACCATCCCAATACTTTCTGTACTTGATGCGATCGCTAATACACTTTACGAAACTGTCATCGCCAAGTGATTTATTATTAAATTGTTTAGCTGAACCTCAACCCAACCTACAAATATTCTTAAATAGACAAAACATATCCCTCTCCGACTCGGAGAGGGACAGACTTGAACTTTAGTTCAAGACAGGGAGAGGTTCGTCGAACTCATGTCTAACTACTAACTTGCGATTCAACTACACCCACGGGACAAGATACGTTTGTCCCTCCTAAACCACAATACCCGTTAGGATTTTTAGCCAGGTATTGCTGATGGTAAGCTTCGGCGTAGTAGAATTCCGGCGCATCCAAGATTTCTGTAGTAATCTTGCCATAACCTGCACCGTTGAGGGCTTCCTGATAAGCTTCCCGCGATGCTTCTGCTAGCTGCTTTTGATTTTCGGAATATACATAAATTCCCGAACGGTATTGAGTGCCAGCATCATTACCTTGGCGCATCCCTTGGGTTGGATTGTGGCTTTCCCAAAAGACTTTGAGCAGTTCGGCATAACTAATTACTTTGGGATCAAACACAACTAACACCACTTCATTGTGACCTGTTCGCCCACTACATACCTCTTCATAAGTGGGGTTGGGTGTGAATCCAGCAGCGTAACCCACTGCGGTGGTGTAAACTCCTTTAAGTTGCCAGAATTTGCGTTCTGCACCCCAAAAACAGCCCAAGCCAAAAATTGCCTTCTCTAATCCATCGGAATAAGGGGGTTGTAAGGGATTCTTGTTGACATAATGAGCCGCAGGTACTGAGATAGATTGTGCCCTTCCTGGCAAAGCTTCCTCAAGTGTGGGCATAACTGCCTTTTTGCCAAATCCGAATAGTGCCATTGATTTTGACTCTGATATATATCTTTACCTTATTTACTATTGTGAACTACCTACACTGTTCGGTACAGGATCGGCTTTCCAATTTATTGGGGATTGCCTCAGTTTTCATGGATTTTTTACGTCCCTAAGACTATGGTATCACGCACAATCCATCTCAACACTTCCGATCAAGCGGTAAGTGTAAGCCTTTTTGCTGTTTAAGGTAAAGATTCTGGCATCGCTTGAGGTTTTCTCAGAGTCCTCACTGGGCTGTATTGATCTTGTGGCGCTAGCTCATGCTATTTATCAGTGTTATGAATACTTTTCAAAGGTAAATTGGCGTCAGAAGATACTCATGGATAAAATACCAAAAATTGATCGTCAAAGGGAGCATCAAGCGAACGAACGTACTTTTCTTGCTTGGCTACGCACTTCTATTGCATTGATTAGCTTTGGTTTTGCTATTACGCGATTTGGTATATTTCTGCGCCAGTTGAATATTGCTATTACTCAACAAGAACCTCCGGTAAATCCATTATCCACTTCGGAAAATTTGGGTTTGGCTTTGGTAATTTCTGGAATTTTGACTGTTGCGTTAGCTGCGTGGCGATACAATCAAGTTTTCTGGCAAATTGAACGAGCAGATTATAAACCAAATAGGTTAATGGTTTGGATAATGACCGGAGTAGTAATCATTTTGGGACTTTTCAGTATTCCTTTGCTCTTAAGGCGCGATCAAGTCCCTGCTCGTTCTCCTGTTCCAATTCAACCACAGTCTCGAAATTTGCAAAGATCAACCCCAAACTTTAATGTTAAAAAAATGACAATTATTACTCAGTATAAACAAATATTTTACAATAAGATCCCCAACTTTTTAAAGAAGTTAGAAATCTGAGGCTTACTTAGCAGTAGCGTCAGAAATAACCGTTACACAAGCATTGACTAAGGGTAATAGCGGTCCTAGTTGCTCTTGTCCATTTACGGCTAAATCGCTGTGACATAAATAAACTCTCTCGGATACACGAGACAATAAATCTGTCAAAATCCTTTGCAGTCTTTGTTCTTCTGCCAATTTCTCATCTTCTGCTGTCCAAGGTTCGCCTAACCTGTCTTGCAGAAAAAACGGCGCACCGAACAAAGTTGCTGCACCACCTTTCGCCCATAGAGGTGAACCAGCATCCAGCCAAAAATGCCAACGGTGCGATCGCCTACTAGATCGATATTGAAATATGGTTGCTAAGGTGACAGCTTTTCTGGCTCCACCGATGGGACGTACAGGGTAAGGGTTGGCGGTGATTGTACCACGTCGCAGTAGTTGAATGAATTCGATAATAGTTGTCTGAGGTGTTGTCTCAGTTGGGCTAATTTGTCGTAGTCTGGTGTCAATTTCCCAGTAGTGTTGAGCGGTTTCTAATAATTCTCGTAATGCTGCTAGTTGTTCGTAGGGGAGATTGCTACCATTCCACAAAAAGCGTTGAATTGCCCTGTCTAAGAGGGAAATGGGACTGGGAATTAACCGCAGTTCTTGTTGCGATCGCTGCTGTTCTAACCACTGCAATATCTCATTATATGCTGTAGTTGCTGCATAGCCGATTCTATCCCAGCGCTCGAAGGCTGACACTGGTAGCAAGTTGGGGCGATCGGGATGCGGTACAAAGCAGTAATCTGCAATCAAACCAGCGCGTACCGGATCAATATCGGTAGAGACGCGATTAATCGCGTCTGTAGAGTTTTCTGGTGGTTGTTGTTTCCTACTCAAGACAACTAGCATTTCTGCCACGGCATCCCGATCTACCAGGCGTCCCAAGCCGGGATAAACTAGTGCCAGCATGGTAAGTAATGCGCGAATAACGGGTGAACTAATTAACGGACGTTGGTCATTGAGCGATTCTACTTGAATGTTTTGCTTAACCAGGATTTCTACTAAAGTATAACGAGCGATCGCATCTAAACCCGGTGCAATAATCGCCACTTCTTCTGGTTGCACTTGCTGTGATTGAATGGCATCAGCAATTACTTCTGCTGTTTGCCGCAATAGTTGGGCGCGGGAGGTAGTTTGAATTGAATGCACCGTTTTTGGTAAGCTCAACAGTACCATAGGTTCTGTGAGTAATTCCACCATCTCTTTAGCTTGCTCACCAAGGGACTCTGGAGGGGGCCCGGTCAAGATTTCTACTCGACAACGTTCTGCTAACCCTTCTAGGTAGTTAGGGTCTGCTCCCAATCCCAATCGCACTGCACCATCGGGATTGTAACTAAACGCCCCGACTGCACCTTGATCTAATAGCAACTCAAACAAAAGACGCGCTACGCTAGGATAATCATCTACATCATCCGCCAATACCGCTTGATAGCGTTTAGTTAGGTGCTGCTGGTAATTGCGATCGCTTAATAAATGCTGACTATACAGTTCAGTAATAATGCCATAAGTTAGTAATCCCCTCTCTAAACACCAGTTACGCCAATCTAGGAGCAAAGAGGCGAGAAATTCCGGTTCTAAAGTTGTAGTATTTTCCCCTAGACCCCTTGTCAAAATCTGGGCAATATCTTCGCAAGGTACACCACTGTAAGCTGCTAATTGCAATAAGTCTAGAATGCGACGCACTAAGCGAGATTCATTCACTCCCGCAACACGTAAAATTTCTTCGTCTAATTGGGGACGCCAGAGTTTAGTTGCTAGCTCTTGCTCCGTTTCTGGGCGCAATCTTACCGGAAACTGTGCTTTCAGGTTCAACGAGTTAATTAGCAATGGCCAAAATAAAATAACTTCATCCTGAAAAAAACCTAGCGGTGTCTTAGCACGCACCGGATATTTCCCCAAGGTAGATGTAACAATTATATCTCCCAATTCTCGACGATTATCATCATTAGCAGCTAAGACTAAAACTCCTGGCTCTGTTTGTTTAAGATATAAAAATTCGGGTATATGAACGCCTTTTTTACGCCCCGGTTTTTTAGTATAAAATGATTCAGTGTATTGCTTCTCAGGTTGTACCCAACTACAAAATTGCTCTACCAAGCGAGCTGTCTTACCACTACGGCTAGTGCCAACAATCCAAACCGAATGAGAAACCACAAACTTTCTCCTTGTAGATTTGCTAGTATACCTCGTGCGTTAACTTAAGGTTAATAGTTACCAAATAATGCTGGATGATTGTCTCCAATGAAAAACTCTGTTTTTAGCCAAAAAATCTATTCTTTCTTACTTGATACTTACCGATGGTACTTACAAACTCCTGAACGTTCTTTAAATCAAGCTTACGATGCAGCATTAAAGATTAAAGAAATAGAAGACAAGCATTTCAGTGGTAATAAAATAGACATTGACTCAGCCATGTACAGTAACAGCGTGATGGATTATTTTGAGTCAGACCTAAAAAAGCTATTAAAAACTGTGAGGATGCGGCTTACAGAGTTGAAAGCAAGCCGTTGGTTTTTAAATGAAGAGAATCAAAAAGCTGCCGAAAAAACAGGTATAGAGTATCTTAGTCCTTCTTTGGTTTTGGAAAAGCTTAACTTTATCGATCAAGTTATATCCAAATACACAACACTTTCCGATCAAAGAAATTCCAAAGCTTTAGTGGTTCAACCTCAAAATCTAGCAGTTAACCCTGTGATATCTGACGACAAATCGCTGCTCGTCAATAATCCAACGCTACCACCCAAAATACCAACTCAAGACTGGGAGAAAAAAACAAAGGGTAAAGTCGATACAACAGGTGTTTTACCCCGCTCTATTTTAAGTACTATCACTCGTCTGCAAGTTGAATTAGATCCTAATTCAGAACAAGAAGTAATCCAAAGTTTTCGTCAAGCTCAAAGAAGAACAATAATATCTATTAGGTTTATTTTACTATTAATTATCGTACCACTTCTGACGCATCAGATAGCAAAAGCTTTTGTAGTAGGGCCAGTTGTTGAGGAGTTTAGAGGCACTGAGCAAATGCAAGTATTTCTAAATTCCGAAATGGAAGAGGAAGCACTAGGAGAATTACAAAGATTTGAAGAAAAACTCCAGTTTGAAAATTTCATTAAAAATGCCCCGCCACTGTTGCCTGAACAGATAGAAGTTGAAATGAAAAAGAGGGCGGTTGAGCTTGCTGAAGAATTTCGTCACGAAAGCTCTAATGCTATCAAAAATGTTTTTGCAGATATTTTTTCGGTGGGTGCTTTTATCTGGCTTTTACTCGTCAGCAAATCTTCTATTGCTGTGATTAAAGATTTCTTTGATCGGATTGTCTATGGACTTAGTGATAGTGCTAAAGCATTTATCATTATTTTGTTTACTGATATATTTGTAGGTTTCCACTCTCCTCATGGCTGGGAAGTACTTCTAGAAGGTGTATCGCGTCATTGGGGATTACCAGCAAATCGAGATTTTATTTTCTTATTTATTGCGACATTTCCAGTAATTTTAGATACTATATTTAAATATTGGATATTCCGATATTTGAATCGCATCTCACCTTCAGCTGTTGCAACTTACCGGAATATGAATGAATAATAAGTGGGGAATAGGGAATAGGGAGTAGGAACTAGGGAAAGATTTTAGTGTTGTCAAATTACATTAATTTTGAATTTTAGGGAAGTGGGATAATATCAAAAATTTGAATTTTGATGAGAAAAATACTTACTGGGTTAGGAAAGTTTAACCAAGTTCTCGCCATCAGCTTACCTGTAATTTTGTCAATTTTCCTGGTGCGTATGCAATCTTTAGCGCATCAGGAACTTAGCCCGCCTGAATGTCGCGTGAAAAAGTGGGATATACCAGTTTCTTTGACTGCACAAAAGCAAAAAGCACCATTAATTCGGAGGTTACCAATCACTTGTTGTCAAGGTGATGCCTCTTGTTTTGATGAACTTGTCTATGGAGAAATACCAGACAAAAAGGCGCTGATAAGTGCGATCGCTCGCAGTCTTCAATACCTGCAAACGGCTAATGCTGCGGCTGCTTATCAAAACTATCCGGTAGCTGAGATTAGGCGCGATCGCGTCATTAAAAGCTTGAAAAGATTCCGCGAACTTCTACTAAAAACTAATTCTGCAACAGAATTATATCAAGCTACCCTGCGGGAATTTGTTCTTTACCAGTCAGTCGGTAAAGACACCAAAGGTTCCGTTTTATTCACCGCCTATTATGAACCGCTTTACGCAGCCAGTCGCGTCCCCACACCAGAATATCGTTATCCTGTTTATCGATTACCTCCTGATTTAAACTCCTGGTCTAAGCCTCATCCTACCCGCGAAGAATTAGAAGGAGCAGATGGTTTACAAAGCGTAAAAGGAAAATTACGAGGATTAGAGTTGTTTTGGTTTCGCGATCGCCTCGAACCATATCTAGCTCAAATTGAAGGTTCAGCGAGACTTCAGCTTCCTGATGGTACTCAAACAGCAATCGGCTATGCTGGTAATAACGCTTATAACTATACAAGCATTGGCCGAGAATTAGTGAATGATGGCAAATTACCGCTAGAAGGTATAACTATGCCAATTATTCTCGACTATTTTCAAAAGCATCCCCAAGAATTAAATATTTATATTCCGCGCGATCGCAGTTTTGTTTTTTTTCAAGAAAATCACGGTGAACCAGCCCAAGGTTCTATTAACGTACCACTAACAGCAGAGCGTTCTATCGCTACAGATAAATCCCTCATGCCTCCTGGTGCTTTAGCGTTGATTCGCGCTTCCATTCCCTTTGTTAATCCTACCGGAAAAATGGAGGAGCGCATCGTTAGTCGCTATGTTCTTGACCAAGATACCGGAGGTGCAATTAAAGGTGCAGGTAGGGTAGATTATTTTTTAGGTACTGGTAAATTAGCAGGCGATCGCGCTGGTGTCACAGTCAGCAATGGACAATTATTTTATCTATTACTCAAGTCCAAAAATTAAACACACTGCATTTTAATACTAAGAATCCCGACCTCTTTAAAAAGTCGGGATTCTTAACCTTTCCGGATAAACAAATTACACATTCCAAATCAATGAAATGCCTAGGGTAATTATGAATTACGAATTACCCTACTAGTACAGCGTGGCAGAAATGAAGATACTATTCTCAATCGTTCAAAGCCTTAAAATACAGGATTTTTTACTTTTGACTTTTGCGTAGCGGTACTACCCTTCTATATCCATGTCACCATCATCATCGTCATGATCGTAAGGAATATCGTCAAGGTCTATCATTTCTGAAATTTCTTCTACTTCATTTAAATACTCAGATTCTTGATGTTCCCGTTCTATTAAACGACCAGTTGACTTTAACCATTCTAAGAGAATAAACTCATTACTTGTACGAATTACAGGCGCTCGCTGGTTACGAGGTTCTTCACGCAAAGGGCTTATAGGCATAAAAAAAACTCACTTTGAATTATGGGTCAGTGTGCAAAAACAGGAAAATTGTCCACTAGGGTCAAAAGCCTTGTATAACAAGTCTTTTCTCAACAGATTAAATACGAACCATTGAGTTTTTTATTCTTTTATCCGTCTAATTACTTACCATTAAAATGTCTTCGCGTCAGTCCTAATAATAAATCTTCAAGCGGACGCGATCTTACAAGGTATTTGACACCTTGGCGAGAGTTTCATACATATCAGATGGTAATGCAGACAATCTGTTCGCTACAGCGACTGCATCAGCTAAGTTGCTAAATTGACACCGGACAATTTCTTGTCCATTTCCTGAGGGGAATCGCTTCCTAGCTTTGTTAGATACAGCACAAATAATCGCTAAAGCTTTGGCGAACCCATCTTTTGTCAATATTGTTTCTTGAGCGAACCCTTCAACAGGGATAAGGCAGACCTCAAATCGATAGCCCGGCCTGGGAGAAACAGCTATGTCGATATAGGGTTTATCTTCTTTCCTGATTCTGCGTAAATATTGGGCAGTCGAATTAGTATCATGCAAATCAGTCCCAAGGGCATAAGTAAAAAAGCAATCTTCTGTCAGGGATTCAGGACGGGTAATTATATCCGTTGGCATAAGTTCAAGTATTATTCGTATGTTGTCTGGGTTTGTGATGCACTTTGCTGTCCAATCCCACTTACTTAATCAAAAGTTACTGCCCACATCCTCGGCTTCTTCAATAAGTCGGAGATATAAATCTAGCTGAAGTAAGTAGCATTCTAGTTTACTATCTGTTAGATGTACCAGTTTCACCCAGTGTATTCCAATACAGCAAAATAAACTGACATAAAACACCTCTAGAATCAAATTGTGTAGAGATTTAGATTCGGAGAGGCGTCCATATACTCAGTCACATGACCGAAAATATTTCTCAACATACCCGATCATAACATAGTTGATCGTTGAACTTTTTTTAACTCCTCTGACCCATACATATTGCGTTACCCAGAACGGTAGGGTTGTATTCAATTGTGATTTTTAGATTAGGAAATATATTTATTAAGTAGTTTTAATTTTTACTAAGCTTACTCATAGCTAAAAAATAAATAGTTATTGCGATCGCTTCATTTCGTAGAATATTAAAACGCCTAAAAGCGATCGCAATCACAAACTCTCTGATATTTATTTATACCCATTTATTTATTGCCTTATATTTTCTAAAAATTAAGAGCATCTTTACGAGTTATTGACATAAATAATCGCTTAAATAAATCCCCAGGATTGTAAATATAATCCCGGGGCATCATCTTCATATCCTGTCTAAGATATTTATAAATCTAAAGGAGGCAAGGGCGGTTAAAACCAAAAATGGTATTCACGCAATTATGGATTCAAGGCATCATTCACGTAAGTATTGACAACACCATTAGACAGAGTTTTAATCGCAGTTGGAAGAGGAGCATAGCCACGATCTGTAGCTATATTGTCCGCGGCGGTGGTTCCTAAAGCCCAGCCGATGAATCCTTTAATCCCATTTGCTACCTTAACGTCTGCGTATTTGTCATAAAATACCAGGTAAGATGCGCTAACAAGGGGGTAAGCATTTGCAGCTGTTGGATCATTGACTACGAGTTTAATCCGCCGAGGACTTGGATCTTGGTCAGTCAAACCAATTAAAAAGCAAAAAACTAAATATATAGAGTGCATTTAGCTATTGCTAATCGACTCGCTTACATACATATTTTTGCTAGTGAAAAGCTCTACATTCTCAAGTAAGTTTATATAAATAAACATTCACTTGCTTTCGTATTAAGGGAGTAATTACTAAATGCTATGAATCATGCCTAAATTCACGTTATCAGTCTCTTATTCCCTGTTAAAAAGCCATGTTTAATTTTACCCACTTACTTAATTTAGGATGGCAATTTTATCTGAAATTACGAGAATCACTTTCTTTAATGTAGATGCACAGCAGTTTGCCACAAGCTACTACTAAGATGCTAAGTAAAGAAAGTCATGATTATACGAATCTTTGAAAAATGCTATAGCTAATAGCTGTTAAATTTCGCTAACAAAATCAACACTAGAATGTTAAGGTAAAGCAAAAGTCATGATTCTATTATGAAATGATTAAGGAATTTAAATATATTTATGGAATTTAGAGGTGTTTTAAAAGTGGTTTTTGTAACGTTTTTATTTTGTCAACAGAGAAAAACCAAAGCTTTCACTTGTATATGGTTTTCCTTATTAATTAAGCCTTTTATTAGAGGTGTTAATAAGTATTTTATAATTTAAGCAGTTTACAAATTAGTTAACGTGTGTATCAGTGGAAATACGTTATTTCAGCATTTTATTAGTTGCGTAGGCTTCGTAAAATATAGCTGAGAAATTTAGCTAATAAGTTGTTTTAGGCTTTTGTTAATTATCCTGCGATCGCAAATAGCCCATACTATGGGGGCATAGCAATGCTGTACGCTTACGTAAAAATGTGATTTTTAAACTTTATTTGGTATTTCTTGTCAATGCGTAAGTTTAATAAACTTTGTTATTGATTTTATCCAGATGACGCCACCTGCACTTAGTCGCAAACATAACTTAATAACCTTTAAGTATTTTCTCAAAAATCAAATAGAATTGCGGTATTTAGCCAAAAGTATAAAGCGTAGTCTATTTTCTGCTAGTGACGGTAGACTAAAATTAAACACATCGATTGGTAATGTTAACATAATAAATCTCCAGAATTATTCCCAAAGGACTGTGCAGATGGGATAGTTTAGCTACAACGCTGTGAACTCCCCCAACCTTGTAGCAATTAATGTAGTATGTTTTATAAAGTATTATCCTTATAAAACGGTAGGTTGGAGTAATAAAATGTTTCTTATAGAACTTGTAGCTATGCTCCCAAGCATTGTCTCGCTTTTCTACCGGATTTACCAATCTCTAATTGAGGCAAAAGCGCTAGGATACAAAGAGCTTAAAAGGGTCGTAGCAGTTCTGGTTTTAAGCTTGAAACCTAGTTTCTCAAACCATGCATATTTTCCATTAGAACCAAAATTAATATTTAATTAACTTAAATGAATAATATTTTGTATCCAAGGTAACATTTTCCTGGAAAATTTATAATTTTATTAAAAATAAATGTTAAATCATGTTAAATTGATTTAATTGTAAATTTATTGTAAGTTTTTAGACAATAAACACTCAAGTACACCATAGGAAAATTAGCAATGTCTAGACAAAGTTCTCACAAGAGAAACTTTTTCAAAGCTTTAACTGGTAGCGCACTCAAAGGATCTCATAAGTTAAGACTGGGGCTGAAATCCAGCTTGATTATTCTGGGGGAATCTGTACCCTTTTTGATTGCTTGTGCTGTACTTATAAGCGTTATTAGCTTAAATAGTCCTATTTTGCTTTTTTGTTTACTAGTTGCTAGTTTAATTGCAGTTATCACCCAGCAAATTGGGCAGCAAGTGAATTTACCAAGGCGATCGCTAATAATATTACAAATTTTAGCAGCAGCCGTAATTCTGAGCTTGTATTGGTTAGACTGGTTTGCAGCCCCTGCACAAGCACAGTTTTTTGTGCAAGCTGAAAACTATTTCAAAAATCAGTTTAGGGATCCAACAGGAGTTCGTGATGCAAGCGCCCCAATAACTTTGATATTTAGTGTGTTGCGGGCGATTTTCTTACTCTATATTGCAATCTCCCTAGTTGGTGTGATTAACGCAGTGCGTAAGGATGAAGATTGGCAAAGTATTGCCAGAACTCCTCTATTAGTCGTTGTTGCTGTTACCATTGCTGATGTACTCACACGCTTTATACTTGGCCCACAACAAGGGCAGTAAATAATTTAGATATTTCATATTTCAAATGTCTCAAGAGCGGGAACAAGAATTTCGTCCAGTCAATCAGGTTCTAGGAAGCCAACCCTCATTAGGGCCAATCCCTGCCGATCAAATACTTCCTTGGACGGTAATTGCCTTAGCCTCCTATTTTATTATCAATGGAATTTTTGGCGGTCTTTTCCAAGAAGAATTTCAAAAGTGGTTGTGGACAGTACTAATGACTGGTTGGGGAATCGGAACTTGGTGGATCTTAACTGGTGGTAGGAGTTGGAGTTTTTTAAGTAAATTTATAGGCGTTCCCACTTGGACAAGAGGCTTTGCTCGTTATCAAAGCTTATTGGAAGTTAACCATGAAGCAAAAAATCGGAAAACAAAGCGTCGGCGTCGCCGGAAATGAAGGTAGATTAACACCATTTGAAGATGCCTTGCACTTGGCGACAATGCTACGTGTGGCAATGAATGGACGTGATATTGGCGCTTATCTTTTGACAAAAGGCACTCAAAGAGATCGGTTTTGCTTTGTTTTTGGTTTTGACTGTAAGGGAATTCATACCACTTTAAGACCTGAACAAATCGATACACTTTTTAATAACATTGAAGCCGGATTGAAAGACATTCCTAGCGGTGAAAGAATGACACTGCATTTGGGGTCTTTTAGTTCAGACAAAGAGCGTCAAAAAGAATTAGTATCGCTAATCAGAAATGCACCATCACGAGATATCAAATATTTGTTGATGGCAGAAAGAGCCAGAATCAAAGAATTAACTATATCTGGTGTTCGTAAGCCGAAATTTTTGCGGATTTATGTCACTTACACCATTGAATCCAACTCTAAAAATGCAGATGATTGGATAGAGAAACTTTTAGTTAGAGCTGAATCATGGTGGTTAAAATTCAAAGGGGATCTCTCAGAAGTAGAAAACCAGCGCATTGAAACGCTGATAATAAATGCTTACAAGCAGGGTTTTTTACGCTGGGAACAAATTTTATCTAACCAAATGGGATTGGATGTCAAACCTTTAAAAGCTGATGAACTCTGGGAGGGAATCTGGAAAAGGTTTAATGATACGCAGCCAATACCTATTCCCCAGTTGATGACTTTAGATGAAGAAGGGTTGCACGAGCAAGTTAATTCAGATTTAGCTAGTACTAAATTGCTTCTAGACAATATCCACGGCACAACTTTGCTGATGGAGTCTAGCGTACCTTGTGCCGATCGCCGTTGGGTCAATGTTAACAATCGTTATATTGGCGTAATGTCATTTCTGGAAAAACCCGGAGGTTGGCCAAATAAATCTACTCAACTGCGATATTTATGGGAACTGTTGGCCAGAGAAACAGTAGTAGATACAGAAATTTTTTGTGAGTTGACTGCGGCAAATCCGGCATTGGTGAAAACTACTTTACAACGAGTCTTGAAACAGTCAAACATGACAACAATCATGGCTCAAGAAAAAAGTAAAACTATTGATGTCAACGCGCAATTAAAGTTGAAGAAATCGGTAGCAGCACAAGAACAATTATTTGAAGGTGCAGTTCCGATTTATACGAGTATCGTGATTTTGGTACATCGTCCAACTGTCGATAAATTAGATGAGGCAACAAGATATATTGAAAACTGTTTTCAACGTCCAGCAAAAGTAATTAGGGAAAGTGAGTACGCCTGGAAAATTTGGCTGCAAACTCTCCCAATAGTTTGGGAAGGTTTGTTAGCGACACCTTTCAATCGTCGCCAGCTATATTTAACAAGTGAAGTTCCCGGATTAATGCCTTTAGTTTTAACAAAACGAGGTGATAGACAAGGTTTTGAGTTGATTGCTGAAGAAGGCGGAACACCGGTACATTTAGATTTGTTTAATCAACACAAAAATTTAGCTTTGTTTGCGACAACTCGTGCTGGTAAATCGGTGTTGGTATCAGGGATTTTAACTCAGGCTTTGGCGCATGGGATTCCGGTTGTGGCATTAGATTTCCCGAAACCTGATGGGACATCTACTTTCACTGATTACACAGAGTTTATGGGGGCTAATGGAGCGTACTTTGATATCTCCAAACAATCGAATAACTTATTTGAACAGCCAGACTTACGATCGCTAGATCCAGAACAACAGCGCGATCGCTTTAACGATTATACCGCCTTCCTAGAATCAGCGTTGATGACAATGGTTTTAGGATCATCGACTGAAAGTCAAATTTTATCGCAAACCGTGCGATCGCTCCTCAATTTAGCTTTAGAAGCCTTCTTTGCTGATGAGGGCATCAAAGAGCGATATCGACAAGCGATGGCGGGGGGATTTGGCACTCAGGCTTGGCTGAAAACCCCTACCTTAAAAGATTTTCTGTTTTTCTGTTCATCAGAACACTTGCAGCTAAATACTTTAACTGGCAGAGTAGAAGACGCCCTTAGTCAAATTCAGCTGCGCTTGCGATTTTGGCTTTCTAGCCGCGTGGGACAAGCGATTTCTGCACCATCTAGCTTTCCTACCGATGCACAACTTTTAGTTTTTGCTCTGAGAAACCTATCAGATAGTGAAGATGCAGCCGTACTATCTCTGAGTGCCTATTCAGCAGCATTACGACGCGCATTAGGTAGTCCAGCTTCTATATTCTTCATTGACGAAGCACCAATTCTATTTGAATTCGAGCAAATTTCTGACTTGGTTGGCAGAGTTTGTGCAAACGGCGCTAAAGCCGGTATCAGAGTCATCTTATCAGGACAAGATCCTGATACAATTGCCAAATCTAAAGCTGCATCTAAGATTTTGCAAAACTTGACAACACGATTGATTGGACGCATTCAACCAGTTGCAGTTGATAGTTTTGCAGATATCTTAAAATATCCCCGCAACATTATTGCTCGTAATGCCTCAGAAAGCTTCTTTCCCCGCAAAGAAGGCGTTTATAGCCAATGGTTGTTAGATGATAACGGTATTTATACATTCTGTCGTTATTATCCAGGTTACGAACAATTGGCAGCAGTTGCTAATAACCCCTCTGAACAAACTGCACGTAGTAAAATGATGCAGCTTCATAGCGATAAATATGAAGCCATTTCTGCATTTGCACGTCAGTTAGTGGCTAATCTGCGTAGTAGTTAATCGGGTTCTGTAAGCAGTTAACGTGATTCAAAAAGTTATAAATCATATAGCCATTTTCAATCCGGTGAGGTACAAGTATGCAAATAGACCTAATCCCCTAACCCTCTTCCCGAAGCGGGAAGGGGGAACAGTTCAAAGCCTCTCTCCTAAAAGGAGAGAGGAATGGAAGTGAGGTCAAATTGTACCTCACGGGGTCGAGAACCGCTATAGTTAAAAAGCTAAATTTATGACTTGCTAATTAATGTCGTCTACCTTTTTTAGGCACAAATGTATGCGAAAAACTACCATTTTTACTCTTACGTTGCTATCCCTGGCAATCCTACCAGTAATGGCACAACAAGACCAAACGCTAGTAGGCCAAGTTTGGAGTGATTTTCAATCATATTCCAAAGATTTACAAGATTACTTTCGATATAATCTAAGCGAAAACTTAAACCCTCTAGAGTTAGAAAGTCAAAAGGCTCTCACTGAGGCTAGTAACGAAGGAGAATTGAAAATACCTAACCCCATCGCTGCGGGACAAAAGGTTCGTAATGAGGTGATTAACAACTCTCTGAGTCAGAAATCTCATAGTTCAGAGTCTAGAGCAAGCCGCTTTGAAAATAATGCAGCAGTACGGGGAAATTTAGTTGGTAATGAACTCAATCGTTTAATTACTCGTGGAATAGCGGAAGGTGTTCTTGGTAAAAATGCACAAAGTCGGATACAAGGAAAGTTACAAAGTATGCAGGAGGAACTTGTTGACAATTCTAGTTCTGGCAGTAACCCATTACCACCTATATCTTGTGGTAGTGGTGGTGGTTCTACTGCTGTAGCAACAGCAACATGTCAGGGTATACAAAACTTGGCAAATACATTGCTAAATCCAAACAGCGAAACCATCCTAATGCAAAAATTACAAGCAAAAATCGTAGCCGAAACATTTGCCCAGTCAATACAAACGAATCAGTCTTTACAATATTCTAATTTAAATTTAGCAAACATTTCTCAGCAGGCAGAAGAGGCAAATCGCGCTCGGAGAGTAGATACATCTACAGAAGCGGCGCGACTTTTACGAGCTACTTCTCAACTAGATTTGTTTCGGAGTCCCAGTGAAAAAAAAGTTGATAAGTCGGATTTGAAAATATAAAAACTCTAATTTTCCATACAATCAATTTTCAAAATCCTTAAACTTATTACAAATTAACAGCAAATCTAAAAAACAGTTTGGTAGGGAGCGTTACCTGTCGCTAACTCACCCTACTAAATCTAAAAAAAACAGCCCATCAACTCAAAATGCAACTTGCTATTCAACTAATTTTTGCCCAACTACCCAACCAACTAGGCATTAATAACGTTCTCAATAATGGTGACGCAACTTCCCAAAGTATTGCCGATGGTTGGAATCAACAATGGCTGGATTTATTACAAAATAACACTGACAGTACTAGTACCTTGTATGGAGCGCTAACAAATCTCGGTACTTTTTTTGCGGTAGGAACCCTGTTATTTTTTATGATACAATTCCTCAGAGACTTAATATCCTACGAATATAGTCGTCCAATATCAGCTTTAATCTGGCCTTTTGTGGTGGTGCTTCTCTTAAGTAATGCAGGTAAAGGAAGTCTCCTTTCTAATCTGACACTGGGAGTACGGTATGTTTTAAACAATGTGAATGAGAAAGTACTGGTATCAGCAGATGCGGGTCAAATTTACCAACAAGCACTGAATATGAGTATTGCAGAAGAAGTAACTGGTTCTTTTCTGCGTCCTTGCCAATCGCTAACTGGTGAACAACAAAGTATATGCTTTAATGAAGCTGCCAGAAGAATCAACCTTCTTTTGGGGCAATATAAGTTGAAATACGGAGAATCTAGAGCCTGGATAAGTAGACTAGAAGGTAAGGTAAAACAGATAAATAATATTAGTTCTGTCGGTGGCATATCAGAAACCTCATTTAATTCTTTGTTAGGTTCTACAGTGCAAACAAGCATCAAAAACTTTTTAGTTTCCTTGCAATATGCCTTCCAGAATTTGATAGAAGCTACTATGTTACTGATAGCACTTTTAGGGCCAATAGCCGTAGGTGCGTCTTTACTACCTGTAGCTGGTAAACCAATTTTTGCATGGCTAACCGGATTTTTATCTATTGGAATCGCCAAGATTTCATTCAATATTATTGCTGTTGAGACTGCCAAAGTTATTGTAAATGGGCCAGGTCAAGCAGTTTTTATAAATGAACTAGGTAAGAGTGTTCCTGTTGAGCCAGACTTAATGTGGTTTATAATTTTTCTGGGAGTTTTAGCACCAATTTTATCGTTACTTGTGGCTGCTGCTGGCGGTTTTGCACTCTTCAGTGGTATCAGCAATACAGCTTCTTTAGTAAGGGAGAGGATATAAATTCAAAATTCAAAATTCAAAATGAATAAAATTTTGAGAAGTGTCGTAACTGCTGAATTGTATGCAAATTGTAATTAATATCAGGGCTATTTGATACTCATTTAGCCCGCCTTAGAATAAATTATGAGTCTAATAGCAAAAGTCATCTAAAGACGACTGAGCAAAGGTTCTAATCCGTTAAAACGGACTTTAGCTATTAGCCTAGAATTTGAGTTATCGGAAGTTTCTGTATAAAATAGCTCTATAATTAATATATAATAACTGAAGTTTTTTGCAGAAGAGGTGAGTAAATGGTGCGTTTACTGGAAAAAAGACAAAGAACGACGGCAAGTGTTTTGACAATTTTTGCGATCGCAACCTTCAGTTTACATATATTAGTTTTATTTTTATTCTTATTACAAGGGCTAAATATTCGCCAACTCAGTCTGAGAAAACCTCCCAACTTTGTGCAATTAATAGACGGTAAACCAGTAGGTAATATCGATGATTTAGCAAGAGATCCAGAAGCAATTCGCCAATTCATCAGCAAAACGATGATATCAATGTTTAGCTGGTCTGGAACCTTACCAGCACAAAATATCGAAGAAGTTGCAAACCCCAAACCAGATTTAGGAGTTCTTATTCAAACACCTCAAGGGGGTAGCCAAAAAGTTAGTACCAGCAGTTGGGTAGCTAGTTTTGCCTTATCCGAAGACTTTCGCAAAGGTTTCTTAAGCACAGTTGCAGAAATGACACCGGCAGAAGTTTTCTCTGAAAATCCTAGCCAAGCTATGACATCACAATTAGTTATTAAGCGGGTTTATCCGCCAAAACAAATTGCACCAGGTAAGTGGCGAGTGGGTATGGTAGCCGACTTAATTCAAAAAAACCGAGTTGGTGGTGCAAGACTTATAACTCCTTTTAACAAAGATTTACTTGTACGTGCGGCAGATTATTTTGGTAACCCCCAAGGCGAGAACGGCACAAACTTGCAAAAAGCAATTTATAGTGTCCGCGCTGATAGATTAGAAATTTATGAAGTTCGTAATTTATGTTTGCTAGATGGCAACAACAGCGTTGACAATAATAAATTTACACAATGCGGGGCTGGACAAACATCTGATAGCTTTATCAGATGAGTAACTAAGGAGAAAACGCGATTAATCGCGTACTGGGTAGTAGAAAATTAGCCTTTTCGAGTTTTACAGAGTTTTTTAAAAAATCAAATAAGAACTAAATAAAATTTATAGATTTCTAATTCACTAATTCAATTTATATAAATATCAATAGTATAAATATTAAATTAATGCAAATACTCAAACCAGAAAATAGGAAAAATAACCCATTGCCACTGTTAGCAGTAGGAACATTTGGGTTACATGTATTAACCTTGCTTTTACTACTATTTCACGGGTCTATGTTACAGCAGTTAGGTCGGCAACTCACACCTCAAAGTTTAGTGCAGCTTGTTGATGGTCGCGCTATAACCGTAGACCCCGAACTAAATTTAGAGCGACAGCCAGAGGCTATTCGGCGGTTTGTAGGTGAAACTATGAGCTTAATGCTTACTTGGTCAGATCAACAGCCGCCGACGCAAGTCTGGGAAATTACCTCTCAACTGGTAGCTGATAATTTTAAACAAAAACTTAAGTCAGAAATTACCAATTTAAATCCAGATAGCCAATTTGAAAATGTTAATAGGGGAGCAGAGAATGTATTAGTAATCCAAAAAATATCTCAACCTACAGAAATAGGTAATGGACAGTGGAAAGTGGAAATGTTTGCGAATCAACTAGTTTTTAGCGGTTATGATAGGTTAGGAAAATCAACTTCGTTTAATAAACAAATTTTAGTTAGAGCAATAGATCAACCCGCAACTTCCCTGCCAAATGCAGCACTACCATTGCAATTTGCAGCTTACCGCCTTGGTGAAGCCAGACTAGAAATTTATAATGTATGTGATATCAAAGAGAAAAATTGTTCTGGAAATCCTAATCAAACTTTACGATGACTAAATACTCAACTCCTGCGGAAACACCTGCTCAAAATGAATTTACTCTAACCTCCGATGCTCACCAACAAGATGTAGAATCTTTTGATTGGGAATCGCGGATGTCAAGGTTAGTCGGCTTTGAAGAAGAATCTTCTCCCGATACCCAAGAATCAGAAGACTCTGCAACGCCACAAGAATCGCTCTCTCAACCACAAGAAGTTCAGACAAAGCAACCCCTCTCATCTAATCCCTTTGCAAAATTAGGCTTGGTAGGAGCCGCCACCTTTGCGATCGTTTTGGTGGGTGGTGTGTTTTTGTCGCAGTTAATGAGTAGCAATCCCAAGCCAAAAACTATTGTTCCTCCACAAGTGCGTGAGCAGCCAACTGATGAATCTACCTCTCAACAACTAGCAGGCGAAGTAGATACTCTGAAAACGAAATTAGCTCTGACTGAACAAGCAGAGATGGTGAAAGCCGCCCAACAACAGCTCAGAACTGCCAAATCAACGCCGACAGTAGTCTTAAAAGAACCGTCAGTATCTTCCAGAGGTACAGAAAGAGTGATCCCAACACCCCCACCAACAGCTTATGTACCTCAGAGAGTGACAGTTGAGCGCATCGTTAAAGTACCTGCTTCTCAACCTGTGCGATCACCCCAACTACCAGTTGTGACGCCAAACACTCAACCTCAGACTGTAGTCAATATAACTCCACCATCTCCACCAACCCCATTGCAAGAGTGGAAAAGATTAGCAAAGTTAGGTAGCTACGGTCAACTAGATGCTACGAATCAATCTAATAACATAGCAGCAGCTCCTGAACCTGCAAACAATCCGCAGCCGCAGCAACAACAGACACCACCACCGGAAACTCCTGCTCCTGAGGTGAGTCAAGCGCAACCCGTGGGACAGAAATCTTTAGCAGTAGGGACTAGTGCTAAAGCTGTGTTAGCAACAGCGATATTTGGGGAAACTACTACTAGATCAGGCGGTGGTGATGAAGGAGGCGCAGCGAAAAACGTATTCGTGATCAAATCGCAAGAAGCACTAAAATCTAAGGATGGTACTACCGTTATACCTGCAAACACCGAGTTTTTAGCTGAAATTAGTTCGATTAACGAACAAGGTCTTATGCAGATGAACGTAACTAAACTTATCTCACAAAATAATGGCAACCCTACCGAACAAAGCTTACCCGACAAAGCAATTATTATTCGCGGTACTCAAGGTAAACCTTTAGTAGCAAATAAATATCCTGGTCAAAGTTCATCTATAGCATCAATGGATGCAGGACTATTTGTTTTGGGAGGTATTGGTAAAGCGGCAGAGTTAGTAAATCGCCCTGATACCAAACTTCTGCCTTTATATAGCAACAGCGTCCTCAATAGCGATGGTACTCCAAGCGAAAACAACAACGGTGGTAACGGCAACAACCCCGGTGTCATCACTGGTTATGCGACTGTCACTGAGAACAGGCGCAACCTTGGAGCTGCGGTTCTGGAAGGTGGTATGAACTCTGTAGTACCCCAAATTGCCCAACGAAATCAACAGGCGATCGCCCAAATGGCACAACCAACTAATATTTGGTTTATGAAAGCCGGTACAAATGTTGAACTATACGTTAATCAACCAATCTAGTTTTATAAGGTAGGATTTATACCAATTTTAGATTTTTGATTGGGTAATGGTAATTGGTAATTAGTTTTCTTTTTATCTTTTCCATATTCTCTTGTTATATCTACCAATCTTCCCATTTGCAACCATGAAAAGTAATCCTAACTTGTCAGGAAATACCCCAGGTAATTCTTATTTCCTACCTATAGCTTCCTTAATTTTCTCGGTTGCTATGTTCTTGTTGGTAGGTCGCGCTGTTGCTAATAACGCTGTTCTGCGTTCCATATTTTCATGTCAAGCACAGGGTTTAGGGGGAGCAATACCTACGATTGACGTTTGGTATCAACAAGGAACAAACTTAAGCTTTATTCAGGCTGGAGAAGTAATTAAAAAAGTTTGGTTAAACGATCCATCAGAGGTAACTATAGACTTTGATGGGCCAGTATGTATGCAGTTTGGCCAAGACTCTAATAGTAGTGCAGGAGATTGTAAAAACTCCTCAGCGAATGTAATTCAACTCAGACGAATTCAAAAACTGAATATTCCTGGGCTTCCTCCTACTAGCAATACACTTTTAACAGTTGTTACCGAAGGACAAGGTAGAAATAGGTTGTATACTTTTCGAGTGATATATAAAACAGATAACCCTGAGTATCACACTTTAGCAGTTTTTGCCGATCCTTCTGGTCAAGAAGGAGCTTGTGCTAGAGTTCCACAATAAATTTTTAGCAAAAGTATTCGACAGCGAAAGACAAGTGAAGTTTTCTTCCACAAAAAGCGCTGAAGCCTAAGTATGTAGGGGCTTCAGCGCTTTTTGTTGAGGGAGGGAGAAGGGAGCTAAAAGCTTGGAGAAATGACCTCTTTCTCTTGCCGGCCTCAACTAAAAAATTCTTTAACCGAATAGTATTGATGCAAGGAAGAGAAAAAAGGCTTATCTAAACCGCATTGGGTTAGAGAGGATCTAAGTCTTTGGACAGTTCTCTTTGTTTATAGAGCAAGGTTAGGCTAGTGTGTATGCATTACTGTAGTTCAATCAATTGAAAAACGCTATAACTCAACTGATTTAACTTACTCAGCCATTTTCAGGCTATATCTTTATAAATCTTCAGATAAAAACTAACTACAAATTCCAAATCTGTGTAAATATAAAGAAAAGCTTAAGAGGTTACAGACTCATGGTCACTGCCAAAATGATGCAACAGCTTTGGGCTGTAATCGAGTCTACCCAGGTCAGCACCCTGCTCCAGTTTGACGATGCTGCTTTAGTACAAGTGCTTCTCCAGCAGTTAAAGGCAAAGCAGGTTATTGATGCCCAGGCAGATAGCAGCCTTAATACTTACATAACATCTAAACTGCCCCTAATTCGTGATACGGCTGAAGGTCGATTATCCTTCGGTCAAGGTGGTAATCATTAGTACGATAAATCAAATAATTCCTCACTGCCAAGCATACGCTCAGAGTTCAAACAGTTGAATATTATGAATAACTGGCTAGTAGTTGCCCTAGTAGCTTATCTAATTGGAGCAGCGATTGAAGGGGTGACTACAGCCAGTCAGCTATCTCATTCAGTGCCAGAATTAGCTAAAAACACACAAGCTCACTCTTCAGATTCTGCCACTGAATCTAGTTCGACTTTGCGAGTTGTGGCTGCGATCGCCTCAGTAAGTATATGTGGAGCTTTTTTATGGCCTTGCCGCCTTTTCCACCGTTTAATTAAAAGTAAGGTTAATTCATAAGCTTAATCCTCATCTGTAGAGTAAAACTGTTGAGCATAAAAACGGGCATAGCGTCCTTCCTGAGACAGCAGGGAGGTGTGAGTACCAGCTTCAACCAAATGTCCTTGTTCTAGTACAAGAATGCAATCAGCCCTACGAACGCTGCTCAAGCGATGGGCGATAACAAACACGGTACGGTTTTGCATGACTCGCTTGATCGCTTCTTGAACTAGTGCTTCTGACTCCGAATCTAAGGCAGAAGTAGCTTCATCCAAGATGAGAATTCGAGGATCGTTGACGATCGCTCTAGCAATCGCTAATCTTTGGCGCTGTCCTCCAGATAGGTTAACTCCGCGCTCGCCAACCCAGCTATGGTAACCTTGGGAAAACTGGGTGATGAACGAGTGAGCGTTGGCAATCTTTGCTGCTTCCTCAATTGCTGGCAAATTTAATTCTTCTTGACCATAACCAATATTTTGGGCGATCGTTCCCGAAAAAAGTGTAATGTCTTGGGGAACAATGCCAATTTGACGGCGCAAGCTCGTAATTGTGACATCGCGGATATCAATATCATCAATCAGAATTTTACCCACCTGGGGGTCATAAAAACGAAGTAAAAGGTTAATTAAAGTCGATTTGCCTGCTCCAGAAGAACCAACCAAGGCAATGACATTACCAGGAGAAGCGTGCAGACAAAGATCCTTGAGGACTGGCTCGTCGGGATTGTAAGCGAAATTGACATGACGATACTCTACTTTGCCAGCAATTCGTGGCAGTTCCTTAGCATTGGATTTTTCAATTAAACTAGGCTGCTTCGCCATCAATTCAAAGATGCGTTCGACGGAAGCTTCGGTCTGTTTGTACTCGTTGTAATTGCTAATCATCAAGTCGATTGGCTGAATCAGTAATGCCACAGCAGCTAAGAAACTTATAAAGCCTTGAGATGTCAGCTGATTCTGAGAAATCTGCCATCCTCCCAAGAGAAACAGCAGCATAATGCTAACTGCTTCCAAAAAACCAACAACGGGAAACTGAAGAGATTTGAGTTGTTGAGCGCGATACTTAGTTTGGCGATTACGTTCTGCTTCCTGATTGAATCGCTTGACTTCATACCCTTGTGCTGCAAAAGCTTGAACGACGCGAATTCCGCTAAATACTTCAGTTAACAGAGCCGACAAATTGGAAACTTGATTTTGACTCTGGCGAGATAGCAAGAGTAATCGCTGACCAAATAGCCCAATCAACCAAGCCATCAAAGGAGCCAAAATCAAACCCGCAAGGGTAAGTGGCCAATTCAGATAGAGCATGTAAATGGGAATCGCAATTAACTGCAAGAGATTGGAAAGAAACTGATGGGATAACTTGTCTACAATCTCGCCTACGCGATCAATATCTTCAGTCAGCCGATAAGTCAAATCACCCGTCTGTGTGGTTTCAAAGTAATCCAATCCGAGTTTGTGCAGGTGAGCGTAAACCCGCTTACGCAAATTCAAAACCATATTCAGAGCGGCAGCGATCATAAAGACATTCTGCCCGTATTGACAAAGCCCTCGAACCAAGAATACCAAAGTAGCTACTCCAAGCCAGTAGGCAATTTGGTTAACATTTCCCTGACCAACAAAAAAAGCGACCTGACCTGCTAGGTAGGGTATTGCTAGAGTGAGCAATACAAATCCTAAAATACAAGCGAATCCCCGAATTAACAGCGGCCATTGGGGCCACAGATAAGGTAACAGTTGCCAGTAGCTAGAGCGGACTTTCATAGTTCAATTCTTTATTGTTATCCTTACCGGAAAAAGGCAGGGGGCAGGGGGAAGAAAATATATTTTTTACCTTTTGCTACTTTCTTTTAGAGCAAGTAAATTTATTTATGAAAAAAGAAGAAAATATCTATTTCGATAGCGCAGCGTTAGCGACGTAGGAGCGTCGTGGAAAGCGCCACAAGAAATACTGCGTCCTTATTGAAATTCTTAGCTTAGATTTATTGATAGGGTTTACCTCCTGCCTCCTGCCCTCTGCCGCCTGCCTTCTGCCTCCTGACGCAATTTCTACTAAGTTTCTCCTAAAGAGGTTAGCAGAAAGCGGGCTATTCTCTCAGATGCACCGGGCGGACCAAATCGCTCAGGGCCATTTTGTTGACACTTAGCGAGATAGTCTGCATCTTGTAAAGTCTCGACCACGCGTCGGGCCGCTTGTTTTAGAGTCTCTGGGGTTGTTGGCCCAGTGCCGATAGTTTGGGCAGAAATGCCCAATAGCCGCGTTTGCGCCTCTGCGAATTGATAAGTAAATTGAGGCCCTTCTCCGGGAATTTGGATAATTGGTTTGCCGATCGCCACCGCTAAATCCACTGCCAACCCTGCCATGCCAATGACGAGGTTAGAGTAATATACAATATCATTGAAGGCATCTGAGTAACATCTGACTTCCACAAGTGGTGATTTTTCAGCAGAACTTCCTGGAGGAGAATAGGTAAGTACGCCTTGAGTCAGTTGCCAACCTTGACTTTTAGCAATCTCGTCTAATTGCCCCATCAAATTTGGTACCAAGGCGGCGCGAAACTGGAATCGTGACTCAGGCATCACCTTGGCAATTTCTATCACCAGTTGCAACTGCAAACAGAAATTTCGGGCCGCTTCTGGCATCCGTGACCCTGGCAAAAGAGCGATCGTAGGAATGTCCAGTTTCAGGTGCAAGTCTTTGCCAGCAGGAACGAGGCGATCTAAAGCCGGAATACCACCAAACCGAGCTTTAGCTATACCTTGCCGTTGGAGGTCAGAAGCCGTATAGGAATCTCTGGTGAAAACTGCTAGACATCGAGAAGAATTCAGATCATGCCACAGTAGAGGATTGATAGGCAATCGACCTTCATAGAGGGCAGAAAGACAAGAGATAAATGAGACGAAGGGGCGCTTTGTTAAGTAAGCAAATGTCTGGGAGACAAAATCCCCAGTAGCCATAATCAAATCGCAGTTGGGAGCATACTGCAACACCGCTTGTAATTGTCGCCACGTTAACCCAATCAATCCCGATTGAAAATCTTTGAGCAAATAGAGGCGCTTCATGTAGAAGAATCCTCCAGAGGGCATTGTTTGTGTGGGGCCAATAATGGGAATGTCCAAGCTGCGGTAAGCTTTTCCTTCCCCTACAATCGGCATTGCTGCCATCTCGATAGAAGGACACAATTGGCGTAAAGTCTGAATAACATGAGAGGTGTGGTTGTCCTCTCCGTGGCCGTTACTGATAAACAAGATTCGCTTAGAAGACATCTTGGGTTTTGGATTTGGCTAAAATGCTTTGTGATATTTTTTACCTACATTGGGTGAGTAGGTCAAGAAAGTGAAAGGGACTGAGATAGTTGTCTGTCAACCAGAAAGAATGGTTGAGGATGAAATGCAGATGAATGCAGACGGAAGTATTTTGAAAAAATCCGTTAGCAGATGGCTACTATCGAAAGCTGTTTGGCAATCCTGAGGTTGTTTCAGGCTTTTCTTAATTATCCTGCGATCGCAAATAGACGCAGTGCGTCGTGCTTTATTACAGGTAGATTACAAAAATTATTCCGTGTGTCCGATCAAATTTTTTAATATACAACTAAATACTGGATAAACTGTTGGGTTAGACGGCAAAGTCCTCAAAGGTTGATATCAGATTGAATCTTGCTACTTAGTCTAAACTCCAGAAGATGATACCACGCTTACTCAAAGGCAAGCTTAGGGCATCGCTTGGGGCAAGGTATGTAGCAAAAACTCATTATGTAGTTTGTTCTGGTGTCGCTACATTTTGCCCAATTTTTGGTTCTGTTCCCGCAAGCAGCCGTTCAATATTAGGGCGATGGCGCAAAATTACATATAATCCACCGGCAATTCCAAACAGAATATATGGTAGTGGTTGATGCAAAATTACCATGAAAATGGAAACAGCGATCGCACTTGCAATTGAACTCAAAGAGACAATCCGCGATATCGCCACGACGATGGCAAACACACCTGCTGTTGCTAAACCTATCTGCCAACTCATAGCCAACAAAATCCCCAAGCTGATAGCAACGGATTTACCACCAGTAAAGCCCAAAAAAATTGATTTACTATGTCCCAGGATGGCAGCTAACCCAGCTATTGTTATTAACCACGGTTGCCACACTTGTGCATCTACCGTTAGGGGGATATAATTTTGAATCGGGTTAAAATTGAATAACCAGTAGACTAGAGCGATCGCTAATACTCCCTTTAAGGCATCAAGTACTAAAACGAATGCTCCTGGCCCTTTGCCCAAGGTTCTTAGTACATTAGTTGCTCCAGTGGAACCTGAACCAACTTGCCGAATATCAATACCTTTTAACTGTTTCACAGCAATATACCCAGTGGGAAAAGAACCCAATAGGTAAGCTATAACTACAATTGCCCCGCACAGAGTTAACCAAATAGCCATAATAAAATTCACGCATTCAAAATTCAAAAAAGTCAAGAGGTATTACTCTTGACCAATGACTAATGACTAATGACTAATGACTCATTTAAAAGTCATCATCATAGTTTCTCACGGTTTTGGGGTCAGGAGCAAAAGCTAACCACAAAGGAAATTGCAGCAGTGACAGACTAATTTGCTCCTCTGAATCATCAATGATAATTAAGGGCAGTTGATTGGCTTTCGTCAATCGGTCTGCTTTCTGAGCCAGAGCATCAGACGCTTCAAATAATACCACGCCCCGGTCTGGGCCGAAATCTGGGCGACCGATTCCTAGACAGTCTTGCAAGCCGCGCCGCCATTCACCCAATCTCTCTGGTGTATTAGCTAAGACTAAAGTACGGACGCGATCGCCATACAGCTTGTGTAATATCGAAATTGCAGCTGAGGCAATCAAAATATTTTGTAAGCGGCTACCCATTGTCCGCAAACCACCCCGTCCCCCTTGGGTAAAAAACCAGTTAGAAACTCGTTCTGCGTGGATTGGTTCAAAGGTACGGCGTAGTTGCCAGGCTGGTCCATAGTAATCTGGTTTATTGCGGTATTGGTCAATTAGGCGGCGAATTTGCTTAGTAGTATCTTGAAACTGCTGTTGGGCAAATTGTGGTATTCCAGGTTGTGTTTCAACTGGTTTAGCCTCTTTTTCTTTTACAGATGGTTTTTCTCGTTCCACCACACTTGGCGTCAGTTGCAACTGCTCGGCGGCAACGGCCAAATCCTGTAAGCTACCAGTGAGATAGTCTTTAAAACCCTGCACCCGAATAGCCAAGTCTTGGGATGTACCAGCAAAAGTGGTTCGCATCTCGTTGCGGATACGTTCTTGACGGCGTTCTAGTTGTTCTACAGAAATTTGCAAAGTTTGTTTGCGTTGTTCTAACTGCACCAACGACTCTTGCACAAGTCGTCCCAGCGATGTCTGAGTTTCACCCACTTGTGCCTGAAGATTTTTATAAAAAGCTTGCAGCTTGGCTATTTCTTCTTTGAGAGCAGCTTCAGCGCTCTGCAACTCTGCAACTCGCTGCTCTGCTTCTGCATATAATGAATGGTTTTCTGATCCCAGTGCGGTATTTTCCGGTTCCGACTGCGCTACAAACTCGCCATTTGAATTTTCTGTTAGCTCTACTGTAGAATCTACCACTTCTGCATTAGAGATGAGTGGCTCAAAAGTTGTGTAGTCCTCTGATGAGCTAATGGCTCCTGTTTCTCCCACTGACTCAACAGATTGATTGAGTGGATGTTCTGCATTGTTCTGTTCTTGTTTTTCAGCCAACCGCTCATCAATTGGTTCTGGGGTTTGAGATGCCTCTGAGTTCATAAACAATAGTGTAATTCCTATGACGCGAATAAATAGTTTTCAGAAATATTACAATTGAGCTGCCATAATCCTGATTTATGAGTGCTGAGTTATGAGTCTAGAGCGAAACGACTCAGCACAGATCAAACTCAGGACTAAATACGCGGACAACGTTGTTCTAAGCAAGTTTTCAAGGTATTGGGATCAAATAAAATCGGCAAAAAGTGAATACTTTTAATTTCTTTAAAGTAAAACAAAATGGGGACTCCATTCCAGAATATCCGCCAGTTTTGCCATTCCTGGTAGGGAAAGCGCCGAATTAATTTTTCGCCTCTGTAAATATCTAAATCGGTGGTGGTAAATTGCAAACGCAGCGTTAACGCCTGAAACATGAGAAACAAACCAAACAGCGTAAAAACGGAGCCTACCCACGGTTGTACCAACAGTAGTGGAATAGTGGCAATCACCAACACTATAGGTATATTGTAACTAGGCTTGAGTTCCACTGTTGATGTGGAGTTAGGAGCAAATGAACTGTTCACAGTCTTAAATCCTGCTTTATTTATTAGGCATCTCTCTCCTATTTATTTTAGGAGTCAGGAGTCAGGAGTTAGAAGTTAGAAGTTAAGAGTTAGGAGTTTTAACTTATAACTGATAACTCCTCACTCCTCACTTTTACAGCCCTATGAATGCACTGCCAGTCCCCTGAAACATTAACCAAGAAAGAAAAAAGTTGCTAACAAATATAATTAGCAAGGCAGTCACAACAGCAGTTGTGGTTGACTGTCCTACACCTTTGGCTCCTCCTGTTGTCGTCAACCCCCAACTGCAACCAATTACGGCGATTAAAATGCCAAAGCAACACGCCTTAATCATGGCGCTAAAAATATCCCAGATATCAAGAAAGTTACGGGCTGAGTCTAGGAATGCCGTATCAGAGAGGTTGTAGAGATTTGTCGCAATTATTAATCCTCCGAACATCCCTGTTACCAAAGACAGGAGGGTTAAAATTGGTAGCATTAAACAGCAAGCAAGGACGCGGGGAATAACTAGGTAATCGATTGGATCTGTTTTCAACATCAACATGGCATCGATTTGTTCTGTGACTCGCATGGTACCGATTTCGGCTGCAAAGGCAGAACCGACTCGCCCAGCTAAAATCACTGCTGTCAATACAGGAGAAAGTTCTCGTGTCAACGCGACAGAAAGTACTCCGCCGATAATGTTTCCTGCGCCAAAGTTGATAAATTCCCGCGCCACCTGAATGGTAAACACCGCGCCGACGAAAATAGCCGTCAATAACGCAATAAATAAGGAATCCGGCCCAACTGCTGCCATTTGTTGCAAGGTGTTGCGCCGATGGATTTTGCCTCTCAATAGGTGAACTAGTACTTGCCCACCTAGAAAAATCGCCGCCAGCAGACGCTGACTCCATTCTCCTAAACTGGATTTGGATGTAGTCTGGTTCAATGTTCTGTAGCTAACTCGGTGACTGCCTTAAGAATAGCGGAAGTTATTGGGATAGGGAATGGGGAAGAGGCAGAGGGGCAGGGAGCCGGGG
>NZ_CAXTNE010000002.1:0-63183 GCF_964245445.1 uncultured Nostoc sp.
CATTCCCCATTCCCCATTCCCAGAAAATGCATTCCTACAGCCTAATTGCCCCTGCCAAAATAAACTTATATCTGGAAATCATTGGCGATCGCCCCGATAGTTATCACGAGTTAGTCATGATACTTCAAAGTATTGGTCTTGCAGACCAAGTTAATGTCCGTTCCATTAGCACTGACAACATCCGTGTTCACTGCAACCACCCACAAGTACCAGCAGATAACAGTAATCTAGCATACCGCGCAGCAGAATTAATGGTGAGGCAATTTCCCGAAGCCTTTGCTAAATATGGGGGTGTGGAGATTACCGTTAATAAACAGATTCCTGTAGCTGGTGGGTTGGCTGGGGGTTCTACGAATGCAGCAGCTGTTTTGATAGGAATAGATTTACTATGGAAGTTGGGGCTAACTCAGTCCGAATTAGAGGAGTTGGGAGGTACACTTGGTTCAGATGTGCCGTTTTGTGTAGCGGGTGGAACTGCGATCGCAACAGGTAGAGGTGAGCAACTTTCTCCTTTGCCAAGTTTGGATAATATTTATATAGTGTTGGCAAAATACCGCAGCTTGGAAGTTTCCACCGCTTGGGCATACAAAACCTATCGAGAGCAGTTTAGTCATTCTTATATTAGAGATAGCGACAACTTGGCAGTGCGTCCTAATGCAGTTCATTCAGGAGCAATAGTAAAAGCTGTCGTAAATAAAGATGCGAGAGAAATTGCCCAAAAACTGCACAATGATTTAGAGCGCGTGGTATTGCCAGCCTATCCTCAAGTCTTGCAACTGCGAGAAGTGTTTGCAAATCAAGAAGGCGTTTTAGGAACAATGATGTCTGGCTCTGGGCCAACAGTATTTGCTCTTTTTAAGTCTCAAAAGCAGGCAGAACAAGTTAAGCTGCAAGTGAGAGAATCAATTCTTGATGAGGACTTAGAATTGTTTGTAACTCGGACAATCACACATGGTATAAAAGTGGCATCGTCTGTTTAAATAATTTTTTTCGTTAATGAAGTATAGGGATAGACAAGAATTATTCTTAATGGCCCAATTCAAAATCTAAAATACAAAATCGTATGAGTGACCAAAATTTAACGCCACAAACGGATACCAAAATACAGGCGACAGCAAGTCCTTTACGCTGTTTAATTGGGGCAGTGATTTCTGGAGGAATGGGATATGCAATGTATTCGCTGATGATTGCGATCGCTACAAATTTTGCTACTAAACCTCTCCATTCAATTAATCCATTGGTAATTAAGATTTCTTCTGCTGTTAGGACTCTGGTTGTTGGTGTAGTTGCATTGGGAAGCGGGATATTTGGTATAGTAGCAATTGGTTTGTTGGCTTTGGGAGTGCAATTATTAGTGCAGGAGTTGAGCAAACAGAAAAGTAGTGAAAACTAGTAATCTACTTTTAATCAGCAACTTAAAAACACAAGTTTTTCTAACGAATCATGATTTTTAAGCAATTGTAGCTTCGCGCTTCTGCAAGGCTGAAGTAGAAAACAGCTTGTAGTTGGGGAACAGATGGAAAAATAAATTCAGAGTTAAACGATGAAGGTAGTGATTAGGCGGCTTGATGAGAGTTAGTAGCGTACTAGTACCTTAAGAGAACTTATTTTTTATCGGACAGCGATCGCTCTGAGCAAATCCTCTATAGTAGAGGCTTTAGGTAAGGTAATCATCTGCTCAAACTTACAGCTATTTTTTGATAAATAGACCACATTGATTTAACCAAGGATCAGTATATTTTTGTTTCCTGCACCTCTGCTTATCTGGTTAAGCTTTTTGGAATTGGCATAGATGCAAAGCGGCTTGTTGTCAGACATCGTTCCTTGAATCGCAGATGTTGTAATTTGGGTGTATATATAACGCTCTACTTTAATAGACTTCGGGTTGACACTTTATAAACTGGCTCAATATTCACTAATTATGTGGAATTGATACCAGCTACACTGAAGTTAATAGCAGCAACATCACTTATGAGGAAAATTATGAGCACAAACAAGAGATATTTTTTACCCGTTATTTTTGTGACAATTGTTGTCAGCCTCAGCAGTTGTAATTCTAACCCCACCGCTCGTAATATTGACAGTGGAACGCCATCCTCTACCACAACACCGACAAATAGCGCATCGTCTCAGACTCCCAGCCAGATTCCTAGCGTAGCTCAATTAAGAGAAAAATCTCCTAATCAAGAATTTCTTAAGGAAAATACGCCTTCCTCATCAACTCCTAAAGCTGTCACTAGCAGAACTACCAGCGTCACGATGTATACAAGTGATACCCAATGTCAAGAACTCATTCCAGAAAAGGTTTCAGTCCCAGCTGAGGAACCAGTGACAAACGTAGTGAGTAAAATTTTAGAAAAACGAGATACAAGCGACTTGAGCTTGTCTGGCTATCGTGTCAACATCAAAAATGGCATTGCTACAGTTGATTTGCGAATATCCCCTGATTCAAAGCGACAAATAGCTTCTCTTTCTAGTTGTGAACAGTTTGCTCTATTTGGCAGTCTCCGCAAAACCTTAACAAGTAATGCCCAATGGAACATTAAAGAGGTTCGCTTCACCGAGCGAGGTGAAAACATTGTTCTTTAGTTAAATATGTTAGTCAGTGCCCTCATCAGCTAAAAATATTTTCCAATTTGAACAGCCACAGGACTTATGCATCAGCAGTTGCCAAAATAGTGTATGTTTTAGTAAATTTAAAACAGCTGTAAATAGTGGTATTATTGATTGTAGCCCTAAGTTTATGGTAGCAATTCGCGGGTGTAATTCAGTGGTAGAATGTCACCTTCCCATGGTGAACGTCGTGGGTTCGAGTCCCATCGCCCGCTTTAAAATCATGTGCATTAACTAATTATTTGTCACTGTTGACAGGTTAATGTCACTTTTAAGAGATTGATGTCACCATTTGGGCTGATGTTAAGCCACTGATAGAATTAGCCTTCGCCCAACTACCAGATGTGCAGGTAATTATTTTTGAGCCGTTATCCCAAACTAGCACAAGATAGTGAGCAGGCGATCGCCTGCGGCAACCTATTCGGTGTACGCAAACGCAAGCTATTTAAGCCTGAACATATTCGCAAAGCTTGGCAGCGTTTGCATGAGCAAAACTGGCTAAACATTAAAGAGCAAATAACTTCTTGAATGTTCTCTCAAAAAAGTTCCAAACAAAATTCCAACATAGAGTTTGCCTTACCTCTGTATGCTGTATGGCGTTACTGTCATTTATTGGACTTGAAGAACAATTAAATTTTTCACATGAACAGGCTTTTCGTTTACGAAGTCTGTAATACTCTTGCTCAAGAGTAATTAATCCTGCATTTTTAAAGTCTGATTTTTTCAGACGAAGTTTGTAATTTTTATAAAAGTGTTTACTGACTTCTTTCCGAATCCATTTATCCAATTCGCGTATTTGTTGGATGTCTGTAATAACCATAAAAAAGCCCATCCAACTTTTTACTCTTTCTCCTAGCACACCACCGCATACATCACATATTTTCTCACCACGCCCAGTTATTTTTCTATTGATCACATATTTGATAAAAAAGCGAAATCTACGCTCGAAATTTTCACCAGTTTTATAAGACTGCTCTTTATTAATCTTTTCTATAATTTTTTGCTGAAATCTTAAAATGTTTCCTGGTTTAACTTTGATATGCTCAAGAGTAAATTGAAAACCAACAAACTCTAGAAAATCTTTAGCTATATCAACATATTTGGTTTTACTTTCATCAGTATGTAATTCCAGCTTTATATCTTGTAATTTTTGAGCAACTTCTTGATGTACTATAGAAATTAATTCTTTTTGTTTTAAAAGTATTACAAAATCATCGGCATAACGGAGGTATCTTAGAGAATATTTTTTCGATAAATCATTGATAACCCAACAATCAAATTCATGTAAATATAAATTTGCTAGCATTCCCGAAAGTACACCGCCTTGAGGGATACCCTGAGTTCTTATAATTCTTTGATTATTTAAAATAGGCTTATGATGATGAAAAAAACGCTATCCGTATGTTTTGCCACGTTTATTTTTATGTGGAAGTCCACCAGCTTTTATAAACCGTATTAATAATTTATTAGTTAGAGTATCTTGACCAAACCTTCTCTCTATAATTTCAAAAAGATATTCGTGAGACAGCCTATCGAAAAATTTTACTATATCAGCATCTAAGGCAAATATAAAACCTTGTTTAATATAATGATGAATCAAGCTTGCTGCATAGGGTGCAGACTTTCCCTTTCTATATGTACAAGATACTTTATCTAGTCTAGGTGTGGCTTGAAAATCTTTTTCTATTTCTTTGTAAATAGCATCATACAATACTTTTCGGACAATAACATCGCGTATAGTCGCAATTGATAAAACTCGCTTTCTACCAGATGGCTTAGGAATTTCTATTTCTCGAAAAGTATAAAACTGATATGTACCTTTAAATAATCTATTTGATAGAAGCTGACAACGTAAATCAAGTTCTTTTTTAAAGGTTTGGTAAGAAATACCGTCCACCCCCATTTGAACTTTTGGCTCACCCTGCTGGAAGAAGTCCGTTTTTTGTTGTTCGTAAGCTTTAAACGCAGCCTTTAGCTTCTCCGGCTGAAAGTATTCAGTGAGTAAATCGTCCAAATTCTTGGACATAGTTTTATTTTGTAGTGATTTAATTATTTGGAAGTGCTTATTGCTTAGGCGGACAGAGAACGCTAGACACTCCCTCAACCTGTCTCCTCTACGATGGTGTAGAGTATAACCACTACCTATTATTTCTAACAGGTATAAAGAAACTCCTAGTAAGGTGGATCTTTATTGTTTATTCCATACCTGGATTTTATCACAGTTGGAAAAGCAGCCCCCTTGGGATCAAGATGCTTTTAGGCATCTTCCGGCAGGTTCAAAGACCTAACCCAGCATTATTAGACAGCATATCATCAGTTATTAATCTATTGCTTGTAACTGAGATTTTCTATACCAAAAAAAGACAAATTAAGTATTATTACTCGAAAACGGATAGAGTGGATTTATTAAAATCATTCTACAAGACTTGTCAAAATAATTTATGCCCCAACAAACTCCTGAGTATATTCATGTAGAACTGCCTACCGTTCAACAACTCACCAGCATGGGTTGGCAGTACATTGAAGGAGATTGAGACAATACCGAAGTTACCGAATTTTCAGCAGGTTTTTAAGAATTTACGCAGAAACGTCTATGCACTCGCTAATAGATGACAGCTAATGGTAAAAAACAATTAGCGATTCACAATTAGCACTATGGCAAATTTTCTCCAACCACCAAGGTTACGTATTGGTGAAGACAGTGAAGAAGAACGACACGCCACTTGGCTGGAACTGTTTTATGATTTGGTTTTTGTAGTTGCAGTTTCTCAACTCGCCCACAATCTCAACGAGGATATCTCTCTATCAGGATTATTTGGGTTTGTAGTTCTATTTATACCAGTTTGGTGGTCATGGATTGGCACCACATTTTATGCCAACCGCTTTGACAGCGATGATGTGGGACATAGACTGCTGATTGCTATACAAATGCTGACAGCAGCAGCGATGGCTATTAACATCCACCACGGTTTGGGTGAGAGTTCTCCTGGTTTTGCAATTTCCTATGCCCTCGGTCGAGGTGTGCTGGTAATAGAGTACGTCCGTGCTGGAAGACATATCCCTATAGCGCGTCCTTTGACTACTCGCCACGCTATAGGTTTTGCGATCGCAGCCTTCCTTTGGTTAATATCAGCATCTGTACCCATCCCTTGGCGGTTCGGATTTTGGACAGTGGGAATCATTATTGATTTTGCTACACCCTTAACAGTACGTAAGTTTCAGACTGGGTTACTTCCCCACGCCTCCCACTTACCAGAACGTTTCGGGCTGTTTACCATTATTGTCTTGGGTGAAGCAATCATTGCAGTAGTCAATGGTGTTTATGAGCAGAAATGGGATACTTTAACTGTAATTTCTGGCGTGTTTGGTCTAATTATCGCCTTTAGCTGGTGGTGGGTCTATTTTGATAACTTGGGTGGTAAACCTATTGAGATGGCGCGGACTCATGGAAAAGTTGGTCTTGTCTATCTCTGGCTGTACACCCATTTTCCGCTAGTGATTGGGATTGCTGCTGCTGGAGTCGGCGTAGAACAAATTTTGTTGAGTAAGCCAACTTTAGCACTACCCGATTCCCAGCGATGGCTTATCTGTGCTTCAGTAGCATTATGCTCTCTAGCTGTTAGTCTTCTCCACAGATTTGGGGTAATCCGTTATTGCAAAATCCGCTCCCAGTATCGACTTGGAGGTGCAGTTGTACTGCTAGCGATCGCTATCTTTGGCAAAGGTTTGTTACCCGTTGCAGTCATTGGCCTTATAGCTGTAGTTTCTGTTGTCCAAGTCGTTCAAGATTTATATCAGAGTCGTCCCACTACCCGCTTAGTTAACCCAGAAATCTAGCTCATAGCGTAGTAGTAGCGCACGGATATATGCTACTACTATGTATCCATGCAATTTAACTCTGGGTATTTATCCGTAAGGCATCTATCCTATGGAGGATTTTAAACAAAATATCAATAAATATTCATATAGTTATTTAAAGATTATGTAATTTCAGTATTCAAACTTGACGTTGTAAAGCTGAGAACTCAACACATTGCTGTCTATCGGAGGTGACAGAACCCAAGAAGGAATGTCATCATTAGCAGATGTACCTTTTGGCAAGTAAGTCAAGTAGGCGAAATATTTATTAATATTATGAATAGGAAGTGTAAATTTAGCGTCAGGAGTCAGAAAAAATTCTTAATGGCAGGTATTTCGCATCAATCATCTAGTTTGTCAGTAATAGAAAAGAAGATCATGAAAGATAAAGAACCATCAGACTCGAAGGAATTCGTCGGAAATCTCAAGAATGGAATTTGGCTGTTTGGATTGTCATCCTGGGTATTCGGCATTACTGATCGCAGTATTGCTTCATTTGCGGACGGCTATCTATCTGCTTTGGATTTGACGCAAATATTCACAGCCGCTACGTTCTTTGTGGCGTGGCTATTTTTGAAACCGACATCGAGAGTTTAAGATCGGCGACTGGTTGAGTATCGGGTCACTTTTAACGCTAGTCATGTCAAGATTCGGAAACTTATCTCCAGTAACAATATGGGGAATTTTTCTTCTTCCCAAATTTCATAACAGAGGCGGAGATTTTCACCAAAAAATTGCTCGACTTCCAGACTTAAAAATCCATCTGGCACAATCGCTGGTATATTCGGGTCATACTAAACTGCCATATCAGCCCCGAAAACCAGTCCATTCAATTTGCCTATGACATAGCTAGTAAGGCTTTAAGTAAACTAGGGTGATTTTTTTTACCATATAGACTTCTTAAATTGTAGCTAGATTGTATCTTTTTCCTTTTGAAGTCAGAGTTCTAGCTTTTTTATTTTGGTGTATCTAAAAAAATTTTTCTAATTTTCCGGAATTGATTATGCTCAAGTGGTAGTCTCAATCAGACAAGCGATTTATACTGAAACTCTATAACGAAACCTTCGGGGTATATAACCCCATATTAAAAGCCCGGTCTTCATGACCGGGCTTTTTTAACAATTACGAGTTAGGAATTATTCTTAACTCCTAACTATTCATTAAATTAGGCAAAGGCAGCAGTTGTCACATCGTTATTCGACAGAATTTCTTGCAACTCTTCAGCGTCTACCGTTTCTTTATCAACTAGCATTTGCGCTATCTGATCTAAAATGTGGCGGTTGCCCACTAACACTTCTTTAGCGCGTGTTTCGGCTACATCCACAAGTTTACGGACTTCTTCATCAATAGCGGCGGCAGTTTCTTCAGAGAAATCACGCTCTGACATGATATCTCGTCCGAGGAACATGTTACCTTGCTGACGACCAAGAGCAACAGGGCCTAAGCGATCGCTCATCCCAAATCTGGTGATCATCTGACGCGCAACACGGGCTACTTGTTGAAGGTCATTAGAAGCACCAGTGGTAACTTCATCTTCACCAAAGATTAATTCTTCAGCAATTCGACCACCCAAAGCCACAGCCATCTGATTTTCCAGATAAGCGCGGCTGTATAAACCTGTGTCCATCCGGTCTTCGCTGGGGGTAAACCAAGTTAAACCACCTGCACGACCACGAGGGATGATGCTAATTTTTTGTACTGGGTCATAGTCTGGCATCAAAGCACCAACTAAGGCGTGACCAGCTTCGTGATATGCTACCAAGGTTTTGCGCTTTTCGCTCATTACCCGGTCTTTCTTCTCTGGCCCAGCTAACACGCGGTCGATCGCGTCGTTGATTTCATCCATCGAAATTTCAGTC
Source organism: uncultured Nostoc sp. (assembly GCF_964245445.1). Lineage (GTDB taxonomy): Bacteria > Cyanobacteriota > Cyanobacteriia > Cyanobacteriales > Nostocaceae > Nostoc. The sequence goes on from NZ_CAXTNE010000002.1 coordinate 8,331, forward strand.
AAATTCCGGCGGGCTGCCAGAATTGCGGCTTCATTGAGCAGGTTGGATAAATCTGCGCCAGTAAATCCAGGGGTACGACGGGCGATTTTATCCAAATCCACATCTTTCGCTAAGGTTTTGCCACGAGCGTGAACCTTGAGAATTTCGCTGCGTCCGGCATAGTCGGGACGGTCTACTACAACTTGACGGTCAAAGCGACCAGGACGCAATAGGGCTGCATCTAGGACATCAGGACGGTTGGTAGCGGCAATGATAATGATGCCAGTATTACCTTCAAAGCCGTCCATTTCTGTGAGCAACTGGTTGAGGGTTTGTTCCCGCTCATCGTTACCACCACCTAAACCTGCACCCCGTTGACGACCTACGGCGTCAATTTCATCGATGAAAACAATACAAGGAGCATTGGTCTTAGCTTGTTCAAATAAATCGCGGACGCGGGATGCACCCACACCTACGAACATTTCTACAAATTCTGAACCAGAGATTGAGAAGAAGGGTACACCTGCTTCACCAGCTACGGCACGAGCTAGGAGGGTTTTACCTGTACCAGGAGGGCCAACTAACAGTACACCTTTAGGAATTTTTGCACCAACGGCGGTAAAGCGATCGGCGTTTTTCAGAAAGTCTACGACTTCATTTAATTCCAACTTGGCTTGGTCAATACCAGCTACATCGCCAAATGTTACCTGAGTTTGTGGTTCCATTTGCACTCTGGCTTTAGATTTGCCAAAGTTCATCGCTTGGCTACCTGGGCCACTTTGAGCGCGACGTAGCAAGAAGAATAAGCCAACCAAAAGCAATACAGGGAAAAATAAGCTGCTCAATGCCTTAAACCAAAATCCTTCGTCGGTTTGGGGCAAAACAGAAATATCAACGCCTTTAGAAGTCAGAGTATTAATCAAATCTGGATCGTTGACTAAGGTAACAATCCGTTTAGCTGGGTCATATTTGGGTGTAACCAGTGCTGTGGAGCGATCTGCACTCAAACTGACTTTTTCTACTCTGCCTTGTTGAACTTCTTGAATAAAGCGACTATATCGCCATATCTCTCTACTTTGGGGTTGTTTGTCAAAAAATGCTGTTCCCAGCGCAATGACGACAATAAACAGCAGTGCGTACAGCCCTGCATTTCTCCATCTTTTATTCACTAAGGTCTATCCTCCGGTATTTTTCGCGCGGTCGCCTAGCGTCTCTGATCGCAAAGGTGATTATTAAGAATTATGTTAACTTATCTTAAGATATAACAAATTTGGCGTGCCTGTCATGCTAAAAAAAGCTCCTTTATTAGCTGAAAACTTTGATGGTAGGGATTATATTGTAGCGACCCTGAAGGCTGATGAACGGTATGAATGGGAATAATTTCTACCACACTATTAGTGTAAGCTATCGCTTCAAATCTCTGGACTAGCTCGACGCTCCAAGGTTCTTCCCGCACTGGCTGCTGGTGGTTTTGCAACCAGTTTACAAGTTGCGATCGCATAATTCCCGGTAAAATTCCGGCCTTTATTGGTGGCGTGTACCAACTGCGATCGCACCATCCCCAAAGGTTGCCTGTGCTGGTTTCTAGCCAATTTCCTTGAGCATCAACTAATATTGCTTCTTGAGTATTTAAACTAGTTTTTGCCAACCAAGCACTCAAATAGTTTCCAGTTTTATGAGAGGGGAGAGAACGATAAAATTCCGAACTTGCAACAGCGCATGTAATACCCTTATTTTGTTTTTCTGTCAAATTCTGCGGTAATAATCTGCCAGTTATCCACTCCCGTCCATCGGGAAAGAGGGTTATTCTGAGAACGGGGAAGTGTGCGAGGAGAATTTGAGCGCCTTGACCTAGACGGGTCCAATCTGGTTGCTGCCAACCAAAAGATTGTACTGAGAAAAGTAGGCGATCGCAGTGTGCTTGCCAATTAGTTAAATTACTATCTAGCGAGTTCTGATAAACCCGCAATGTTGTAAAAATAGTTGCCCCATAAAGTAAGCCCGGATCATTAATGTTTAACTCTAGGGTTTGGGAGTGAATTAATTTACCGTCATACCAAAAAATATTATTTGTCACAACCAGATTGCTTGTCGCTACAACTCTATTGAAAAGTGATGACTTGTAATGTTCATACGCTGCATGAGATAAAACCTGTGGGCTGCAAATCGCTGAACACCAGAATCAAGGCTCAGGTGTTTACACTCATGATTTCTTGCATATTCAATTAGCCATTGAAATAACTGTTGACCATAGCTATGTGACCGATTAAACTCATCAACGACTAAATCATCAATATATAAAAACTTTCCCGATGCTAAACAACTAGAAATGCGAAATCCAGCCACTGCCAGAGTTTGTTCCTCTATTTTCAAGAATGCAAGTTGATATCTTTCTTTCATTTGATATCGAACTTGTTCTACAAACTTATCTTGCTCAAGGTGAGGACGCAACTGGGAAATAACAGGAAAACACCCTAATATTTGAGAGTCAGATTCTGCCAATTGTATTGACATAAGTGTTAACCTACGCAATCATGTGTGAGAAATTTTAACTCGAGTGGGCAAATATAATTTGCTACTACACTTGCAGCAACCAGTCATAACTAATAATTTAATCTTTGGGGGGAAATACAATTTTATGAGTCCCTTCAGGAGTTGTAATAACTTTCCCTCCCAAAGCTTCAATTTCCCTAATTGCACGTTTTTGAGTTCTCTCATCAACTTGATTATTTAAAACTATTGCCCAGGTAGCAATTTGAGCATATTTGCTGTTGGGATTTAAACTCAGAAATTCAGCAGTTTTTTGGGAAGTATGAGCGATCATCTTACTCTCTGGATCTAAAAAGTTACTAGCCCAGTTTGCAGCCGTTGCAAAAGACTGTTCGGCAGCTTTAGCATTGCCTAAAAATAATAACTCATCAACTCCTTTATAACGCCATACGTAATAAGACTTTTCGGGAACTGAAGGAGATAGTGATTTTAAGCCTTTCTCTGATAATGCGATCGCACGTTCTGGCATAGCAGCATACAATGAAGTACTGATAGAAAGACTGCGATACGCTGCTAAAAATCGCGGGTCACGTTCTAGGATGATTTCAAAATATTCTGGACTTAAACTGTAACCTGTTTTATCCCGAACTTCATCATCTCCGAAATATTGGAGAAAATTCAGATATACCAAATCTGCAATTAAATTACCATAACCAAAACTAGGCGTTTTTTTGAGAAAATTAAGACGGATATTTTCAGATTTTATTTCTTTCTCTAAAGTTTCTAAAGAGGCAGATTGCTTACTATTTATTAGTTTTTGCAATTGGGGGAATTGAATCAAGCCAACTCCTAAAATACACATACAAATTACAAAAGGTGTAGCAAAAGCTTCACGATATAACAACATATTTTCCTTGTCTTTATCATTATAGTTATATTATTGTATACACAGTATTATAAGAAAATTCCGCCTCACTTGCGTGTCTAAACTTTGCTAGGTCAAATCAAAAATAGGTTGAATAAAATAAATTGATTAAATTTATTGGTATAAAAATATACTAAAATTTTTTACTCGGAGATATACTTTAGGTTTCTTTGTCTAAAAATAATATCTAATTTATACCGATTGAAACGAAACGTCTAAAAGCTAATTTTCAGAACACGCTACTTAGGGCAACGAAGAAACCCTTACCGCAGTGATGGACTCACTGCAACGCAGTGGCTCCAAAATCTAAAATGGTATTATTATTTTTTAAAATAAATTTTTCTTTAGGAAATTATAACTCTATTTAGTAAAAGTTTACTAAATTATTAAGTTGTTTTGACTTTAGTTACTTTTTTTTAGTAAAAACCTTGAAAGTTTTGACATAACCTAAAATTGTATTTTGTTTATATTTAAATCTGATACCTCTAAAATGTCATGGTGAATATTATTAACGAAAACACGGAAAGTAATAGTCAAGCTATCGAAGATGGAGAAAATAATAGTAAACTTAGCAAACCAAGTAGTGAATTTGAAATAAAAGTTAAGAAGCTGAACACTAAAGGAGAAGGATTCAATATTGATGATATTATTGATGCTATAAAAACAGCAATAGTTGAAGTTGTCGAGCTAGAAATTACCACTTGGGTTCCAGACTCCTCTACTCAGTTAGAACAACTACAAGGTAAACAAATTGCTCAACCAGGTAATCGAATGTACACCATAATTAATCTAATTGATGGTGATATAAATAATGAAGTTGGTAGTCAATTTGTTGGGAGTGGCCCATATACAGAACTTCGTGAATTTCATCTAAGTCAAATCAAAGAAAGTCGGGAAATTATGCAAAAAAATATAGAAAGTTTGCAGAAGTTATACGAATTTTTTATAGAAATTATGAAATCTCGTAAAACTTCACAACAATCACCATCCCGTCTATAGTAGTTTTTACTTATTAATAGTTACACTAAAATACCTACAGGATATGAACTTGTCCAAACCTGTAGGTTAATTTAGTTTAGATAAATCAAGGAAATTATTACTATGCCTAACAAACCTATTCAAGAACAAGCCAAAGATTTGCTAGAGAAATTAGTCTCATCTGTACATGGATTAGTCGACGATATTACAGCTTTAGAAATAAATACGATGGTTGTGGAGCAAATTACTGGCGCAAAGTTTAATGCTTGGCAAGCGTATGAAGAGATTTATTCCATAAATGACAAAGACTATTTTGATGTCAAAAAAATTCCAAATCCAGACGATTTGCCAGAACCAGAAAAAACTCAAGCTCAAGAGCTACGTGAACGCTATACAAGTCTATTTTCGCAACTAGAAAGAGAATATTTTTACATTCTCCTTGAACAAAGTAATGATACGAGTGAGACAGACCCCAGGATAACACAGTATCAGCAACGTCTTAAATATAAGGTAGAACATAAAGCAAATATTGTTCCAACTGATGAGGAATACATAAAGTTAGCTCGGCCAATATTGCCTGCTCCAACTCCTGTTGCAGATCAAGAAGATAACAATCAAAAAAATTTGCGCCAAAGGTGGCAAGAGATTGAAGAACTTTTGAATAATGATAAATTTATTCGCACCCTGCGGAAAATGTCTGAACTTAAAGCTGCACTTAATGGTGGTGAGATTACCAGTGTAGATATTGATATTATTTATGCTCAAACTGTTATGCAGTTAGATGGAGATATTATCAGCCGTTACCATAAAAAGGTATTTGAATTACCTGAAGGAGATAGAGATTTAATCCTAAAAATACATAATGAAGGGATAGTTGCTGGAGAAAAACAGTGGCGCGGAACACTGGATTTTCTGATTAATATTATACAAAATATTGCAAAATTATCCCGAAATGAACGCATATAAAACACACACAGATCCTCAAGCTGATGTTCAACTATCTTTCTTTCTGCAAATCCCTGAAGGCACTCCTATTGAACTTGAAATTAAAGTTGAACCAGGACAGTATACTTTTTATTTAAATCAGGCAATTTTAAAACAAATTGAGCAAGCAAGAGAAATAGGCTGCTCTCTGTATATTCCGCCAAAATTACTAGCTTATCTTTGGTACTACAACTGCTTTAACGATAAGATTTGCTTTGGTAATAATACTATGCAATCCAATCAATTAGTAATTAGTAAAAAAAAATTTCAAATTTTTGATAATATTTTTATAGTAAGTTTTATTAAATTATTATGGAGTAAAGCATTACAAAATAAATCAAGATTACAATATGGACTTACTTTTAATTCTTATTATAAAAAAGATGCATCAGCTTTATATTTTTGGCAAGAACAGGATATTGTCTTACAAAGTAATGTCTTATTTTATGGCGACATAATTCACAAAATCAGGAGTGATTTTATCCAAGTTCCTGAGTGCTTAAACATTGTTTATGTCCATTATTGGCTTATTGAACAAATACTAAGCTGTCTTCGGACTAAATTAAATCTATTAGCTTGGGAACTAGCTTCGCTATTTCCTGCTGGTTTTGTAGTTTGCAATTTTTATCCAGCAAATTGGATGCTATTAATATTTGCTTGGTTAGGATTAACTGTATTATTTGCTACTAGCCGCTATGTACTTGTTAATCAACTTCAAAGGGGTACTTCTATCAACTCTAAATTTATAAATAGGTTGATATGGACGCTGATTTGTCTCATCCCTAGTGTTGTTGCTGGTGCTACTAGTAGCTTTAGTAAAGTTAATGCCTTATTATTACCGCTTTTGTCCCTTATGACCCCAAAACTTGCAGAATATATTTTAAGTTTTATCGGGCCGCGAGTTTGGAAATCTATCATACGTAGATTCCTCTCGTTATGAGTATTCATAACTCTTTATTTAATAACTGCCAACATTGCCCGGCGATCGCCCAATCTTCTTGAGTATGAATAACTAATACCCGTACTGCTGAATCGGGTGTGGCAATATCCTCATCAACAGGCTGCTGCTGATTTTTTTCAAGGTCTATTTTCAGTCCCAAAAAACCAAAGGCTTCACAGGCGGCTTGGCGAATTTCCGGGGAATGTTCACCTACGCCTGCTGTGAACACTAAAGCATCTAATCCGCCCAAACTGGTAAGCATTGCACCGATACCAGAACGTAGGCGATGTACGTAGATATCCCACGCCAGTTGAGCGCGAGAATTACCTTGAGCGTAGGCGTAGCCCGTTGTAGACATCGCTTCTCTCACCTCACGCATATCGCTAGATACACCCGAAATTCCCTTTAAGCCAGAAGCTTTATTTAAGATATCATCCAACTTTTCGACGGAGTAATTGCAGTAACGCAACAGATAAATCAGAATCCCTGGATCAACTGAACCAGAACGACTACCCATCATCAATCCTTCTAAGGGTGTGAATCCCATTGTGGTATCGACGCTGCGGCCGTTTTTAATTGCCGTCAAAGAGCAGCCATTGCCCAGATGACAGGTAATTAAGCGCTCAGGGGGAACATCTTGACCGAGAATTTGGGCAGCACGTTGAGAACAGTATTGGTGACTGATACCATGAAACCCGTAGCGACGGATACCTTGCTCTACCCACTCATAAGGCCCGGGATAGATTGCTGCTGCATCGGGTAGAGTGGCATGAAATCCGGTATCAAATACTGCTATCTGGGTGACATCTTTTAAGATTTTTTCAATTGCTTCTATGCCTGATAAAGCGGCTGGATTATGTGCTGGAGCTAGGTTAGATAGACGAGCGATCGCCTTTTTAACATCCTCGGTAATTACCACACTATCTCGATAATCCTCTCCACCATGTACTATCCGATGCCCCACCACATCGATGTCTGATAACTGATCAATTACCTTGGTAGCATCATCACTAAGTGTATTGAGCATATAACTGAGGTGTGCCTGTAGGGAATCACCAGAAATTGATTCTTGCAGCGTTGCACCCGTGCCAGTTTTCACCTCAATTTCTGCCATACCCTGATCTTGAGTCCAGTTAATTTTCCCTTCCCAAATGGGTTGGGCTGCTTGGGTGGGGAGAGCATTATCTGCAATCTCATACAGACAACTCTTTTGGCTGCTCGATCCGGCATTCAGCACCAATATCTTCATATAACAACATAAAAACACGATCTCCTTTGATCGTGTCACTAAGTGTAACCTTATGCTTCTAGCCTATAGGCATAATATGCAGCAAAGGTAGTTTCCAGCGCTAAAATTTGTTGAATCATTTTTCAAAGCGATCGCTCACAGATTTTCCATAAACTCTTCCGGTGTAACTTGCGCTTGCTTAAAAATGCCACTCAATGTCCCTACCTTCAATTCTTGATGTAGGGGTACAACACAGCAAGTTGTCCCTTCCGGTGTTTGCTTCTTCATCACAACATAACTACCGATTTGTCGAATTTGTTCAAAACCCAAACGCTCCAATGCCCGAATTGCCTCTCTACTTGAGATTCGTAGCAACTTAGGCATAGGTGATCTCAATGCTGGTCATATACCTTGGAGATGTTTCAGGTAGAGGAAATTCCTCTAAGTAAAGCTGTGTTGCCTGTTTCAAGCTAGCAATTGCTTGTTCGATTGTCTCTCCCTGATCAACTGTACCAACTTCGGGACACTCAGCTATATACATATCGTCCTCTTTATAGATGAGGACTGCAAAGCTGCGAGTTTTCATCGTACTGTATCCTTAACCCTTTTTATATAGGACTTACGCACAGGTAACGGAAAACAAACCACATAGGACGCAGAGGTCACGGAGAAATGAGAGTTTGAGAGGGTTTTTGCGTAAGTCCTATTATAGTAAGCATAGCATCACCCTTTATCTATAAAGATCGCCGCAATAAACACCCATTAATGGAGCGATCGCGCGACCAAAGTATCTGCTCAGGCAATGGATCTTGTTTGAGGCTTTCAGTAACCATAAAAACAAAAGTATTAGTTTTGCAAATATGATCACTGCTAATTCAAGAGCGTAATCTCATACTACTAAAGTTCTACTTTGGCTAATTCGGCAAACCATCTACCCGCATCAAATCCAATTCTCGTTCAAATATTTCATCAATTGGCAACATTTGACCATCAACAGTCATAAATTTATGGTCTTTTGTTGCCCGAATCAATGAACCATCTTCTAAACAATACTCAAATACCTCTTGTTGTCCGCGATCGTGCCACTGTGCTACAGGTTGGGTGTAAATATTTCCATTATTATCAACGCTGTACACAGTACATTCAATGCGTTTTTTTACAATCTCTCCAATCGGCAACAATCCATATTCTACTGTCAATATTTCCGTGTCATAGCTTAAACAGTATTCAGCAAACTTCAACATTTGCTCAAATAATTCATCCGCAACTTTTTTTTGTACACCATTTTTAGCTGCGCCATCCACGAATTTTTCTCGCTGCTTTTGCATCTCAGAAACTTTCTTTTTACCCATCGCTCGACGCAGCAAGTCAGCTTGTCCTAAAGAATATCCTGCCATATCCTGAGCAATTTTCATGATTTGCTCTTGATAGACCATAATTCCGTATGTTTCGTCTAATATAGGTTCTAAAATGGTGTGTTGATAATCAATCTTTTCTCGACCATGTTTGCGGTTAATAAACTTAGGAATCAGTCCCGCATCTAATGGCCCCGGTCGATAAAGTGCCAAAATTGAAGAAATATCTTCTATATTAGAAGGTTTCAAATCTCGCACAATCTGACGCATCCCAGAAGATTCTAATTGAAATATTCCTTCTAACTCCCCTGCTTCTAATAATTCATAAGTTTTTTGTACATCTTTAGGTAGACTACTATGTTCGCCTTTCGCTAATATCTTCTGAGCTTTTCTTTCCTGGCGGGGAATTTCATCAGGATCAACCCGATATCCTCTCGTTTCTTGAATCAAATCAACGGTCTTTTGAATCAGCGTCAGGTTCCGCAAACCCAGAAAATCCATTTTCAATAAACCCATTGATTCCAAGTCTTCCATGAAATATTGGGTAATTACGGAACCGTCATTATTCTTCTGTAGTGGGACAATTTCATCAAGTGGATCGGCAGAAATTACCACACCTGCTGCATGAACACCAAAAGTTTTGTTAGTTCCTTCAATTCGCATCGCCATATCAAGCCAATGGCGAATATGGGGTTCTTTCTCATATTTTTGTTTAAACTCTGGTTCGGGGGTTTGATCGGAAATCATCACCTTGAGTTTCGTTGGTTTCCCCCGGACTACAGGAATTAATTTCGCCATTTTATCAGCTTCCCCATAAGGAATATTTAATACTCTGGCGACATCTTTCAAAACGGCTTTAGAAGTTAGGCGGTTAAAAGTAATAATTTGGGCAACTCTATCTGCACCATATTTCTCAGTTACATATTCAATAACTTTATCCCGTTGTTCAATACAAAAATCCGTATCAATATCAGGCATGGATTTCCGCTCTGGGTTCAAAAAACGCTCAAATAGTAGCCCATGATGCACAGGGTCTATATTAGTAATTCGCATTGCATAAGCGACTAATGAACCAGCCGCAGAACCGCGACCTGGCCCTACAGGAATGTTATTATCTCTAGCAAATTTGATGTAGTCCCATACAACTAAAAAGTATTTGGAAAAACCCATTTGCTGAATCATTTTCAGTTCGTATTCCAATCTTTCTTTATAGACGGAATCAACTTCTTGGCGAGATTTGCGATTTAAGCGTTCTAAAAGTCCACTCCATGCAACATCTTCAGCATAAGTGTCAGCAGTATGACCAGAGGGAATAGGGGGTGTAGGAATCTGAGGCTCACCCATAATATGGTAAGGCTCGACTTTATCAGCGACTTCTTCAGTGGTAGCTACAGCTTCGATAATCACATCATCCGGCAAATGGTCACGAAATAGCTGCTGCATCTCCTCGCTAGATTTGAGATACTCTGTGCCGCTATAACGCATCCGCTTATCTTCAATAATTAACTTGCCAGTTTGAATACATAGCAAAGCGTCATGGGCTTCAACGTCAAAACAAGAAATAAAATGCGAATCATTGGTAGCAACAATTTTAATCCCTAGTTCCCGCGCAATTTTGACAATTTCAACATTCACAATCCGATCTTCTTGGGAACCGTGATCTTGAATTTCTAGATAATAATCATCACCAAATACATCTTTATACCACTGAGCAACTTTTCGGGCTGCATCTGGCCTACCACTGAGAATCGCTTGGGGAATTTCTCCACCCAAACAAGCGCTGGTGACAATCAAGCCTTCATGATATTGTTTTAGTAAATCTTTATTAATACAAGGACGAGAGAAAATTCCTTTACCTTGAACACCTTTGAGGTGAGAAATTGTGGTTAATTTGACTAAATTTTTGTAACCTTTAGTATTTTTAGCTAAAACGACTTGGTGATATTTGGGACGGCGTTCTTGTTTTTCAATATCGCCGTTAATTACATACATTTCATTGCCGATAATCGGCTTAATATTTTGACTACGACAGATTTTGATCAGTTCAACGGCTCCATACATGACACCATGATCGGTAAGAGCGATCGCTTTCATTCCGAGTGCGATCGCTTGATCCACCAACTCTGGTAGCTGACTTGCTCCATCAAGCAGACTGTAGTCACTATGAATATGTAAAGGGACAAAGGACATAAGCATCTCCAACCACAAGCCAAGATATCTCTAGGGGCCTACCTGATGGTGTACCCTTTTGAGCTAGGTTTTGCAAAGCAACGGAATCTTAGATTAACAGTTTTTACCTAAAATTAAAGCTGTTCTTTTTCCGAAATTATCACTGTCATAAGTGTTGTTTTAATAGTTACAGCAGTTAACCAGTATCTAACTAATGAGTCAAACAGAGAGTACTACTTCGGCTAAAACCAAAGCTAGCCCTTGGTGGCAGCGTATCCCTCTCACATTGCAAATTCTCATCGCCCTAGTAGCCGCAGTCAGCGTTGGAATTGCCCTTGGTGCGGGGAATCCCAATCCAAGCAATGCCACCTTAATCAACAATTTAGCAATTCCGGCCGAGTTGGTGCTAAAGGCTCTCCGCGCCCTAGCTACGCCCCTGATTTTGGTAGCGGTGCTGCACACCTTAATGACTACGAATATCCCTGGTACAGCCGGACGGCGGTTAGCAGTACTACTTTTAACTAACACTACCGTAGCTATTTTAGTCGGGCTTCTCGTAGCAAATGTGCTGCGTCCTGGGACTTGGGGCAATGTAGCCACCTCAACAATTACAGAAATAACTACTCAAAGTCTTGATCCTTGGGGAATACTCAAAGATGCTGTACCGGAAGCTGTTCTGAAGCCATTAGTTGATAATAATGTAATTCAACTAATTGTGATTGCCCTAAGTTTTGGCATCGTTCTGCGGGGATTAAAATCTGAACAAATTGCTCAAAGTAAGAATGGATATCAGCCGATAGAGGATGTTATCGGAATTTTATTTGAAGCAGTAGTCCGCATCCTCAACTGGGTAATTGCCTTAGTGCCGTTCGCAGTCTTTGGGATTGTTGCTAAAACTATTGCTATGCAGGGATTTGCACCGTTTAAATCTTTGGGTGCATTTATTGTGGCGGTGATGTTAGCATTATTATTGCAGGCGTGCTACTACCTCACCAGAGTAAAATTTGGTTCTTGGGTACACCCGCTAAAATTCCTCGCTGGCGGTTCTGATGCTTTTTTGACAGCTTTTTCAACTTCTTCCTCTGCGGCGGCAATGCCCGTAACCTTTGAGGTTTTGCAAACAAAAGTCGGTTTAAGGGAATCTTCTGCTGCCTTGGGGGCATTAGTAGGAGCAAATTTCAATAATGATGGCACTGCCCTCTATGAAGCAATGTCTGCGTTGTATATTTCCCAACTGATTGGGCAACATCTGACTCTAGGACAGCAGTTAATTGTCATTCTTACCTCAATTTTTGCATCTGTAGGTGCGGCAAATATTCCCAATGCTGGACTGGTAACGATGACACTGGTGTTTACTTCTGTAGGCTTACCTACTCAATACATTGCTTTGCTAGTTACTGTAGACTGGTTTCTGGATCGCTGCCGCACCACGATTAATGTTATGGGAGATATGACTGTCAGTGCTTTACTTGATGGCAAAAAGCCTCGTCTACAGAACAAGGCTTAGTTTTACAGCTTTTGAGGTATCTAATGCTGTTGAGGCCCTTTGGCATCACATTCTCTAGCCCAGCAGCGTTCTAGAAGTCGAAGACGCCAGATCAATGCAAACCGTTGGGGATTCAATACTAATTTAGTATCGTGACTAAATAAAGGCTGATTCAAATACTGCCAAAGGGGAAATTGAATTTTGGTGTGTTTTGGAGTCATAAGAACAACAAATATTATAAAAGTTTAGTGGTGATAGTTGGCATTTTGTCTAACTATTGCCTGATGCTGTTTTTCTAGTTAAAGGCTACACTTTGTTGTTGCAGTTGTCCTGGTGGCAATTGCGGAATTTCAGTAAGTGAGTTTATATTGTTTCCGCTTTAATACTGAAATTGCACACACTATTTTTCTGATTCCCCATCCAGTGACAAGGGGAGCATCCTAATTGGGGAAAATATAGCGAAGCTGTCACGAGGGGAAGATGGTCTGGAAAGTATTGCTATGATTCTCATGCAAACTATTCAAAATATTTCATTGAGGGCTTATTTATTAAGCCACAAGGCTGGATAGAATGGGAAATAACGGCGGCAGAGTTTTATATTGATAATTTAAAATAATTTTTTTGATGAGCCATTTAGCAACATTGCCAAAGAAGCTTTGCCCGTTGTTGACATACTAAACACACAAAGCCATATCCAGAACCCGCATCCCCAAACTGGATTTCGGCGCTGTATTCTAACTGAAATACAAACCTCATCCTAGCTCCACAACTACAGATAGGAGTTTCATCCGCTTGAATCCACAATGGTTCACCACCAATTTTGCCGCATACTTGGTTTTGAGATTGGTTTAAAATTTGACAATAAGTGTCAGCCGAATCATCACACTGATCCAGACTTAATAATGTTTCTTCTAACAGAAATTCTTCTTTGTCACAAGGTGCTTCAAGACTTGTCAGGTTAGTTTTAGAAACCAATATCGCTGCATTGCCTCCTAAATCAGCATCCCACTCATCACACAGCCCAGGATTATTAGTACACATAAATATGAGGAGTAACTGTTTGCGTTTACTAACCTTTTTTATTGCCGTTTCTTCTAAGTCAATTTGACCAATGAACTGCATCCACTCACCACATACGCTACAACTTCCCCATTGAGTATTTGAAGGCGCAAGGGGTTTCCCGCCCATCTTTGTCAACTGATGAAGGGAATTTTGATTAGATTCGCGTATTAACAAAGCCATTAGTTTATCAATCTAAAAGTTAGCTTCAAATCTAACATTAACAACTGAGACTAAAGCTATTGATTACAAAATAACTACACCGAGATTTATTCAGCTTGATAGTTTCTTTCCAGGATTTAAGAACTTTTTTTGTGCAGACATTTATCTTACATATTTATTGGGGTGAGAAAGCGGTTGCCGACGACAACCGCTTTCTCACCCTTAAAATGATTATCATTTTAAGTACTGTATATTTTATTCTCTCGAAGTCCCTAAATTAGAAATTTTGATCCTATCCCACCGTCACTACCCGGCGAATTTCGTCGCTGCGAAACCCGATCGCCATTGGACGACGTACCCCCAAAAGTGCTACCACATCGTACAATTCCAGCACTACCCCCTCCATTCGCAAGGAATGGACAATATCGCCGCTTCTTAGATCAATCACTAGTAACCCACAGCGAGGCTCAACGTTTTTTTGTTGCAATTTATCGTCTAGGGGCAAGCCGCTAAAGGTCTTGTTATGCCTGGGTTGCGAAATTCCCACTACTGCAAAGTCGCCATGAAATGCACAACCGCGCAGATATCCCGGACAGAAAGCCACTGGCTCAAACACTCCCCGCTTGAAATCGACAAAGCCAAACTCTCCCGCGCCTGAGTTGAGCAGCCAGAGTTTTTCCTGATGCCATCGAGGGGAGTGGGGCATGGACAGTCCGCGCAATACAATTTCATTGCTTTCTACGTCAATGACACAGCCGCCATTTGCCCGATGCTCCCGCCAGCCTTCTGCTACATCTGACTGGCTGACGGCAGTAACATATTTAAGTTTTCCTTGCTGCATTGCCAACCCATTCAGGTGACATCGATCTTCCGCCGCTAGCTTGCTGATAAAGGTTGGTTGCCACAGAGGAACGAAACTGTGGGTTTCGCTGACTGTTGCTAAACAACTAAATAAGGTATTGACAAATACTAATTTTTGTGGCCTTAAATCTTTTTCTTCTGCTCTGCTCAAAGCGATGTCGTGAATATCCAAATCTCCCGTTACATAACTCATCTGGGGTAGATAAAGAGCATCATAGCCTTGGTGGTTTTGTCCAGGTTGGATGATGTTTTCAAATCGCCACAGTTGATACAGGGAACTCATGTAGAGGCTGTTGCCATTGGCATACAAACCCATGCACCGCTCAAAGCTACGTTCAAATACAGATAATTTGCCGTTTGGTTGCAAGCCGATGAAGAATAATTTCCCCGCTTGATAGGTAGTGAAGGACAAACTCAGGTTTTGCTCATACAGCCAAGGGGTAAACTGGCGAGAAGCATTGATTTCTAGAGATGGTTTGTTAATGTTGCTGTCATTAGGATTCACTTGGTTTTGACTCCTTGATAACTCTGGTGTTCAATCAGTTATAATTTCGCCGCAGGGCAGCATGCTGCTACTCTTGGACGTAAACTAGGCAATACATCAGCAACAGCAGTTCCGTCATCTGCTTTGAGCGATCGCACTCTACACATTTAGTAGCCAGTGGTTCCTCATTTCAGAAATCTACCAGAGTATTCTCGGAGTCTTTTTAAAACAATAGATGGTTTTGTAATATAAAAGTATATCGTGTGTAATCTAAAACTTAAAACTTCCAATATCTGTCTAAAGATAGATAGCTTAGTACAGCTTTGCCTAAAATCGTAGCGTTTTTAATGCAAGGGGACGCATTGGCATTGTTAGCCGATGCATTGGCATTGTTAGCCGATGCATTGGCATTGTCAGTCGATGCATTAGCATTGTCAGCCGATGCATTGGCATTGTTAGTCGATGCATTGGCATTGTCAGTTGATGCATTGGCATTGTCAGTTGATGCATTGGCATTGTCAGTTGATGCATTGGCATTGTCAGTCGATGCATTGGTATTGTCAGTCGATGCATTAGCATTGCAGGGTATTGCCAAATTTAATTCGCTACGAATTAATAAAATGCTGTACTTAGTCAATAACTAAAATTCTCTTCGGCGGACTCTGCATCTTGACAAAAAAATGAGATGGACATCTTGTCCATCCCACAATAAAAAAGAGAATTTTTGTCATAAAACGCTTTGCCTTGCCTATATTTAAGCTAAAGCGCTTCCCCTAAGTTAAATGTCTCACTATTTAATAATGAGTGCCGGTTTTACGATGGTTAATGGCAGTCACAGCATCAGGCTTGAGTAATTTACCTTCATCCACAGTTGCATACACAACCCAATGGTCGCCACATTCCAGACGTTGGTTGACTGAGCATTCTAAATATGCTAAGGCGTCGGTGAGGACAGTACAACCGTTATCTGCAACTGCTGTACTAAAGTTAGCAAATCGGTCTTCCCCAGGTGCGAAAGATTTACGGAAATGCTTCATGTAATCTTGATGATTGCCTTCAGGTAGAATATTTAAGGCAAACTTACCGCCTGGATACATCAAAGATTCGATCGCTCGGTCTTTGGCGATCGCAACAGTTAGTCCAGGTGGGTTAAAGGTGGCTTGAGAAACCCAAGCGCCTAACATTGCGGTAGACACTTCTCCAAGTTTCGCTGTCACCACGCAGACGGAACCAACGATCCGACCAACAGCCTGTTCCACTGGAGTAGCGGCTTGTTGTGGTACGCGTACCTTTTTAGCTTTTTTCAGTGCTTGGGCAAAGTCTGTACCTAGTTCTTCACAAAACTTGAGAGTGACATCATCAGGTTTAAACTTCACCTTCAGGGTGTCAAAACCAAAGCGATATCCAGCATCCCGAAGTTTACCTTCAATTAAGTCAAAGGCTTCGCCACTCCAGCCATAAGAACCAAAAACCCCAGCGAGTTTACTGTTGTCACCGCTTGATAGCACAATCCCTAAAGCAGTATGAATGGGAGTTGGCGCATGACCACCGATGGTAGGAGAACCAATGATAAAACCCTCTGACTGTGCTAGGTTGATGCGAACTTCATCAGGGGTGGCAAATTCGCAGTTAATCGATTTAACTGCGACTCCACCTTTAGTTAGTCCCAGAGCGATCGCTTGTGCTAAAGTCGCCGTATTCCCGTAAGCTGAAGCATAAAGTAAGGCAACAGAAATCTCGCGATCGTTGTGAGAACGGCTCCACTCTCCATAAGCTTTGGTAAGTTCGATTAAGCTGGTGCGTACCAAGGGCCCGTGACCCACAGCATACATTCTCACCTGCAAATCTGATATTTTCTCCAAAGCTGCTTGCACATGAGGAATTTGGGGAGCCATCAGACAGTTAAAATAATAACGCTGGTCTTCTTTAAGCGCTTCCCAATTATCATCAAACACTTCATCACCACAGAGATGAGTTGCAAATAACTTATCTGTATAGAGAATTTGGGTTTGCTGATCGTAAGTACAAAGTCCTTCCGGCCAACGTGGACTGGGAGTGGGTAAGAATTTTAAAACATGACCCTTGCCTAAATCCAGAGTTTCTTTCCCCCGCATCACCAAGACTTTCAAATCACAATCTAAGAAAGCAGCACGCAAATTGTTCGCACCGGGAAGAGAACAGACAAAAGTTACCTGTGGTGCCAGTTCTAAAATTGCTTTGAGGGTTGCAACTCGATTGGGACTAAAATGACCCAGGATTATATAATCCAAACTTTGCAAATCTAAAGTCTGCCGCAATGTCTCTAAATAAATTTCGGTAAAGCTTTCTGGCGGTGGATCAATAAGTGCGGTTTTATCAGCTTCAATTAAATAGCAATTGGAGGTAGTACCTCTTTCAAGTGCATATTCAATTTCAAACCGCAGACGTGACCAACTACGTGCTCTAATAGCTTTAGTATTTGTAGCAATTGGTAAAACTTGTACGTCGCGTGGCTTGGAATTGGTCATAGCTGTTAAAAGTTGGGGAACAGAGACTAGAGACTAGGAACTGGGGACTGGGGACTGGGGACTGGGGAAGAGTTTTCCTAATACCCAATCCCTAATCCCCAATCCCCAATCCCTTAGTAGTAATTACCTACTTTGCGATGGCGAACGGCTGTCAATCCATCGTTTTTGGAGACACGACCTTCTTGGACGGTGCAATATAAAATCCAATGGTCGCTGCATTCCATGCTGCTCTGTATTTCACATTCCATGTATGCCAGAGCATCAGTTAGAATTGGAGAACCGTTTTTCGCGGTTTGAGTTTTTACCCCAGCAAAGCGATCAGCACCAGGATGCAAGCGCTTGAGGAAGTGCTTTTTGAGTTCTTGATAATTGCCTTCTTCCAAAACGTTGAGGACGAAGCGATCGCCTATTTGCATTAAGGAATCAATGGCGCGGTCTTTCGCAACGGCAATTGTCAATCCCAAAGGTTGCAAACTTGCTTGCGTTACCCAGGATGCCAGCATTGCACTTGAGGCATTATCTTTTTTAGTAGTGACTATATATAGTCCACTGCTAATGCGGCCCAGCGCCTTTTCCATGTTGACATCAAGGGACTTGATTTGCTTGATGTTGCGATCGCGCACCAGCAATTGTCCCAAGTCTTTACCCGCTTCTTCACACAACTGGAATGTTGATGCGGTGGGAACCTCTTTAATCCGAATGGCTGGGAAGGCTTCTTTGATGCCAGAGTTGAGAAATTGTCTGCGGAGTGTATCAATGGGTTCATCATCCCCACCGTAACATTCAAACAGCCCAATAAATTGTTTGTTCTTGGCGACAGCGAGTACCGAACTGATACTAGCTTGAGCGGCGGCAGAAGTAGTCGGAGGCATACCAATAATAATGCCAGCTGCTCTGCCGGCTAGTTCTTGAATTTCTTGGCTCTCAGCAGTACTCAGATCCAGTACTTCTACCCCAATCCCAGTTTTCAGTATACCTTCGGCAATTGCATGACCAAGGCGTTCGCCATACCCATAATCTGAGACAAAAAACAAGCCAACTGTTGTTTCTGCTTTAGCTTGCTTTTGGCTCCAATTTTCGTAGCACCCGGTTAGAACATCTAAATGGTGGTATAATAACGGGCCGTGACCGTTGGCGATAATATTAATCTTCCCAAGATCACCCATCCGGTTCATCGCATTCAGCAGCGAACGAGCGTTAGGGCCCATCAAGCAGTCGTAGTAAAATCTAAAGTCAGCTTCAATCGCTTCTAAATCTTCGTCGAAGGTGCGATCGTCACAAAAATGCATCCCAAAAGCATCACAGGTGTAGAGAATTTGGGTTTTGCGGTCAAAGCTAAAGATTGTATCCGGCCAGTGCAGGTTAGGCGCACTCACGAATTCCATTTCGTGTCCTTTGCCAATATCTATGCGATCGCCAGTTTTGACAACTCGCTTAGAAAATGGATCGTGTACTAAGCCTTCCAAAAACTGAAGCGCAACTTTTGATGCTAAAACGGTAGCTCTAGGAGCTAATTGAAGAACATCTTCCACCAAGCCGCTATGGTCTGGCTCTGTGTGGCTGACAATTATGTAATCAATTGTTTTGGGGTTGACAAGACCTTTTAGAGTCTCTAAATACAGATCGCGAAACTTCTGGTGAGAAGTATCAATCAAAACTGTTTGTTCACCCCTAATTAGATATGAATTGTAGGTTGTGCCGTTTTGTAGTCCGAATTCGATATCGAAGCGATCGCGGTCCCAATCAAGAGAGCGAATCGCCGTTGTGTTAGGAGCAATTTCTACAGTTTGTATAGTTAACCGATGTTGAACGTTCTCTGCGTGGGCGTAGCCGGTCGTAGACATCGCTACCATTATTCGTCTCCAAGCGCAAATTAACAGGTTTTTCTTCTGCCTCCATTGTCCCTATTATTTTTTGTTTAAGTTGTAATAAATATCAGTTTTTTTAAATTTTAACTTGTATCAATGATTGCTGTTTTTTAGCAAAAATTATAACTCAAAATTTTTAATAATTATTATTTTATTCTTCAGATTTTACTGAGTATTTGATTTTGCTATTTATTTGATTTTATCCTAATTCAAAAAAATTCGGTTTTATTATATAAAAAATAACAAGAATATGCCCATAACTTTTATTGTAACCTTTTTTTTGAGATGACGTATGAATACTAAGGAAATAACAGTGTTCAAAAGTATATTTTTTAATTGTGGTATAAAATATTTATATGTTGCAAAATCGAGGTATTAAGAGAATAGATTTAGATGTTGATCATCAAAAGTTACTTTTTTTAAGATCCTCTATTATTAAGTAGGAAAAGTAAGAAAGGTAGGAAAGGTAGGAAAGGTAGGAAAGGTAGGAAAAGTCAGATAAACTTCTGTTTTCATCCCGCATCGAACAATCTGTCAGCACTGTTTTTTATAATGGATATCGCATAGATTTTTGTCTCAACTAAAATATCTTCATGGAAAATATAAACTTTATGTAAAGAGGAGAAAACAAATATTTTTATGGAGATAAGGAAAACAAATATCCAGATACGAGTAGGAGAAAAAGGAACTAGGCTTGTATACCTTTTCCTGGGCATTCTAAATGCAAACTAGCGTAAAAATCATTTTTAAAGTTTCGATAAATCTCTGTAACCATACGAATGATCTAATAAATTTAATGATAAAGTCCTTTATCATGGACTTTAAACATTAATCAGGACAACACCAATAAATTCTTATTGTTATAGCTGAAAGCTACAGCTTTTGGCTATCTAATAAATTTACCTATACAGGTTAATGGTGTCATTTATGATGTACCTAACTTTTTATAAAAATCCATTCTCGATGATAAATTGCAAACTTTGATAGTGTTCTCAAGCCAATACTTCTCACGTAGCAGGCTTTTAAACGCCGACATCCTTAATGCTTGTAGTTCAGCTTTTTCAGCGTGCTATTAAATACGTAAGTAATTAAGTGTACAGGCGTGAATAGACATCAAAAAATCGCAAAAATTGACTGTGTAAAAGGTTATTGTTTATGGGATGCCGATTAAAAGTCTTTCTAACTGACGAACAAAAGCTGACTTTAGAAGAGTTAAGAAAAGCTAAAGATGTTCCTCAACGTACTAAGGATCGCGCTCAAGTTTTACTGCTGAATACTCGCGGCTTAAAAAATGAGCAAATTGCTAAAGGCTTGAACTGGGCGATTTCAACAGTACGTCAAACCCTTCATCGCTGGGAAAAGATGGGTTTAGCAGGTTTGTGGGATGCTCCAGGCCGAGGAGGAAAACCTCGATATTCGGAATCAGACTTGGCTTATCTAGAAAATTGTTTAGCTCAAGAGTCACAGACTTATAACTCTAAACAATTAGCAAATAAACTGGCATCTGAGCGCCAAGTCAACTTGAGCGCAGATAGATTACGACGGGTACTTAAAAAAAGAGGAAGGAGGTTTGGAAGCGCACGCAAACAACCCCAAGAACAAAATAATTAAAGTGAGTTCGACAATCCTCTCCCTGTCTAAGTTTCATTCAAGTCTGTCCCTCTCGCCCATCAAAGAGGGACATTTTGCGTAATAAACGTAATAAACAGGAGTCAGAATACAGAATTCAGAATTGGTGAATACTCTACCCATAAAGGGATAGATTAAGTAAGGCGAAAATTTTCAATCCTAGTTTCGCCCACCCAACGGCTTGCTCAGGGCATCGCTAGGGGCAAAAGCGCGTAGCGGGACGAAGTACAGTTTTAAACCAATATTCAGACGCTCTCTAAAAGACGCTGGGCGAAGGCGGAACCCAGCCGTACAAAATTCATACTGAATTCTGATTCCTGAGTTCTGTCTTCTTATAAACAAAATCCACCTAAACATTAAACTGTTTGGTGGACTAGTTAGTTATTTCTAGTGGATCCGAGCAGAGTCGAACTGCTGTCCAAATTGGGTATTGACCCCCCGCTCATTCACAGGTTTAGCCTTTCTGACCCTCAAGGCGGGAATCGTTCATTATCCCGAACGTAGGATGCTCTGATTTAATCTTAGCTAGCAAGCCAACCAGAGAACGCTTACTAGAGCATCCGTTGGGGTTTGGTCTTCAGTCCTTAACGGAGTCAAACTAAAGACGCTCGAACCTATAAGAGGTGTTTAGGCAGCTACTAGAGCTTCCCGACGAGCAAATTTAACGATGTTATTCGCATTTACTTTTTTTTCGAGCCTTTGATTTCCGAGAGGAGACTCACTCTCGACCTGAATCACAGAGCAGCGTTCGCCAACCTGTCGAAACCGTGACGGACCCATGCGCTTCATAATTCAATTATAATACGCAATTTTAGAAATGTGTTGCTGACAATAATTTTTGGTTTATGCCAGTACTGCTGAGAAACACAGGGTATCTTTATATGAAGTTGGCTCTATACCATCAGTATAGTTGGCACACAGGATAATGTCTTTGTAGCCGTTTTCTTGCAAACACATAATAAACTCGTCACGTCCAAACCAATGTAGAGGAACATTTTGTAATTCTGTGGCAACAAGTTTGCCCTCTTTCCACTTCTCGTAGCGAATCACAGTCGTATTCAGTTGATTTAGCCAGTCTATCCAAGATGTGGATTGTAAAAGGATTGTTGATCCATCAGGGCAGTTGATTGGCGTAGGCTTTGCCCGCCGTAGGCATCGCTGCTTAACAATATTCTCTGTTTTCAAATCTTCAATAGGCAACTCTAAATCAATAAAGATTCGCCCTTGTGGTTCCAGATGTCGAGCAAAAGCTTGCAATGCAGCCACAGCCGCAGTTCGCTTTTCTAGCAACATAAACGAGCCAAAGGAAACTGCAATCGCACTATATTTACCAGGAATATCAAGATTTTCTACACAACCTTGATGCAAAACAGGATTTAAATTCCTGTCAGTACAGTGCTTTCGACAAGCAGCAAGCATATCTGGTGAAGTATCAATACCCTCAACATTGATACCAGCTTCTAGCAGTGGAATGAGTAATCGTCCCGTTCCCACCATCGCCTCCAAAATTCTGCCACCAATTGATGAAAGATGTTTGATATAGTATGGAATATCTGGGTAATCTTGACCAATGGGCTTAGTTATTTCATAAACCTCAGTACATAAGGGCCCGTATGCCGTTAATGTCATCTATAAAAGTCTCAAATACTAAAAATAGCCAATTGCTAATCTTAAAATAATTAGCAATTAGCTATATATTACAAGGCACTACAAATAAATAATTAGCTATACCCTAAGTTAGTGCTTCAGCACCACCAACAACTTCTAGGAGTTCCTGGGTAATTGCAGCTTGTCGGGCTTTGTTGTAAGACAGCGTGAGGGTGTTAATCAATTCACCAGCATTTTCACTAGCATTACTCATGGCTGTCATCCGGGCTGCTAGTTCACTAGCCGCCGATTCTTGAAGCGCTCGCAATAGCTGGTTACTCAGATACAGGGGCAACAAAGAATCAAGAATCTGCACTGGATCTTGCTCGAAAATCATGTCAGGAGCTAATGCGCGGACTTGGCTAGTCACTTTCTCCCGTTCGACTTCAAATTTACCGCCACGGGTTGTCAAGCGGAAGATTTCATCATCGGCTGCTTCTAGACCTTGCGGATCGAGGGGCAGTAAGGTTTGCACTACAGGACGGGAGCTAACCAAGGAAAGGAATCTGGTGTAGACTAATTCGATGCGGTCTACTTCTTCCGAAAGGAACAAGGAAAGTAGTTGATCGGCAATCTGATTAGCTTCTGCTGCGGTGGGAATTTGCTCTAAGCCGCTATAGGTTGCATCAATTGGCTGATCGCGGCGTTGAAAGTACTGTGTAGATTTGCGCCCGACTAACACAAATTGATAGTTTAAACCTTCTGCCTTGATTTCTTTGGCGCGGTTTTCTGCACGACGGATAACGTTATTATTGTAGCCGCCGCATAGACCCCGATCGCCTGAAATTACCAATAGCCCGACTGACTTAACTTCTCTTTTTCTCAGCAGTGGCAGGTTTGCTTCTTCAAAGCGCAGACGGCTTTGCAAACCATACAATACTTGTGCCAAGCGATCAGCAAAGGGGCGAGTCGCTAGCACTTGCTCTTGCGCCCGGCGTACTCTAGCCGCAGCTACGAGGCGCATGGCTTCTGTGATTTTTTTGGTGTTTTTGACCGACTGAATGCGATCGCGTATTGCTTTTAGATTGGCCATAACTGTAAGTTCTGAGTCCTGAATTCTGAGTCCTGAGTGGCAGAAAATGCTGAATGCCAAGCTTCATAGGAATTGGAAATGTGAGAACTTGTAAGCATCATGCTCATCTATCTTCACTCTTGACTCCTCTTCTCACTCAGCACTCAGCACTCAGCACGGGCTTAACGCCCCGCTACCGCTAACAGCACTCTATTACGCTGCTGCTTTAAAGGTCTTCTTGTATTCGGTAAGTGCTTCTTTCAAGGCAGATTCTTCTGCATCACCTAGTGCTTTTGAGGCTCTTACTCCTTCGGCATACTGGGTTTTACCAGTCTTTAAGTACTCCCGCAGACCTTGGGTAAAGCTGGTGACTTTATCTACAGGCACATCATCTAAGTAACCATTGATACCAGCGTAAAGAATTGCTACTTGCTCATATACTGAGAGTGGCGAATTTTGTGGCTGCTTGAGAAGTTCGCGTAACCGTTGACCTCGTGCCAACTGGTCTTGAGTGGCTTTATCTAAGTCAGAAGCAAATTGAGCGAAGGCTTGCAGGTCGTCAAATTGGGCTAGTTCCAATTTAATCTTACCGGCAACTTTTTTCATTGCCTTGGTTTGAGCCGCAGAACCCACGCGGGATACAGAAATACCTGGGTTCACAGCTGGACGAATACCAGCGTTGAACAAGTCAGAAGATAGGAATATCTGACCATCGGTAATGGAAATTACGTTGGTGGGGATGTATGCCGAAACGTCACCAGCTTGGGTTTCGATGATTGGTAGGGCGGTCATACTGCCTTTACCTAATTCATCACTCAGCTTGGCGGCTCTTTCTAGCAAGCGGGAGTGAATGTAGAATACATCTCCAGGGTAAGCTTCGCGTCCGGGTGGACGACGCAGCAGTAGTGACATTTGGCGATAAGCTTGGGCTTGCTTGGAGAGATCATCATAAATTACCAGGGTAGCTTTGCCTTTGTACATAAAGTATTCAGCAATAGTTGCGCCTGTGTAAGGAGCTAGGTATTGTAGTGTTGCTGGTTCACTGGCACTAGCTGCGACGACGATAGTGTAATCCATTGCGCCTTTTTCTTGCAATGTCTGCACCACGTTAGCTACGGTGGAAGCCTTTTGACCGATCGCAACGTATACACAAATTACATCTTCTTCTTTTTGGTTGATGATTGTGTCGATCGCGATCGCAGTTTTACCGGTTTGGCGATCGCCGATAATCAATTCCCGTTGACCACGACCGATGGGAATCATTGAATCAATAGCTGTGATACCCGTTTGCATGGGTTCGTGTACAGACCGACGAGCAATGATACCGGGTGCTGGAGATTCAATCAAACGGCTTTCTGAGGATTTGATGTCTCCCTTGCCATCGATGGGGCGACCCAATGCGTCTACAACTCGTCCAATTAAGGCTTCTCCTACTGGAATCTGAGCAATTCTACCAGTAGCGGTTACAGAGCTACCTTCTTGAATTTCTAGCCCTTCACCCATGAGTACCGCACCCACGTTGTCTTCTTCTAAGTTCTGGGCGATACCAATTGTGCCATCTTCAAATTCTAAGAGTTCCCCAGCCATAGCCTTTTCCAGACCATAAATCCGGGCAATACCGTCACCTACTTGTAGGACGGTACCAACGTTAGCAACTTTGACCTCTTGATCGTATTGCTCGATTTGTTGTTGGATAATGCTGCTAATTTCGTCAGGTCTAATTGATATGCTCATGTGTCTATCTTGTTTGCTTTCGAGACGGAAAAATTAATTCAGTTAGGAGTTAAGAGTTAGGAGTGATGAGTTAAAAATGTAAAAATTACAAGTTAAAAGTCAAAATAAATTACTATTTACTTAACTCCTAACTTTTAACTCCTGTACGCGATTAATCGCGTCTCTCTAACTCCTAACTTTCTAGCTATTAGTTAAGCGCAATGAAAGGCGACGCAACTGACCCCGGATACTGGCATCAATTACTTGCGAACCTACTTTTATGATCACACCACCAATTAACTCACTGTCTACCTTGGTTTCTAGTTCTACCTGGCGAGCATTACTGATGGCAATGACCTTTTGGATGATTGCCTGCTGTTGAGCTTCTGTGAGGGGAACGGCTGAAATTACTTCCGCTAATACGGTTTGATTCAGCTGCCGCAACAGCGCCAGATATTGTTGAAAAATCGATTCCAAGAATGCAATGCGACGTTTGTCTACTAGTACCAACAAAAAGTTGCGTAAGTAGGGGTTAGAGCCTTCACCAAGTATTTGTTTGATGAGAGCTTTTTTGTTCTCAGCCTGAATAAACGGGTTGCTGAAGAAGTTATGTAGCTGTTTGTCTGCCCTTAACAGTCCCAGGAAAGTACGCGCATCTTCCCCGAACTCTTCTGTCAAATTTTTCGATTGCGCTATTGACAAAAGTGCCTGTGCGTAAGGTTGGGCTACTTCGGCTGCCGCTACCTGACTTGTCATACATTGCCTCCCAGTTGTGCGATGCTGCGGTCAATTAAACTTTGTTGAGCATCGTCGGCAATCCCGCCTTTGAGTTGCGATTCGACTTTTTGCAATGCTAGTGTAGCAACTCGTTGCCGTAGTTGAGCGATCGCTCGCTCTGTTTCGGTGTTTAAATCTGCTGCTGCTGTTTGTTTCAAGCGTTCTACGTCTTGCCCTGCCTTCGCTAACAATGCTTCTTGCGTCTTTTGGGCGTTTTCTACAGCCGATTGGCGGATGCGTTCTGCCTCTGCCTGAGATTGCTTCAACTGCTCTTGCGCTTGGGAAAGGGCAGTCTTTGCCTCTTTTAAGCGCCCTTCTGCTTCCTGAATTGCAGTGGCAATATTAGATTGTCGCTCGTTCAGGATATTGCTTAAAACTTTACGTCCGAAGTAGAATAGTATGCCAACCAGAATCGCTAGATTGATCAGATTGGTTTCAAAAATGTCTAGGTTTAGACCGAAACCACCTTCTCCTGCGCCTTCTGCCAATTCAGAGTGAACAGCGTTCGCTTCTGCGGCAAGTAATAAGAATGTCCCCATGATACCCATTTACAAGTGCGCTGCTCGCTTGCTAATACGTTGTATTTTTCCCTGTAAGGAAATTAAGTATCTTTCCCCAGAAGGGAAAAAGTGCCTTTATTTGACACTTAAATTTTGCGCTCTGGACTAGGGCCCAGTTGCGCGTATGCTTTCACAGAGCCAGTCTAGTTAGTTTATCTAACTGGAGTTGGCCCTAATAGTTTTTCTAGAATCTGCCTGCTTAGAGCATCAACTTGTTGCTCTAAGGTGCGAAAAGCTTCTTGCTTTTGTTGTTCTATTTCAACAGAAGCTTGTTCTCGTTGAGACTGAGCTTCTTTTTGAGCCTCGGCAATTTTCTCGGCAGTAATTTTCTTAGCTTCAAGTTGAGCTGCTTCTACGGTAGCTTGCGATTGTCTGCGAGCGTCTGCGAGTTGTTGCTCATATTCGGTAGCCAAGCGCTCGGCTTTTGCCAAGCTTTCTTTCGCCTCAAGGGTATTCGTTCGGATATAATTATCGCGATCGTCTAGTACCTTGGTCAGTGGCTTATAGAAAATTGCATTCAACAAAGCTGCCAATAGCAGGAATTGCAATGCCATGAAGGGCAAGGTAGCATCGAAATCAAACATTTATCTCCTCTTTGGCTGGAGTAGCAGTTTTCATGGCTAGCAACATCATCCAACCTTTCGTATTTTAGAGACCCATAGCCAACAAGGGTCAACTGAACATTATAACTATTGAGATACCCAAAGGATTTTGATTGTAGAGGCGTGATGATTCACGTCTCCACACTCACAAAAATTTTCAGATATTAGCCGAAGGGGTTAGCAAACAGCAATACCAGGGCAATTACTAGACCATAAATAGTCAAGGATTCCATGAATGCCAAGGTTAATAGCAGAGTACCGCGAATTTTACCTTCTGCTTCAGGTTGACGAGCAATACCTTCTACTGCTTGTCCAGCAGCATTTCCTTGACCAATACCAGGGCCAATTGCAGCTAAACCAATCGCTAAAGCAGCAGCGAGAACTGAAGCAGCCTGAACTAATGGATCCATGTTGATTTTCCTTGCTTTGATTACAAAACTACAAAAGTACGTTAACAATTAGAAACGTGGTTTTCACGCTGCACTTGAGTTCTTTAGATCGCGCTTTGCGATGTTTTGAGCGAATATGCTCTTGGAACTGTGCTATCAACTGAGAAGTTTAATGCTCCTCATGTTCATCTCCGCCATGCCCCTCCATTGCCTCATGAATGTATGCTCCGGCTAGGGTGGCGAAAACCAGAGCTTGAATGGCACTGGTAAATAAACCCAAGGCCATTACAGGCAGAGGTACAAATAGAGGAACTAGCAGCACCAGCACCGCTACTACCAATTCATCCGCCAAAATATTACCAAATAGCCGGAAGCTTAGGGAGAGGGGCTTGGTGAAATCTTCTAGAATTGCGATCGGCAACAAAACAGGTGTTGGCTCTATATATTTCTTAAAGTAGCCTAAACCCCGTTTGCTAAAACCTGCGTAAAAGTACGCTAAAGAGGTCAGCAATGCCAATGCAACAGTCGTATTGATGTCATTGGTGGGAGCTGCCAATTCGCCCGAAGGTAGCCTGATGAGCTTCCAGGGAATTAGTGCGCCTGACCAGTTCGATACGAAAATAAACAAGAACAATGTGCCAATAAATGGCACCCAAGGGCGGTACTCTTTCTCACCAAGTTGGTTTTTTGCCAAATCACGAATAAATTCTAAGGCATATTCCATCAAATTCTGGATGCCCTTGGGAATTCTTTGTGCGTTGCGAGTAGCAGCTATTGAAGCCACTACTAGAATACTAATCACAAACCATGAGGTGAGAAAAACTTGCCCATGAATTTTAAGATTGCCCAACTGCCAATAGAAATGATGACCTACTTCTAATGCGGCGAGGGGAAAAGAATTAAAGGCGTTTAAGACACTAAGCATTTGCATTCTTCAAGCATTTTCCCCAACGAGCGAGGATGGGATTACTATCTTTGTGAGCCTGACTTTTTAAGAATCAGGAATGAACGCAATTTGCACCATATAGACGAGGAGCGTGGCTTTGTAAGTTAGAAATCCCAAAAAAATGGGCAGAATCTGTAGCTCACGCCATTGAGTTGCCACGATCATCACTCCAATAAACAGAGCAAAACGAGTTTTGCTCAAACTGGTTTTCTGACTACCAAGCTGCTCAACGTCTCTAGCCAACATTTTTAAGTAAACCACACCTGTACACGCCCCAATTAAATAATTTAGGGCAATGTTTAAGGAATAAAAAATCCACACAGAGATAAAAATAACCCCCGTCAAGACAAGCGTGATTACCAATAATCGCTGGAAGAGTTGATAGAACTCTTGCATGGAGTTACCTGATTCTGTGTCTCCAGAACCAGTTTTAGCATCTTGTTGCGTTGTCGGAGTGGGCGCAATTGATTCGTCTGACAAGCTCACGGGACTTGAAACCAGTACAGTTAAATATGATGACTGCACATTCAGTCAGCTGAATCATATCACGATCCGGTAACAATACTTTAGGAAAAAACAATTAACTTCTTGTCAACGTTACACATTCAGTAAAATCGCGCTCACAGAAGCGAGAGAGCGGCTGATTGTGTGAGGGAGCGTGTGCGTGAATAATCAATAAATGTTGCCTGAAAATTCAAAATTTCTTCCAATTTCAGTTTTTTTGAGTGAATAATTATCCTCCAAAGTTTGAATTAAGTTGGTGTCAATAAAATCAACTGGTGCTTGAGGAGTGTATGAACGTACCGCAAATCAGAAATCGTAGAGTAGCGGCAAGTCATTAAAGATCGCACCACTGCTGAATTCCAGAAAGCCCCAACTTTTGGGATGTACAATACCCTGTTTCTTAGGCACTTTCCTAATTTACATTAATTTGCCAAAAGTGGTGATGGGCGATCGCTCTTCACCACAAGTATAAATTGACAAATCTTAACTTAGTATCAAAATCCAGTGTAATTAAACAGGTATCAATAAAATCAGCTGCTGCTGAAGAAGCGTTCTTACCCCATCCAATCCCAGTTGCACACCTGCTAAAATATCTGCCACTGTTGAATTAGCATCACATTTTTGCATAAATTCAAACTCTGGTACAGATAAATTAACAATCTGGTAATCGTAATTAAAGAAACATTGGCTGGGAAATCCTTCAATACAAGGATTAAGTTCAGGAATCGCTGCCAGTAGGGCGTTATCGTCTGACCAATCGGACTTAATTAAGGGAGGACGACCGAGGAAAAATTCGTAATGAGTTACTTCTGGATCTAGTAATTCTATCAGGCGGTAAACCTGGCGATCGCTCAAATCTTTTGCCCGTTCTACTAACTTTGGTGCTTTGCCTAAAAGTCTCTCTAAATCCCAGAAACTCGGATTCGAGAAACCAATAAACTCCAATCCCGAAGCATCTATTAATTCAAACAGCGTCTCAATGTTGTAGTCAATTTCCTGGGGATGAACGTACATATCAGCAAAGTTTTCATCCTTGTGGTTTTCTAATGACCAACGCTGTTTATCGTATTTGACAATTCGGTTATTTTCTGGTAGAGAAGCAAATATTTGTCGTCCGACTTGGACACCATCGCGGTAGTCGCCTTTTTTGTCACCTTGAAGAAGTGCGATCGCTTTTTGCATGAGTTGAATTTCCCAGCGTCCCAACTCCCCGTACACAAAAATGTGCATTAAGCCGCCTGGGGCTAACTTCTTCGCCAAGGCTTGAATACCACGAATGGGATCGGAGGTATGATGCAAAACACCAACACAGTTGATTAAATCAAACTCACCCGGTAACTGTTCCACATCAAACAAGCTGAGGTGATGAAATTCAACGCAGGTAGCCCCTGAACGCTGACAACGCTCTTTTGCTACAGCTAAAGCGGCAGTACTGAGGTCAATTCCCACAACAGAAGCTTGAGGATTGAGGTGAACCAAGTACTCTGTACTCACACCAGTACCGCAACCTGCATCTAAAATCCGAATATCTTGCTTTTGGGGTTTTTGACCTGTGCAAAAGTTATGAGCGGCTAGCCAATTCCAGCGCCAGTTATAGCCTGGAGGTGGTTCATCCAACAGAGCTTCTGGCGGAAAGGGGTAGGTATTGTAGAGTTTGGCAACAGCAGCACTAACGGTTTGGGAATCGGACATGATGAGGAATAACGCAGCATTTCTGAGTTTAGCGAATGCTGGACACTTCAGGTAGATAAATAATTGTGATCGCTATCAGCCCATATATTTTAGTTAGGGAAGTTGTTTCAGTAAAAACACTACTGTTTAAGTATCTCTTGGCTAATAAAATTAATTATAGTTTTGTATAAAAAATTACTTAAATAGGAGCATTAAATGGCTGTAGGAATGCCGAAATTCGTTGAAAATCCAGAAAATCGTTGCCCTGTAATTCTATTACTCGATACTTCTGGCTCCATGTCAGGTCAGCCTATC
The DNA here is from genome assembly GCF_964245445.1 of uncultured Nostoc sp. Taxonomy (GTDB): domain Bacteria; phylum Cyanobacteriota; class Cyanobacteriia; order Cyanobacteriales; family Nostocaceae; genus Nostoc. Next base: position 39,571 of record NZ_CAXTNE010000002.1, read on the forward strand.
CAAGAGTTAAATCGAGGACTTGCTGCTTTCAAAGCAGATGTACTAAAAGATTCCCAAGCATCGCTGAGTGTGGAAGTGGCTATGATTACATTTGGTCTTATAGTTAAAATCACGCAAGACTTTGTGACGATTGACCAATTTACACCGCCTACATTGGAAGTAGATGGTGTTACCCCAATGGGTGCGGCGATTGAGTATGCTTTGGATTTTCTGGAAAATCGCAAACAGACTTATAAAGACAACGGTATTCTCTATTATCGCTCTTGGGTATTCTTGATTACAGACGGAGCGCCAACTGACTCCTGGCAATCAGCCGCGCAAAGATTGAGACAAGCAGAAGCACAAAGCCGACTTTCATTTTTTGCGGTTGGTGTACAAGGTGCTGATATGAATATCCTCAAACAAATTTCCCCTCCTGAACGTCCACCAGTTATGCTAAATGGCTTAGATTTTCGTAAGATGTTTGTCTGGCTTTCTGCTTCGATGAAACGGGTTTCTAGTGGCAAAGTAGGGCAAGCTGTAGCTTTACCGGCTATGGGATGGGGTCAAGTTATCAGTTAGAGGAAATTTTGTGAAGAAGTGGAAAGCTGTTGCGGGTTACGAGATTGGAACAAGTCATCAAAAGCAGGGGATAGTTTGTCAAGATTATGGGAATTATTGCAGCTTTGGTGATGTGATTGTAGGCGCTGTTGCTGATGGTGCTGGTAGTGCTAAACATTCTAATGATGGTTCTCGATTGGCGGTAGAAACAGTACTGAAATGCTTTTCTGATATTAATGAATTTCCTCATAAGCAAGCTTTTTCTCAACCACTTGACAAAGAAGAAGCTCAGAAAGTGTTTGCTAAGATTGTAAACCAAGTTATTACAGAATTACAGAAGCAAGCAGATGAAGAAGATTATTCTGTCAATGATTTAGCTTGTACGTTGTTGGTTTTTGTGGCAACTCATGACTGGCTTGCAGCTATGCAAATCGGCGATGGATTTATTGTGGTGCGTTCTCAAGATTCAGAATATCAACTGTTATTTCAGCCAGATAAAGGCGAGTTTGCTAATGAAACGACTTTTATCACTTCAGCAAATGCAGTAAAAGAAATGCAGGTAAAGGTTATTCATGAAAAACAAGAGTTTATTTGTGCTTCCACTGATGGACTAGAAAAAGTAGCAATTCGCTTGAGCGACTGGCAACCCTTCTCGCCTTTCTTTAAACCTTTGGAGGAATACTTGCACGAAACTGTTAATCCAGAGGATGAAGATAAATATTTGATGGAATTCCTCAACTCTGAACGGCTAAATTCTCGCACTGACGATGATAAAACTTTACTTTTGTGCTTGTTTAATAGAGAGTAAAATTCGATGACAGTTTTCACCTGTACCAGTACGGGTCAATCGATTACTCTGCTGGGTGAACCTAAAATTAGTGGCGAAGCGAAGGTTTGGCAAACAAATCGCAATGGTTACTTAGCAAAAATTTACCACTCGCCAACTCCTGAGCATGTGCAAAAGTTGGCGGTAATGATAGCGCACCGTCCCAAAGAGCCAAATTCTCACCTCAATCATATTTCTTTTGCTTGGCCTAAGTCTGTACTGAAAGATGCTCAGGCTAATTGTGTGGGCTTTTTGATGCCGGAAATTAAGGAAGGAAAAGAACTTATTGATGTATACAATCCTAAAAAAAGAAAGGATTTGAAACTTGAGGTTGATTGGCGTTTTTTCCATACAACGGCGCTGAATATCGCCTCAATTATTGAAGCAATTCACATTTATGGTTATGTTGTGGGTGACATCAAGCCGCAAAATATTCTTGTAAATGATCGCGCCTTACCTTCAATTATTGATACTGATTCATTTCAGGTTCGGAATCCGAAAAACAATAAGGTTTATCGTTGTCTAGTTGGTTCAGAGGGCTTTACACCACCGGAACTGATTGATAAAGATTTTTCTAGTATCGATCAAACGGAAGTACACGATCGCTTTCGGTTAGCAGTGATTATCTATCAGTTGTTGTTTGGTGGTGAAAGTCCTTTTGCCGGAAAGTGGATGGGTACGGGGGAAACTCCAGAAACTAATGAACTTATCCGTCAGGGTTTATGGCTGTATGCACCAAACAGTTTGATTCAACCTGTAGAAAGGACAATTCCTCTTGAGATTGTTCACCCAGAGGTTCAGCGACGTTTTCTCAGATGCTTTAACGATGGTTATAAAAATCCTAACTTGCGCCCAACTGCTGGGGATTGGGTAAAGGCGCTCAGACTTGCTGTTAATGAGTTAACTATCTGTGGAAAGGTAGACAGCCACTATTACAGCCGAACTTATGGTAAGTGTTATTGGTGCGATCGCTCTACAAAACTTGGTATTGATATATTTCCTGGCTTTGTTAGACCAAAACAACAATCTGCTTTTGCTATATCAACATCACAACCTAAAGCTTTTGCCGCAGATAAAATTATAGAAAATCTCGTAACTGGAGGGCAAATCCATACTCTTCAAGGGCATTCCAACTCTGTTAATTCCGTAGCTTTCAGCCCAGATGGCAAAATCCTTGCCAGTGGGAGTGATGACAAGACTATCAAATTATGGGATCTAGCCACGGGAAGAGAAATCTACACCCTTCAGGGGCATTCCTCCTATGTTAATTCCGTAGCTTTCAGCCCAGATGGCAAAGCCCTCGCCAGTGGAAGTGGGGACAAGACTATCAAGATTTGGCAGCTTGCATCATTTAGCAATACAGCTACTTCATTACCAATTAAGCTAACTCAATCTCAAGTTTCGCAATCATCTTTTGGTCTGGCTGTAGTGTGGTGTTATTTCCTTTTCTTGTTTGTTATGTTGGGTTTTATTAGTCTTGTCTCTGGTTTTGTTGGTGGGTTTTTGATGGGGATTATAGGGATTGGGTGTTGTTGGCGTTTTTATCGATGGTTTTGGCGATTTTCATAAATTTCTGCTTACTAGGTAAAATCACGAAATTTACTATACTGCTGATGACTACAATAGCTTTCAATAAGTCATCTAGTAGTCGTGATAAGTAAGGAGGAATATCTGAGTGAATTTCTAAATGTTTCGTCAACAGATGTAAAACAAGGCATACGTGAAGCAGTGGAACAAATAGCCGCAGAACCAGGAACTAAAGTTTTTTATCTTGATGGTAAAAAAATTAATAGCAAAGAAACGTTTTTTAGTAAAGCTCCTGAAGCAATGCAATTTCCTACATACTTTGGTGCTAATTGGGATGCTTTTTATGAATGTATCACCGATTTAACATGGTGTCCAGCTGAGAGATACGTTATATTGTATGACCATGCTGATATCTTTGCTCAAGCTGAACCGACACAGTACCAAATAACATTGGAGATTTTAAATTCAGCCAAAAAATATTGGGAAGCTAATAATATTACTCTGAATTTTTTCAATATAAACAAATAGGTCAATTTAGCCTTGACAAAAATTAAGATATAGTCCAATCTTATAAACGCAAATTAGGAACTTTCTCAAAATCCTTCCGGTTGCGGGTTACTAAAATCCCATTCACCGACAACGTAATTGCCGCAATGCGTAAATCTTGAGTACCAATGCGAATTCTTTGACGAATCAAGTCTTCGTAACAATTAATAGCATACTCATCAAATTCTAGCGATCGCAGATTTTTGAAAAACTCTAAAGTAGCCTGTAGGTTTACGTAAGCTAATAGCAATGCATCAGATGAGGAAGCCTTTCTGATTACATTAAACCTCCCACGCAGTTGTTCTTCAACTGTAATTATCGTTATGGCAATGTCTTCAGAATTGGCTGCATTAATACGCCGTGTAACAACTGGATGCAACTGTTGAAAAAGTGAGACGTGATCCGTATCAAGTATCCATAAAGTCACTTAGCTTCATCCTCTGCATCAAGTTGCCGATAATATTCCTCCATTTGTGCGTCAAGTTCACGACGATCAGCTTCTATATATGCCAGCATCTCGTCAAATTGCGGATCATCCTTGAACATACCCGCAAATTTCATCCAAGGGTTTTCGGTTTGGGGAGGTTCAATTTCTAAAGTTACTATTTCTGGTTTTCGCTCTTGTAAAAGTTGAATTAGTTTTTCTAGTGCTTCTTTAGTCACACCAGAGCCTTTAAAATCTGGCAACCCTAGCACTGTTGCACTAACTCCCCCATCTTGTTGATTTTCAATCAGCACATCATAAGTTAACTTGGGTACAGTATTGTTAGGATAAGTTTTTACAGTTAAATTCATAGTATTTTTATCTTTGAAGTTTTATATTGATTATAACTGCTGAACTACTTACTACTAACCTTTAGTTTGTAGTGTTAGCGTAGCGTCTCATAAATAGGCTGAAGCTCTTAAATTAGCACGTTTTGTACTGGCTACAAACCTTTAATTATTTACACTAGCTTACTTATCTATGGTTTGATTTTTATCATATTGTCTTTTGCGATCGCTCCAATGATTTACAACCAATCAGAGTTTAATTTACGCTGTGAATGGGGACTACAAGGAGTTGCTCAACTCTCTCCCATCAGTGATGTAATTGTAATAGTTGACGTTCTCTCTTTTTCTACCTGCGTGGAAATTGCCACCAACAACGGCGCGATAATTTTTCCCTACGCAATGAGAGATGAATCTGTTATAGATTATGCCAAGTCATTGCGAGCAGAGTTAGCAAGTCATAGACAACGTTGGACTACAACAGGATATTCTCTCTCACCAAAATCGGTAGCTCAGATTCCTGCTGGAACTAGACTAGTATTACCTTCACCAAATGGTTCTTTTCTGACTTTACATACAGGGAATACACCAACTTTGGGTGGTTGCTTGCGAAATTGCCAAGCTGTAGCGCAGTTTGCTCAAAAGTATGGTGATAAAATCGCTGTGATTCCTGCTGGTGAAAGGTGGAAAGAAGATGGTAGCCTCCGCCCTGCATTTGAAGATTTAATTGGTGCTGGGGCAATTCTGAGTTATTTAGATGGCAGTCTATCACCAGAAGCCGAAGTTGCTGTGACAACATTTCAAGCTTTCCAGCAGGATTTACTGGGGTACTTGAAAAAATGTAGTTCGGGTAAAGAGTTGATTGAAAAAGGTTTTGAGTCAGATGTTGAACTGTCCGCCGCCTACAACGTTAGTAATTGCGTGCCTTTGTTTAATGATAATGCTTATGTAGATTCCAGGCTACAAGGTTAAGAGACTTTCAAATAAAACATATCCCAAAACTGACACAAAAATCCTCTCTATTTCTCTTCTCTCTGTGTTTTCTGCGTCTGTGTGGTTAGTTTATTTCTTGGAAATCCCTAATTAAACGTCGCACTGATTGGTTTGGCAATATTTGGCATTATCTATAAACTGTTGCAACTTATTCAAGGGAATTATTTGAAATGATGACCCACCCTGCACCTCAGCAGTTATGTAAGCAAACTTTTGTCCGCGATAATACTGATCACGTCCAACTTTGGTGATATATCGGGACTTCTGGAAGTCATTGGCAATATTAGAATTATAAATATTTTGTAACAATTTCACTGCATTGGCATTTTTTGTGGTGAATTTGAGGCGATCGCTACCACTAACGGTTATGCCTTCTTTAGTCACTATCCCATTTTGAGAAGTGACATCAGCATAAAAGTATAAATTTCCCTTTGTACCCTCGTAGCCGTGGGCTTCGCTGTTGTATCTCAGAGTTGGTAGTTGAGGTCTGGTCTTTGCCCACTTCACAACGGTGCTGATTTTTTGCTCTGGAACCGCATTTGCAGGAGTAACAGCCATAATAACTGCGATCGCAGACAGGGTACCATTAAATAAAAAGTTAAATTTATAACTTTTCTGCATCGTATTTTCCCATTAAAGAATGCTGAGAGCAAATGCTTAAATCACCATAAGTTAAGAATTATTTCCAGGGTGACGTTATTTATTAATTATTTGCTAATAGCAAAAATAACTTAACATCGACTTATGACTACTGTCCACCGACATTGCCATAGGCAATTTGATTTCAACTAAAATTTTGTATAAGTTGTAATAATCATAGAGTGGACACTGCCACAAACATCAAAATACAGGGGTTCGGCATCAGTAGACCATGCCTACCCTATTTTACCTAGTTACAAAACTTAGATTTTGTCTCAGCCAAAGAAGAGTATGTACTCTTAAGACTGGATGTATCTAAGCTACGGGTTCTACACAGTTCTTAATAAACCAGCTTTGAGAACGCAAAACGTTCTAATCTAAAAGCTAACCGGGTTAATTTACTGGCAGTTTTGCAGGCAGACTCTCAAGCTTATAAAGCACAGACACACCGATGTGTCAAGCCTCAAAGCGACCCAGACTTAACACATAAATGATTATGATGGGAGTTTTACAAATCCGATGAGTGTTAAGGCAAGTGGTGGAAGCTCAGTTGCGCGTCCGCAACTATATCAAACCCTAGCTGTAGCGACAATTACCCAAGCCGAGCAGCAAGACCGCTTTTTGGGAAGTGGTGAATTAGATGAACTGGCAAGCTATTTTGCATCTGGTGCAAAGCGTCTAGAAATTTCCCAGACGCTGACGGATAATGCCGAGATTATTGTATCTCGCGCTGCCAACCGGATTTTTGTCGGTGGTTCGCCAATGGCTTTTTTAGAAAAGCCCAGAGAAATAGAAATAGTACCTGTTAGTGCTGGTGCTAATGTTCAGCAAGGGATGCAACTGGGAACTGTAACCTACGTTGAAAGTCGTGGTGGGTTCCTAGAAAATTTACGATCAATATTTAACTCATCCCCCAGTGGCCCGACACCTCCGGGTTTCAGACCAATTAACATTGCTCGATATGGCCCAAGCAACATGGCCAAGAGCTTGCGGGATTTATCCTGGTTCTTGCGCTACGCTACTTATGCGATCGTTGCTGGCGACCCCAACATCATAGCGGTTAACACACGGGGTTTGCGGGAAATAATTGAAAATGCCTGCTCTGGTGAAGCAACGCTGGTAGCTTTGCAAGAAATCAAAGCCGGGTCACTTTCCTTTTTCCGCAAGGATGCTGAGGCTACAGAGATTGTGTCTCAGTACATGGATGTTTTGCTAACAGAGTTCAAAGCAGCCACACCCTCAAATAAAGTCCGCCAACGCCCCTCTAGCGACCAGCAAGGGTTGGAACTGCCGCAAATTTACTTTAATGCGTCAGAACGGCGTCCCAAGTTTGTAATGAAAACTGGGTTGTCAAGTAGCGAAAAAAATGAGGTAGTCAAAGCGACCTATCGGCAAATCTTTGAGCGCGATATTACCCGTGCTTATAGCTTGTCAATATCTGACCTAGAATCCAAGGTGAAAAATGGCGACATCTCCATGAAGGAGTTTGTCCGTCGTCTAGCTAAATCTCCCCTTTACCAAAAACAGTTTTACCAGCCTTTTATTAACAGCCGAGTCATCGAACTAGCTTTCCGTCACATTCTGGGACGGGGCCCAAGTAGCCGAGAAGAAGTACAAAAATACTTCTCAATTATTTCTAACGGTGGTCTACCAGCCTTAGTAGATGCCTTAGTAGATTCTGCTGAATACGGCGACTATTTTGGCGAAGAAACAGTACCTTACCTCCGGGGTCTTGGTCAAGAAGCACAAGAATGTCGCAACTGGGGGCCGCAGCAAGACCTGTTTAACTACAGTGCGCCTTTCCGCAAGATACCTCAGTTTATTACCACATTTGCTGCTTACGAACAACCACTACCAGACCAACATCCCTATGGTTCTGGGAATGATCCCTTGGAAATTCAATTTGGGGCGATTTTCCCGAAAGAAACTCGCAACCCCAGCACCAGTCCGGCTCCTTTTGGCAAGGATACCAAGCGCATCCTGATTCACCAAGGGGCAGGGATTAATAACCAAAATAGCAATCCTAACGCGCGGGGTGAAGCTCCTGGTACTCTTGGCCCCAAGGTGTTCAAGTTAGATCAACTGCCTGGTACTATTGGTAGAAAAGCTGCCAAAGGTTCTAGCGTCAGATTCTCTGAAAGCTCGACGCAAGCAGTGATTAAAGCTGCTTATCTGCAAGTTTTCGGTCGCGATCTTTACGAAGGTCAGCGCCCGAAGGTATTGGAAATCAAGCTGGAAAACGGCGACATCTCTGTACGGGAGTTTATCCGTGCTTTGGCTAAGTCGGATGTATTCCGCAATCTGTACTGGTCATCGCTGTATGTTTGTAAAGCGATCGAGTATATTCACCGCCGCTTGTTGGGTCGTCCGACTTATGGTCGTCAAGAAATCAACAAGTACTTTGACATCGCTTCTAAACAGGGCTTTTACGCCGTCGTTGATGCCATTATTAACAGCGTAGAATACAGTGAAGCATTTGGTGAAGATACAATTCCTTACGAACGGTATCTGACTCCTGGTGGTGTATCAGGGCGACAATTGCGCGTTGGTAGTATTCGTGAAGATGTTGCGGCGAAAGTTCAGAAAGAAGTAACGCCGAACTTTGTGACACTGGGTACAGTGACAGAAAATCGGTCAGAACCAGATATTCAGTTCCGCATTAACCAAGGCGTCAGCAAGCAACGCGAACAAAGCAAAATCTTCAAGTTGGTGGCGAATACCAGTGACAAAGTTGCTGTAAAAACTTTGATCAGTGCTGCGTATCGTCAGATTTTTGAACGGGATATTGCACCCTATATCGCCAAAAATGAATTTACGGCGTGGGAAAGCAAGCTGGGTAACGGCGAAATTAGTGTGAAGGAGTTTATTGAAGGTTTGGGTTACTCTAACCTCTACCTGAAAGAGTTCTACACACCTTACCCCAACACCAAAGTAATTGAGTTGGGAACCAAACACTTCTTGGGACGTGCGCCATTAGACCAAGCAGAAATCCGCAAGTATAACCAGATTTTGGCTACTCAAGGTATTCGTGCCTTTATTGCTGCTTTGGTAAATAGTGTGGAATATAACGAGGTGTTTGGTGAAGATACGGTGCCTTACCGTCGCTTCCCGACCCTACCTGCGGCAAACTTCCCGAATACGGAGAAGCTGTACAACCAGCTTACCAAGCAAAACGATGACGTAGTTGTACCGAGCTTTAAGCCAGTGCAAGCCCGTGTCGGAGCTAGCGATACGCCGCTTTTGACACAGGCGATCGCAGATATAGCAGTGCAAACAGACGGTCAGCCCTCATTTGCTGAACTGGGTCGTTCCTACAACGATGGGAACGGACAATCAGTGGAAGTGCCTGTGCGTAAACATGCACGTATTTACCGTCTAACTGAAACCACAAACCAAGTCGAAAGACAACAGACAATCAACGCCATTTACTGTCAGGTATTGGATATATTTAGCGGTGAAGTGCCTGATAATTTCCGCCGTAGTGACCTAGACAGCAACCTCCAGAATGGTGAAATTTCCGTGCGGGAGTTTGTGCGTCAACTAGCTAGTTCCGAAATCTATCGCCAGCGCTTCTTATCACCTTATCCTGATGCGAAGGTGATTGAGTTCCTTTTCCGCCACCTGTTGGGGCGTACACCCGCAGATCAGGAAGAAATTCGCCAGTATAACAATCTGCTAGCTAATAGTGGTTTGTCTGCTGCTGTAGAAGCAATAATCGAGAGCCAAGAATATAGCTGCTACTTCGGTGAATATGTTGTACCTTACAACCGCTTTCCAATAGGGAATAGGGAATAGGGCATAGGGAATAGGGAACAGGGCACAGATTATTTACTGTCCCAGTCCCTAGTCCCCAGTCCCCAGTCCCCTTCCACCTTCGTAACCTTTCGTAATATTGCTCTCAGATTACAGCTAAAACCCGAAATTCTGAAAAACAATATTACAAAGTGTTAAGAACAGTAATAAATGCCCAACAGAATGCCGGAAAATGTTTTGCGGAAGGTAACTGAGTTTAAAAGCTTGTTTACTGGTGTTGACTCAAGAAAACTCGTAATTTATTAGCCGTAACAGTTATTAAACTGTTGTATCTAAAAGAACGAGAAAACAAACTCAGTGAACCGAATTTAAAGTCGCACTAGTTTAATCAAATCCTGGTTTCATTCGTATTTGGAGGAATCCATTAATGAGTATCGTCACGAAAGCTATCGTGAATGCTGACGCAGAAGCTCGCTACCTCAGCCCTGGTGAATTGGATCGGATCAAATCCTTTGTTGCTACTGGTGAGCGCCGTGTGCGGATTGCTCAAGTTTTGACAGAAAACCGCGAACGGCTGGTTAAGCAAGCTGGCGATCAACTGTTCCAAAAGCGTCCTGATGTTGTGTCTCCTGGTGGTAACGCTTACGGTCAAGAATTGACTGCTACTTGTCTGCGTGACCTAGATTATTACCTCCGCCTCGTTACCTACGGTATCGTTGCTGGTGATGTTACCCCCATCGAAGAAATTGGTGTCATCGGTGCCCGTGAACTGTACAAGTCCTTGGGAACCCCTATCGATGGTGTTGCTGAAGGTATCCGTGGGCTGAAGAATGTAGCTAGTACATTGCTGTCTGGTGATGATGCTGCTGAAGCTGGTACTTACTTCGACTACTTAGTTGGTGCCCTGCTATAGGGTGATGCTGTTTCTCTGCCGAAACACAAGTATTGCAATACGGTTGGAAATAAGGAATTAACAACATGGCTCAAGACGCAATTACTGCTGTAATTAACTCCGCAGACGTTCAAGGTAAATACCTAGACGCTTCTGCTTTACAAAAGCTAAAAGGCTATTTCTCTACTGGCGAACTGCGAGTACGTGCTGCTAGCACCATCAGCGCTAACGCTGCTGCGATCGTTAAAGAAGCTGTAGCAAAATCTTTGCTATACTCTGACATCACTCGTCCCGGTGGCAACATGTACACCACCCGCCGCTATGCTGCTTGCATCCGTGATTTGGACTACTACCTCCGCTATGCCACCTACGCTATGTTAGCTGGCGATCCTTCCATTTTGGATGAGCGTGTATTAAATGGCTTGAAGGAAACCTACAACTCTTTAGGAGTTCCCGTCGGTGCTACCGTGCAAGCTATCCAAGCAATCAAGGAAGTAACCGCTAGTTTGGTTGGTTCTGATGCTGGTAAGGAAATGGGTGTTTACTTAGACTATATCTCTTCTGGCTTAAGCTAAAAATTAGTTTGCGCTTAAGAATTTAGGTGCGACTTTATTAAGGTCTGGAAATCAGCCGTGAGTGCTAGAACGTTATATTGCTTATCTTGGTAAATTATCACTGATGAGTGTTAGTGGTCTAGTATTGATGTTTGATTTCCAGCCTTTGAATGATTAAAAGATTTGCACTCAAGATTTTGAGATAAAAAAGTTTTCACAAATTTTACAGGAGATTTTCAAAACATGGCCCGTTTCTTTAAAATTACTGCTCTAGTTCCCAGCCAAACCAGAATTCGTACCCAACGCGAACTCCAAAATACTTACTTCACTAAGCTAGTTCCCTATGAGAATTGGTTCCGCGAACAGCAACGCATTCAAAAAGCGGGTGGCACAATCATCAAGGTTGAACTAGCAACTGGTAAGCAAGGCGCTAATACTGGCTTGATTTAATTGCTGTAGATAAAACATTATTTTAGAGAATTGGTAAGAGGTCAAAAAAGACCTCTTTTTTGTGGCTAGGATTTTTGAAAATCAAAATCGATGCGCTCGATGATTATAATAGCAAACGCGCGAGCGCAGAAATTCATGCTAATCCTAATACAATGTAGCAATACCTACTGTGGTCACGTAGCTCTGTCGTACCCCTACGGCGATCTTGCTACAACAACACGCAGCGTCTTGTAGAGAAGTGTGGACTTTGCCAACGCAATTTGTCAAAAATATTGAATTAGCGATGTACTGAAGTTAACAACTCTAAAATTTATGGTTGTAAAGCCTACTTATGAGTTATAAGTTATGATTTATGAGTTTTATTTCTAACTTCTAATTTCTAACTTTTTACCTGTACTGCTCGTGAATCTACGCCGCCTGATTCCAATTTTTGATAGTTCAGTCTCCAACTGGGCATTAGAAGCGCGGCTGTTGCGCTGGTTAACGTTGATTTGGCTGTTCGTCGGCTTGATCATGCTATTTTCAGCATCCTATCCTGTCGCTGATGCCCGTCATGAAGATGGGTTGTACTACTTTAAGCGTCAACTGCTTTGGGTCTTAGTTTCCTTAATCGGATTCAATATTATTGTTAATTTGCCATTGCAGAAAATTTTAGGAGTATCCCATTGGTTTTTATTACTGTTTTTGACGTTAATTTTCATTACACTGATCCCAGGATTGGGAAAAAAGGCTTTTGACGCAGCGCGTTGGATTGCGATCGGGCCTATTCCGATTCAACCTTCAGAATTAATTAAACCTTTTTTGGTGCTGCAAAGTGCGCGGCTTTTTGGTCAATGGGAACGAATCAGTTGGCGGGTTCGTTTGGCTTGGTTGGGTATTTTCGGTCTAGTACTTTTAGGAATTCTTGCTCAACCTAACTTGAGTACAACAGCACTTTGCGGAATGACTATTTGGCTAATTGCTTTAGCATCTGGCTTACCTTACAAGTATCTGGGAGGAACAGCAATTGGTGGAGTGATGTTGGCAGTCCTCAGTATTAGTATTAAAGAGTATCAGCGTAAGCGGGTGATGTCATTCCTCAATCCGTGGGCGGATGCTACAGGAGATGGCTACCAGTTGGTGCAAAGTCTACTAGCTGTGGGTTCTGGTAAAACTTGGGGAGCTGGATTTGGGCTTTCTCAACAAAAACTATTTTATTTACCCATTCAGGACACCGATTTTATTTTTGCAGTGTTCGCAGAAGAGTTTGGCTTTATTGGCAGTATGGTGTTGTTAGTACTTTTAGCTACATTTGCCACTCTTGGATTAATTGTGGCGCTGAAGGCTAAAAATATAGTACATCGATTGGTAGCGATCGGCGTGACGATTTTGATGGTAGGACAATCATTGCTTCATATTGGTGTTGCTACAGGCTCTCTACCTACTACTGGCTTACCTTTGCCCATGTTTAGTTATGGTGGTAATTCCATGATTGCTAGCTTAATAGCTGCTGGGTTGCTGATTCGGGTAGCACGCGAGAGTAGCGAAGCTGAGGTAGTACCGTTGCAAAAACCCTTGTTGGAAAATGGCCGCAGACGCCGGAGTTTTCATAACAATAGGAATTGAGCTAACAAAAGCGGCGTTGCAGGAACTAAATAGATTATGGAAGACCAAAAACAAACAATAATCAGCTACTCTAGCAGAGACCTTGAACAGCGCAAAAATTGGTATTCTCTGGCAGCAGAAGCTTATAATAAGGCAAGACCGCGCTATCCTCAGGATTTGATTCACCAAGTTGTGGAAGTTGCTCAACTCTCCACTGACTCAAAAATTCTGGAAGTGGGATGTGGGCCTGGAACTGCAACGGTAAGTATCGCTCAATTGGGTTGCTCTATAATCTGCTTAGAACCCAATCCAGATTTTTTCCAGCTTGCTCAACAAAATTGTCAACCGTATTCCAATGTAGAGATTCAGAACACGTCTTTTGAAGAGTGGGAACTCAAGCCATTTGAATTTGATGCCGTTTTAGCAGCGAGTTCTTTTCATTGGATATTACCAGAAGTTGGATATCCAAAAGCAGCAAATGCGCTAAAAGAGAATGGCTACCTGATTTTATTATGGAACAAGGAACTTTAACCCAGCTATGAAGTGTATCAAAGTTTCTCGCAAATCTATCAATTACACACTCCATCTATTGACCGATATGAAGACCAAAAAACACAAGAATATATCTTGAGACAATTAGGAAATATGGCCATTGATTCGGGTCATTTCAAAGACTTGATATCTGGACAAGTTATATCAGAAGTAGCCTATACTGTCGAGGAATATTTAACACTTTTGAATACCTACTCGCCATACATAAAATTAGATCCAGAAAATAAAGAGTCTTTATTTTTGGGATTGAGACATTGCATAGAAGATAATTTTGGAGGCAGTCTTCAACTTTCATATATCTCTGCTTTTCACATTGCTCAAAAAGTAAACTCAGAGGTGAGGGAGTCTTAAATAGATTATTGTTAGGTGGCAGATTAGATGCAATTAAGTTAAATATTGTGTAATAAATTTGTAAGTTATTCATTACATATTATGCTGATATTGCTTTGAAAATCTTGAAAGCCTTACTCTACAATAAATATACAAATTTTTTACTAAAATTTTAGGGTTTTGGCAATAATTTGGGCTTTTAACTTTTATTTTTAAGCCAATTTTTGATGTTTAACTAATACAGCAGAATTCAAAATACAGAATTCAGAAGTAAAACACGTTTTATACCTGGGGTAATAGACGAATCGTTGTGTACCTACCAACTTTAAATCTGCTGTAATTTTGCATAAAAAATACTGAAAAAGCAGATATATTAAAAAATCCAAAAAGCAACAACTTCAGTTTGAAGCTTAAGTATATACCTACCAAAATGAGATGCACTCGTTTGAGTTTGCCTCATTACCTTAGTTAGAAGTAAAAAAATGGCAACACTACATACCTCACACTTCCAAGTAAATCCTACAACTTCCACCTCCTATGTTCATAGTTTAGTCTTCATCGACATGGCGGTTGAAGACTATAGCGATTTGGTCAATGGCGTGCTTGATAATGCCCAAGTCTTCGTAGTTGACTCGACACAGGACGGTGTTGAACAAATTACAGAAATTCTAGCGAGTTGCAATCGTCCAAATTTAACTAATATTTATATTGTGTGCCACGGTGCCCCAGGTTGCTTGCAATTGGGCAACACCCATTTAGGACTGGATACCCTCGACGAATACAGTCAGCAACTGCAACTATGGCAAAATCTATTTTCAACCTCTGCCAAAAGTAATAACCTTTGGAACTTACTCATCTATGGTTGCAATGTGGCTTTGGGTGATGCGGGGACAGAATTTATAGACAAACTGCACCAACTCACCAAAGCAAATATTGCTGCTTCTCGTCAGCGAATCGGTAATGCAGGATTAGGCGGCAACTGGGAGTTAGAAGTCCGCACGGCTGATATGGAAGTGAGTTTAATTTTTCCAGAAACGACGCGTCAAGCTTACACAGGGGTACTGGCGACGTTCACGGTGAATAATACTGGTGACACAGATGATGGCGATCGCAATAACGGCATTACGACACTCCGGGAGGCAATTAACTTAGCCAATGCTACTGCTGGGGATGATACGATCGCTTTCGGGGGAATATTCAAAGATACCACCCCAGATACCATCACGCTCACCTCTGGGCAACTGACGATTACCGATGATCTAAGCATCTTGGGGACTGGGACATCTAAGCTTACTGTGAGTGGAAAGAATGCCTCTACAGTATTCGAGATATCAGGACTAGGGACAGGTGTCAATATTAATGGACTGGCGATCGCTAGCGGCAGTATTAAGGTTAATAGAACTTCCATCCTCAACTTAGCAAAAATCAGTGTGTCTGGTAATACAGCAGGAAGTGGCATCTCTAATAGCGGCATCCTCAGTCTTGCTAACACCAGCGTCTTTGGCAATAAGCAAGGCGGTATCTATAACGGTGGTACTCTCAGCCTAACTAACAGCAGTGTTTATGGCAATACTGCCGGAGGCGGCATTTTTAATGACGCTTCCTCTGGTAAAACTGGTATTCTCAGCCTAACCAATAGCAGTGTCTCTGGCAATACTGCAAACTCCGGTGGTGGCATCTATAATCAAGGCGGTAATCTCAGGCTGACTAATAGCACTGTCTCTGGCAATACTGCAACCTCCGGCGGTGGCATTTTTAACGGAAATGATGATGGTTATAGTTCCGGATCAGCTACTCTAACTAATAGCACCATCTCTGGCAATACAGCGTTAAATGATGGCGGTGGGATATACAATGGCTTTGCTTACGTGAGTGGCAATAGTCTGACCCTAATCAACAGCACAATTAATAACAACACAGCCGACTCAGATGCTGATGGTACAGGCGATGGCGGAGGTGTTTTTAGTTTTTCTGGTGAGAGCAAGGTTAGTAACACCATCATTGCAGGCAACTCGGACAAGTCCACCTCCGGTGATATACACCCCGACGTGAGTGGTGGACTGATTGACTCCGGCAATAACCTGATTGGCAATAATACTGGTAGCACTGCCTTTACCACCAGCACCCTCATCGGCACAAGTGCTAGCCCCATTGACCCCAAACTCGGACTACTGCAAAATAACGGTGGTGCAACCTTTACCCAAGCGTTACTTGCGAATAGCCCCGCTATTGATGCTGGCAATAATTCTTTAGTTCCTATTGGTGTCATCACTGACCAACGCGGCACTCGATTTAACCGGATATTCAACGGTGTTGTTGATATTGGTGCTTACGAAGTCCAATCCCCAATCACCCCGCCACCTGTTAATACTGGCACATTTGTAGTGACTAATACCAACGATTCTGGATCGGGGTCATTGCGGCAGGCTATCCTCAATGCTAATGCAACCGTTGGGGCAGATACAATTACCTTTGCAGGCGTGTTCACCGATGCCACCCCAGATATCATCACCCTGACCTCTGGCAAATTAACCATTACTAATGATATTACTATTTTGGGGACTGGGGCATCTAACCTGATTGTGAGTGGGAATAATTCATCAGGCGTGTTCGAGATATCAGGTTCTGGGACAGATGCCAGCATTGATGGTTTGAAGATTGCTAATGCTAATGACCCCTTAGGTAGTATTTTGCTCAATAGCAATACCAGCCTCAGCCTGACTAACAGCACTGTCTCTGGCAATAGAGGGGAGGTAGGCGGCATATTTAACAGAGGCACTCTCAAGCTGACAGGAAGCACTGTCTCTGGCAATAGCGGGTCTTCCTTAGGCGGCGGCATTTTTAATAAAGGCAACCTGAGCCTAACTAACAGCACTGTCTCAAGCAATTATGCAAATGTCGGTTTCAACACAGCCTATGGCGGCGGCATATTCAACACAGGCAAACTCAGTATAAATAACAGCACTGTCTCTAATAATGGTGCGTTCGCCAGTGGTCTGAATCGGGGAGGCCCTGACCCCTACCCATCTTACGGCGGCGGCATTTATAACTCAGGGACTGTTGATATCACTAGCAGCACTGTCTCTGGTAATGGTGCGGCAGACGCCGGTGGCATTTATAACTCAGGTACTTTTAGCCTGATTAACAGCACTGTCTCTGATAATACTGTATATTACACTGGCGGCGGCATCTTGAATAGCGGCACTCTCACCCTCGCCAATGACACCATTACCAATAACACAGCAGAGGGCTTTGGCTATGACGGTGTTAGTGGCAACGGTGGGGGTGTCGTCAGTAATGGCGGTAATGTTATCGTTGGCGATACCATCATTGCAGGCAATTCCTACATAGCCTTTCCTGATGATTCCGGTTATTCCCGCGACGTTTCCGGCAACTTCACCGACGCTGGTAATAACCTAATTGGTGACAACACTGCTAGTACCGGCTTTACTACTAGCACCCTCGTTGGCACCAGAACCAACCCCATTGATCCAAGACTCAGCCCCCTGCAAAATAATGGTGGTACAACCTTTACTAATGCCTTACTTGGGGATAGTCCTGCCATTAATGCAGGCAATAATACTCTCATTCCAACAGGTATCACAACTGATCAACGGGGTGATGGATTTAACAGAATATCTCAGAATACAGTTGATATTGGTGCATTAGAGTTTAACGGTCTAAATGGAACCAATGGCGCTGATAATTTAGTAGGTAAGAACCAGAATGACATAATTAACGCTCAAGCCGGGAACGATACCATCACAGGTAATCAAGGCAACGATATCCTAACTGGTGGCGGCGGCAAAGATACATTTGTTTACAACTTAGGTGACGGTGTTGATACCATTACCGATTTCGGTGGGCTAGGTAAAGGCTCAAATCCATCAGCAGCAATCATTGCCGAAGTGGATACCCTCAAATTTCAAGGTGCTGGATTGACAGCCCGAAATCTACTACTCACCCAGAATAGTAACAATCTGGAAGTTACCTTTGAAGGGGTGGCTGATGATAAAGTTATCCTGCAAAATTTTCCCCTGGAAAACCTAGAGAACGTATCCGCAGTAGGCAATATCCTGTTTAATGGGCAAACCAGCATTAGTGAAAGTTTTGATGTCTTCGATGCCAACTCCACCCAAAACGCTATCTTCAACAAGAACACAGTCACCTTTGTTAATGACCTGAACAACAATGTTAATGGGTTTGACAACTCAGCAGATGTGATTAATGGTCAAGGAGGGGATGACCGCATCGACGGCAAGAGTGGTAACGACCTGCTACGCGGTGGCGCTGGTAAGGATACCCTGATTGGTGGTGCTGGTAATGATACCCTGCTTGGTGGTGATGGTAATAATAGCCTCATTGGAGGTGCTGGTAATGACATCCTCATTGGTGGTGGTTTTAGTGATACCCTGACTGGCGGTAGCGGTAATGACCAGTTCATCTACCAAATCATTGACAATGGTGATACAATCACTGACTTTAATAAAAGCCAGGATAAATTAATCCTTACTGACTTGTTTAAGAGTCAAGGCTACAGTGGCAGCAATCCCATCTCAGATGGTTATCTACAGTTTGTGCAATCGGGTACTTCTACACAAGTTCAGTTTGCCTACTATAGTAACAGTTTTTATACCTTTACAACTTTGAATAATTTCACAGCTACAAATCTGGTAGTTGGTACTAACGTCATCGTCTAGCGCTGAACTCTAGTCTGTAGGGACTGTCTTAAGATTGAACCTCACACGACTCTGGGAGTTTTTCCAACTATAAAAAGCTGGATGGGGAAATTGATGATAGAGTCTGACGCCAAAGTACCGGCTAACGCTTCGCTATCGGGTTCTATGAGTACCCTTAAGGAAATTCGGGAGTTTACCCGAAGCCTACA
Organism: uncultured Nostoc sp.; assembly: GCF_964245445.1. Lineage (GTDB taxonomy): Bacteria > Cyanobacteriota > Cyanobacteriia > Cyanobacteriales > Nostocaceae > Nostoc. The sequence continues at coordinate 58,413 of NZ_CAXTNE010000002.1, forward strand.
CCGTACTGCCTAGCAGTCGGTGTAGGTACTTCACTAATTATTGGGCAAGATAGGGCAAAACTGCGATCGCACATTGGGGCGATGAAGAATATTAATTTTGGGTTACTGTAGCGAAAGAAGTTTCGGATTTTAGATTTTACAGACATCTAAAATCCAAAATATATAACTCTTACAGTTGGCGCACTAATGGCTGACCATCTTTGACTTCACCAATCAAAACTAAATCGACACAGTTAACGAAAATACCATTTTCCAGAACACCGGGAATGTTATTCAATGTCTTTTCTAGGTTGACTGGATCTTCAATAGAGTCAAATCTGACATCTAAAACAAAATTGCCTTGATCGGTAATCACTGGCCCAGCTTTTTTTACACCCATGCGGAGTTCTGGTTTGCCACCGAGTTTTTTGATGGCATTAGTCACAGGAGTAATTGCCATTGGAATCACTTCCACAGGCACAGCGAAACTAGAACCCAAGTGGTCTACTAACTTACCACTATCTACCACAACGATAAACTGTTCTGCCAGGTAGTCCACGACTTTTTCGCGGGTATGTGCTGCACCACCGCCTTTAATCAAGTTCTTCTGCGGATCGACTTCATCTGCGCCATCAATGGCAATATCGATGTGGTCAATAGCATCTAAAGTGGCAAGAGGTACACCGTATTGCTTCGCCAGTACTTCTGACTGAAATGATGTAGGTATACCAATGATATCTTGAAGTTCACCAGACTTGAGGCGATCGCCCAAAAACTGAATCGTATATGCTGTTGTTGACCCCGTACCCAACCCCACAATAGAACCCGACTTTACTAAGGCGGCGGCGGCTTTCCCAACTTCTTGCTTCATCAACTTTACGGGATCTGCTGCTGCGGTCATTGCCAAAACTCCTGAAAAACTGACTATAGTCCATAGTAGTGGGCAGATTACCTCAAAAGATGAAAGGTAAAAAACAAGTTTTTGCTAATTTCTACTTCCTTGATTAGGGAATTCTAAAAAATAAAATATCTTAGTGTCCGGAACAAAGGAGATGACTAATGTAGAATAATGTATATTACTATACGAAAACAATGAAAAAGCCTCAGTATACTGATTATACTTTTGAGCAGTTTTTCGCTAATATTGACCCGAAAGTAGCAAATACCTTCACGGTGGAGCAATTAGAAGCGATAAAAAGGGGTTTGGCCTCTCGTGCTAAGACACGTCATTCTTTAGACATAAGAGTTTCAGTACCAATTCCCGGATTAAGGTTTTATCTGGTGTTGCTAGCAGGTTCAGAACGTCGCTCTAAAGTGCGTTTACGCTCTGAAAGAGGTTTATATCCTTTTTGGACTCCTGGCAATATCTTATTCCTCATAGGATTTCTAATCATTCTATCGATTTGTAGCTACACTATATTTTCTTCTGCATTGTTTTCACTTACTCCCACATCTAGCTCCTATTACCCTACTTCAATTCCTTGGATTGACGATAAATCAGAATGTGAACACACTGGTAGAGTCTGGAATCATGAGAAGTGCTGGGATTTTGAACAAAGTCCTAATTTTTAAAATTTATAGCCACACCCTACCTAGCTAAAGCAACATTGCCCAGCCTAAATTCGTCACTAGCTGAGTTACAGGTTATTAAAAACACCAAATTTTGCGTTAGCCTCAGTAACGTACTTTTTTAAATTCATTTACCAGCTAAAAGTGGTTATCATGATGCGTCAGCTTTCAATTACTCTATCTTTAATTGCATTACTACAAAATTTACCAGCAATTGCTCAGACCCCAGTACCAGAAAGTACTTCAGGAGTCCCATCTGATGCCATTCAACAGGTAACTGCGATCAAATGGATGACAACCTTTTCTGATGGCAAGTTTTATCCAGAAAAGTTACTCAGTAGGGCCGAATTAGCATCAATTATGGTAAAAGCATTTGGGCTAAATAAGAGACAAGCTGTTAGCAAAGAAAATTTAGCTATTCCAGATGTTCCTCGTTCTCATTGGGCATTTAATGATATACAGACAGTCTTAAAAACTGACATCATGAAAGGCTATCGGGGCAATGAATTCTTCCCTAACCAAAAGGTGACAAAGGCTGAAGCTCTTGCTATTTTCGCCCAGGCTTACGGTGTATTTCAGTTTCCCGATGAGGCTGTGAATGATATTCTGGCTTCATATCCAGATGAAAACTCTATCCCAACTTGGGCTAGAAAAGCGATCGCTACAGTAGCTACTGAAGGATTTCTTAATACAGATGCTCAAGGCAATATTTCCCCATTAAAACCTGTAACCCGTGGTGATATGGCTAATATATTGAGTAAATATTTACAACGGCAACAGCAACAACCCGAAACACCGGAAGTTCCGATTATTCCAAATAGCCCACAAACACCTTAGCTAGACTTTATCGAGCCAAGGTGCTTAAAATCACCTTTGATCTGAACCTCTATACCTGTCTCGAATCTGGCGAAGATACAAGGAATTAGACTGTGTTGGTTGCTGCAACACATAAGTAGATTGTGGTGGTTGCGTCGGTTGCTGCAACCCATAATTCCCATAAGTAGATTGTGGTGGTTGCGTCGGTTGCTGCAACCCATAATTCCCATATCCTACAGGATTTGCGGGGGTGACAACGCCTTGATTTGGAATCTGACTAGAGTAAGGTGCAATATTACTTGGTACTGCATACGTGCCTGGGGGCGTTACTGGTGCTACATTAGGCGCTACCTGACCGTTATTTAAATTGTTGTAGGGACTTTGCGGTAAGTTTGTACCCGTTGATGTATAACCTGTACCAGTATTTAACCCATTATTAGGTAATACCTGACCGTTATTTAAATTACTGTAGGGATTTTGCTGCAAGTTCGTACCCGTTGACGTGTAGCCTGTCCCAGTAGTTGACCCAGCACTTGGTAGAGAATTTTGACTGGGTAAGCTGTTAATGGGTGGCATCAACGTTGTTCCTGGCTCAGAGGCTCGACCCAAGCCATTTGTCTGAGTTGCAGTCCCATTGAAGCTAGAATATTGCTGGTTTGTCGATTGGTTGAGTGCTGCTTGCACAGGGCTGGTGGAGACAGAATTTTGATTCTTGTTGGTTTGATTCGTGAATCCAATACTCAGACTAGAAGATGTTTCCCTTTCTGTTGGTTGAGACGCCGTAGTTAAAGGCTTAAGGCCTAAAAACTGGTTATTATTATCAACCGTCCCAGTCCGCAATAAATTTTCTGTTTGTACAACAAAAGGATTTTTCACGCTTAGGGAGGTGTCGGCATTAACGTCTAAACCAGGATTTAATTTGGTATCGTTAGCAGAGTTTTGTTTATTAATTACATCCTCTAAAGAGTTTTTGCTATTTTTTGCCTCAGTATTTTCCTTTGGGTTATTTGGCGTTACTGAAGCAGTTGCTTGGTCAAAGTCATTAAATAAAACTGGCAAATTATCAATATCTGCTGCAATGGCTCTGTTTTCTTCTGACAGCGAGGAATCAGCAGGCTCTTGTGAGGCGACTTGACTTTTTTGCTTATAAACGAAAATATCTGGGTTTGACCAGTATTCCCAAGTTACTAAACCGACTACAGATAAAAAAATTGCAGTGCCCCAAAAACCAGGTCGCCCTAGATTCCATAACCTGGCTTTGAGATAGCGTAAGTAGGCGGGAGGATAATGACGATTTGGCATGGGATTGATAATTGAAATTTACTCGAAATCAGTAAAACTTGACGGAAGCTGAAGGCTTTGCTGTTTAATGCTTTTGCTTTCCTCAACAGGAATATCTCAACTGAAGTTGGATAGTAATTTTATCCTAACTTCTCCATCAGTTATTAGTCAGTACCAATAGACGTGTAATAGTCAAAAATTTACTTTTTAACAGTTGGAGTCCTTTGACGAGATTTTCTAGAAAGTTATGGCAATTTATGCTTATTTTTGGGTATCGGTCACATTGGATAACATCAGGTGTTGACAACTAGTCTAATTTATTGTTGTAGCTGGACAAAAGTTCAACTTTTTTATTTTCTAGTTAGCAAACTAAACTGTGTACTGCAATGCTTCGATACGCCTCTGAAGGCACTGGGCTGCACCGTACTATTAACCAGGAGACTACAGCAATGATGAAAGCTGAAGATATCATGACCAAAGATGTAGTTACCATTCGCGGTTCGGCGACTGTTGCTGAAGCAGTGGGGCTGATGAAGGAAAAAAAATTGCGGGCGCTGGTTGTGGATCATCGCCATAACAATGATGCTTATGGCATTGTCACAGAAACGGATATTGTTTATAAGGTAACAGCCTACGGTAAAGACCCAAAGCAAGTGCGGGTTTACGAAATTATGAGCAAGCCTTGCATTGTGGTCAATCCTGATTTGGGTGTGGAATATGTAGCACGGTTATTTGCTAACACTGGTATTCATCGAGCGCCTGTGATTCAAGGCAAACTGTTGGGTATCATTTCGATTACCGACATTTTGACCAAAAGCGACTTTGTGGAAGCGCCAAAAGCCCCATTGCTGGAGGAGAGAATTCAAAAAGCCATTGAGCAGTCTCGGGCTATTTGCACCGAACAAGGTGCTTATTCTAAAGCCTGTGCAGCCGCCTGGGATGAAGTAGAAGAACTTCAAGCAGAAGCCGCTCATCAGAAAGCTGAGGGTATGGTATCAGCCAAAGTCTCTTTTGAAGAATATTGTAAGGAAAACCCAAATGCACCAGAATGTCGAAATTATCATCCGTAATTGAAGTGTGGGGATGAAGAGGAAGGGGGCATTGGGAATTGGAAAGAGGCAGGGGG
>NZ_CAXTNE010000002.1:63193-81911 GCF_964245445.1 uncultured Nostoc sp.
GAAATTCGACCGCGCCCGGGCGCCGCGCCCCCAGGGGGAAGAGTAATTTTTATATTACTTCCCCTTGCCCCTGCCCGCTCCTTATTCATTTCCCCCTACTGTTTGCTATCTCGATTTAACGTTTGGCAACTCGCATCAATAAAAATAGACCTATTCCTAAAAAAATAAAGTTGGGTAACCAAGCCCCTATAAAGGGAGAGAGGGCACCTGCCTGCGCGATCGCACCACTAATAAAGAAAATTAAGTAGTACGAAAAAATAACTACGACACTAATCCCAAAGCTGGTACCTCTTCCAGTTCGTTGGGGTATGCTTCCCATTACTGCACCTACTAAGCCAAAAACTACACATACAAAAGGTAAGGAGATTTTTTGTTGAATCCGCACTTCGAGTTTACGAATTTTTTGGCGATCGCCACCAAGAAGTTCTACTTGTAGTTGATCTAGTGCTTCAGCAATATTCATCTCACCATAGTCTCGACTTTTTTCTGCCAGACTTAATGGCGTGCGCGGTAGTTGCAGTTGCTGGTGTTCAAATCTGACGATGTTGCGATAAGAGCGATCGGCAGCGACAAAATATATAGTACCGTTGTAAAAATCCCAGACATTTTGAGAAGGATTCCACTGGGCAGTTTCTGATACCACAATTTGATTCAGACCTTTTGTTGAACGGTCTATAATCGTCAAACCTGACATCCGCTTACCGTCAAATTGGTCGGCGTAAAACAAGCGTGTCAATATCTTATTCTTAGAGCCATCCGGCTGTGTAACATCCTGGTATTCAGGATAGAAAATATTTTGCTGTTTTAAAGTTGGCTTATCTGATTTGAGGGCTTGATCCAGAGTCATCGCCGCTTGGTAATTTGCTGCTGGTGCAATTTGTTCGTTAAACACAAATGTCATTCCTGTGACCACAAGACTCAACAGCACAGCAGTTAGCACTAGCCGATAGACACTCACTCCACAACTACGCAGGGCAATTAGTTCGCTCTCGCTAGAAAGACGACTGTAAGTCATCAAAGTAGCCAGCAGCGTAGACATGGGGAAGGCTAAAACGATAAAGTTAGGAAACTTTAACAAAAAAACCTGAATGGCAATGTCTATGGGTAGCCCAGATTCTACAATTTTTCTGACTAAATCAAATACAGCATCAATGGTAACGCCAATTGATGAAAAAGCTCCGACACCAAAGAAAAACGGCGCTAACAATTCGCTAGCAAGGTAACGATCCATGATCGTAAAAGGCAGCAGCGAATAGAGGTTGTAGAAGGACGTAAGTTTCTTTGATATCATGACTAGCTTGAAAAGTTCAATGTTAGCAACCCTAGCGAAATAAATGATATCTACATTTAGGATTAAAATTAAATTTTAAATACCTGAAAATTAACTAATAAATTTATGTTTAAAATTTAAAAATAGCCTTTTAAATAAATACGCTTGGGTTAAGGCTTTACTCTTTGTCAAAGTGAATTTTTTAACGTAGACGCAAAGCGGTGAAGCAGCGTGGTCTTCTCCCAAGGGGAGAGGCCAAGGGCGATAGCGCAGCGTTAGCGAGCCTGCGAGCGTCTGGGGGTTTCCCCCATGAGCGACTGCTGTTAGCGCAGCGTTAGCGACGTTAGGAGCGTCACCCGGAGGGCTTGCCGGAGGCTACCGCAAAGGACACGTTCGCGCAGCGTCTCGTAGAGAAGGAAGAGAATAAAGAGAAGAAAAAATGCTTAACTGAACTGTATTACCTTTTAAATTATTAACTAAATAATGATTAATTTAGACTTGAAAATTATTACCTAAATAGTATTGCCGCACCAGGGGGTTGCTGTAGAGTTCGTCAGCAGCGCCAAAAGCGAGAATTTGTCCCTCGCGCATTATATAGGCGCGATCGGTGATGGCTAGAGTTTCGCGGACATTATGATCTGTAATTAAGATTCCCATGCCGCGATCGCGCAGTTGTGCGACAATTTGCTGAATTTCTGAGACTGCGATCGGATCAACTCCCGCAAATGGTTCATCTAAAAGTAAAAATTTTGGTCCTTCTTGTCCAGCAGCTAAAGACCTTGCTAATTCCGTCCGCCGTCGCTCACCACCAGAAAGTTGAATTCCCTTGCTATTGGCTAATTTTTCCAAGCGAAACTCCCGCAGTAAAGTTGTGAGTCGTCTTGACCACTCCCATCGTGGCACATTCGTTTGCTCTAGCACCAACAGAATATTATCCTCTACCGAGAGTTGGCGAAAAACACTTGGTTCTTGTGCTAAATAGCCAATACCCAGTCGCGCCCTTTTGTGCATTGGCATTTCTGTAACGTCTAGATTACCTAGCCAGACTTTTCCTTGATTAGGTTTTTCTAAACCTGTGGCAATGTAAAATGTCGTTGTTTTACCAGCCCCATTGGGGCCTAATAAACCAACGATTTCGCCCTGAGCAACAGAAAGATTGACACGATTGACAATTACTCGCTTGCCGTAAGATTTGTGGATATTCTCTAAAACAATTTTCACGCTGGAGCCACCCTTTGTTGGTAAATGCTAATTAGAAGGCTTCAAAGGTGGTGTTTTTGGGGCAGGTGTTGCAGTTTGTCCATCATTATCTGATTCCTGGATCATGTAGATGGACTCTACTTGACGGTTGGATTGGGGTAAGGCAACAAATCGCCCTTCGTCGATTAAATAAGTTACCTTCTCCGCCCGGATACTGTTACCACCCTGTTGCAAAATATAGACATTGCCACTGAAATCAATTCGGCGTTCCTTACTAAAGTACTGTGCTTGGGCAGATGTTGCCTGAATCTGGCGAGCCGGATACAACATTTGCACATTACCGCGAGCAGTGATTACTTGGTTTTTCGCGTCATATTCTTGCACATCAGCGCGGATAGTGAGGGGCCGATTGTCTCTAGATGTTTGTGCGGTAGCGGTTTGCACTTGAATAGGGAAAACAAAAGCGCCCAAGAGTGCAACTGGCAGCATTAAAGCTAATCCAAAGCGACGTATCTGGGATATGGGCAATTGATAACAGGGCATCATAGCAATTGGGGATTCAGGATTTCAGCTTGCATTCTAATTATCTCAAGTACTTTATCCAGATATGAAATATACAATCTGGAGTGATTTCCGATAACTACTGGCTGAAATAGTGACGCCACCCCCAACCTCAAGGTTTCAGGAAATAGACATCTGAGTGAAAATAACGTAAGCACAATACCCTTCTCTAGGTTCCCTACGGGACGCTAACGCGCAGCTTGCTTCCCCGAAGGGGTACGCGCAGCGTGTCGCAAGACGCTTTGGGTAGCTTGTTTCGACCTAGGAGTATGCGTTTACATGAATTGTGCCTACCGAGGATTTCGGGCAACGCACAATTAATTTACCAAATGTCTAATCAGTAGACAGCACAATTCTAGGCAAAGATAAGACTTGATTTTCACCCAAATCACCAGTTGTAATCAAGTCTTGCCCTATTTGTTGTAATGTTGTCAACAACACTGCGCTTTGACTCAATAGCTCATCTACGTCAACGCCGCCGAAGCTAGATGGGTAACGGCGTAGGCGATTACTGCCTTCTCCTAATAGAATTACCGCACCTCGCCAGTTCCGATTCTCCAAATGATACAGTGCCACAGCAATTTGGAGAATGCCTTGATAAAAGGTTTTTTCCGGTTCACTGGCTTCAATCCACAAAGCCTCTAAAGTGTCATGACAGGCGTAAAACTGACCAGAATTGAACTGTTCTACGCCTTGCCAAAACTCTTGGGGGATGGTTTCGCTCATCCCATGCTTTCTCGTACTTCTTTAATTGTTGCCAGAGAGATTTCTTGCTTTTCGCCAGCAAACTCGTTGTCAGGGGTGAGGAACAACATGCAATGGCACTCTTTGCGTTCCCTCATTGGCACACAGGGACAGTTCCAATATGTGGCGTGAACCTCAGCCTCTTTATCTTCGTAATGGCGACAAGGACATAAAGGCGCACCCAGGTCGTCTTTATGTTTGGCTAGTCCTTCAATCACAACTGCGGTGACAGAAGGTTCAGAACAGAAGTACGTTCCAGTACGCTTGGCGTATTGTTCGGAAAAATGCCGCATTGCCTCTAGGCTTTTATCGCTGGATTTTGTGTTATGTTCTGATGTGATCATGTCGCTCATAATTTAAATATTTCTTTGCATTGTACCTCAGCCTCACTAAGGGATTACTGGGTGTATTTCCCCAACCTTACCTGCTCAAATGAGCTTACCTTTGCTCAAAGGCTGATATATCCGGTTTACTGGGATCAGAGAAAATCTCAGAAATCGCAGAAGCTGAACTTGTCAGCAGTCTTTGAAATTATAAAATTTGAATTGATTTATGAATGTAATGTTTTTTGTAGCTGGGGTTGCAGTGGGCGTAGGCGTAGCCCGTCGGAGACATCGCTTTGCAAAACTATACCAGGGTGATCCCAATTGATTACCTCTTGTTCTGCTGGCGAGGAAATATTTGGCCACAAAACCCAGCGACTGCCTTGAGGAAGAGTAGCAAGGCTCAGAGGATTCTGAGTCAGCCAAATCAAAGGATAGTTTTTAGGAACAATTGAACTGCTATCTTCTAAGGCTGCGGTTGTTGCTAAGGTTTCTAGAACAAAGCGATCGCCTTTGATTAAATTTGTTGATGCTGTCCACAGTTGCACCTGTAATTGTTGTTGCTGTGCATAAAAATACAGTGATGCTGCGGCAATTACTGCTTGTTCAAAGTTTTCTTCTTCCCAATTGCTAGCACTGTCAAGGGCAATAACTATTTCTTGTCCACCTGTGACCATTTCTAACTCCCGCACTCTTAATTCGCCATAGCGGGCACTAGTTCGCCAGTGAATTAGACGGGTGGGATCTCCGATGCGGTATGGACGGAGCGATCGCACCAGCCCCGTTGTCGCTGTCTGCAAGGGTCTACCACGAGGATCGCCCCTTTTGCTCTCTTCTTGTCCCATTTCGTCTACTAAGGGACATGTAGCCAAGGGTAACACTGTGGGATAAACGATGGCTGTGGCAGCACAATCACGCTGACGGCGACACCAAAACAACCCCAAAGGCGCACCAGAACCTAGTTCGACTGTATGCCAGCGATAAACGCCCCGGCGCTGGGTAGGGTGGTAATATATCCAACGGTAACTACCTTGGCGAGGAATTGTTTCAATGGCCTTTCGTACTGGTTTCCCTAAGACGAAGGGTAGTATATCTTCAACTTGCAATAAGCTTACAGGCTGCTGTGTCTGATTGCGGATTTCTAATTCCACAGTGAGATCGTCGCCTGCTGACACAGGTTGAATGGGACGGCGGCTGATGGATAGATTTGTGAGCGATCGCGGCGGTAAGATGGCTGCTACACCCAAAAGGGCAAAACTAATGCCGCTAATGGCGTAAAGCCAACCAGCCATCGTATTGATACCTGCGCCAAAAAAACAAATAGCCGTTGCTGCTAGTACCCAACCGCCATAAGCAGGGGCACTGGCGCGGGTTTCTAACCAATTGGTGATGGGTTTGATGATTTTCATGTTTCTTTTTTAACCCAACACCGCCCTGAATTCACAGTGTCTCAGGGGTTCAGCAAAAAAATCTGTATTATTAAAATATGGAATAGAGGTGGAAGATTCTTTGATGCAGTTAGTCAGTTGGGAGCATATTGAAATCTCTTCTGATGTGCGGAGTGAGAAGCCCCGCATTACTGATACACGCATTGCTGTAGAAGATGTGGCGATGATGCATTTAAAGCTAGGATATTCCTTAGTTGAGATTGCTGGTAAGTATGACCTGTCACTGGCATCTGTTTATGGAGCAATGGCTTATTACTTTGATCACCGAGACGAGATTGATCGCCGTGCAGCAGAAGAGAATGAGTTAGTTGAGGTACTGAAGCAAAATCATCCGTCGCGTCTTCAAGAGAAACTCAGACAGTTGAGGAATGAGTGAACGAATTCGCTTTCATTTTGATGAAAATGTCGATCCTGCAATTGCCCTTGGCTTGCGCCGTTATGGAATTGATGTCACAACCACCAATGATGTGGAATTACGTACTCAAAGCGATGAAGTCCAGTTAGCCTTTATGCAGGAAGCGCAGAGAGTACTATTCATCCAAGATGCAGATATTTTGATTATTGCAAGTTCTAGGCTTGATCATCCTGGTATTACCTACTGCAAGAAAGGAACTCGTTCAATTGGTGAAATCATTGAAACTTTGGTTTTGATGTATGAGGTGATGACACCTAAAGAGATGGGGGGACGTGTCGAGTTTGCGTGAAATGAAAGCACCATTGAAAAACTTGCATCTTCAAAAGTATTTCGGTGGAGTCAGTTAGGAATTGTATGCACAATGTAACCAGTTCTGTGTATTTTGATGGTTTGCATCTATAAATTTATAATTGTATATGATTAGATTATGGAATGTAGGTAGAAGGTAAAAATATGACAATTACTACCAACTTAAAACAACTCTATGAAACCGATGATAATTTATGGTTAGAAGAAACTATTGAATTGTTAAAATAAAAACAGTTTCATCAACTTGATGTAGAAAACTTAATTGAGGAATTAATAAGTTTGGGGAAGAGAGATTTAGCTAAAGCCAAAAGTCTATTAAGGCAAATTATTATTCATATATTATTACTCCAATATTGGCATGTGGAATATGAAATAAACTATCGTCATTGGATTGGAGAAATTAAAACATTTAGATATGACTTAAATAATAATTTAACGACGAATTTAATAAATAAGTTACAGGATGATTTAGAGAATATTTATTAAAGTGCGGTTGATTTTGTGAAAATTAAAACCGATTTAACTATTTTTCTAGAAAAGTGTCCTTACAGTCTTGTACAATTATTAGATGAAAATTATTTACCTTAAATATATCAGTCTTATCTAATTTTTGTGAAATGAAAGTAGTACTGAGAGGCGATGTCTACGACGGGCTACGCCTACGCACTGTAAATCTATGCTGCTAATTGGCGATCGCTTTTTGTAAAAATATCTGCTGGAAGGGATCAGGCAGGTTTTTTAAGCAGGTTGATCTGGTTGCATCTGTAACTTTGTTAGAGCCAGAACTGCTAATGTATTATTGAACTATGGAATAAATGTAGAAGATTCATTGATTCAGTTAGAGTGGGAAAAACATGGTGGCAATAGTTGATATTGGAACCCTAATTGTGAGGACACCTCAAATTATTGGAGGTCGCCCTTGCATTGCTGGTACGCGCATGACGGTTCAAAATATTGTAATGGATTCTCAAGCAGGCTTATCTCCTCAAGATATTGTGACAGAATATCCACACTTATCCCTAGCACAAGTTTATGCAGCGCTTGCCTATTACTATGCTAATCAGGAGGCAATGGATAGAGAAATTGCTTTATATCAAGCAGAATGTAACGCTCTGGAAACGAAGTGGATGTTAGGTAATTGTGCGTGAGTCAAATTTGCTTCTATTTAGATGAAGATGCTGGCAAGAAATCTTTAGCTAATGGCTTACGCAATGCTGGGATTGATGTAATGACAACGGCTGAGGCAGATAGATTAGCATCATCTGATGATAGCCAATTAATCTGGGCAACGGAACAGAGGCGCGTTATTTATAGTTTCAATGTTGGTGATTTTTGTCGATTGCATAAAGCTTATCTCGAACAGCAACAAAAGCATTCGGGTATTGTACTTGCTGCCAAGCAGAGCTATTCAATTGGAGAACAGTTGCGAGGATTGTTGAAGTTGGTAGAAAGTATGGAAGCCGAGGATATGGCAAATCAATTAGTGTTTCTAAGAAAATATATTGAAAATTTTTAACCTGCTAACTTTTAATTGCATCGCACAGGATCATAGCTCTAGCCTTTGTTGCCGATACTTGTTGAGTAGGAGTTGCTGATAGTTGCTGACTGGTTCAGGTGGAGATACGTCTAGGCAATCCACAGCCTCAAACCATTGTGACCATTTTTCCACAAGCGTTTCATCAGGCTGACTCTCAGCAATTTTAACTTGATGTTTGTGGATCACAAAATCAATGAAGTCGGTCACTTCTTGCAGGAGTGGTTCCAAAAGTTGCTGCAATTTTGCGTTAGCGAAGCTCGCCGTTCGCGTAGCGTCTCGTAGAGAAGGCATCGCAGTTTCACGAATAGTCATGGGAATAATCCTTTTTCAGTCCTCTTCATTTTTACTCAAGGATTTGACTAAATGCACGGCAAGGGCGATCGCTTTGTGTAAGAATCTCTGCTAGTAGCTACTAATACTCAACCGCCGTATGCAGGGGCACGAGCACGGGTTTCTAACCAATTGGTAATGGGTTTGATGATTTTTTTGTTTGTTTTTTAACCCAACACTAGCTTAAATTCACAGTATTCTCGGTTTTGCTAAAGACAAGCTTAGACTCTTGAGTTCCATTAATCACTAAAACTTGTTACAGTGCTTGTTCGTGCCGTGGTAATCGCTTTTTAACTAACTTATCTAAGTATATATTCGTTTTCTTTATATTTTACTAACTTAATCAACACACAAAATTTACAAAACATTAGTATTTTATACTATACATTATTTTTATTATCGAGTATGCAGACATCATTGCTGTCATTGTGACCGTTAAGAAAGGTTAACAAACAGGTAATAGTTGCTTAAAAGAATAAGCTGTTTAGGGATCGCACTTAATATATGTATATACAAATTGATGTCAAAAATTGAAATTATATTTTTATACGGTTATTTAACCGTGTTTACTTATATTTAAAGAATTGTATTTATAGTAACAACTATGCTTGAATCAAAAAATAAATTATTTAAAATTGCAATACCCTTTTTATCATCTTATATATTCTCAGTTTTGATTATCATAGCTGGTGTTTATATTGTCAAAATTAATAGACAAATAGAAGAAGACAAACAAGTTATTTTATGGTATGAAAACCTGGATATAGGAACACAATACACAACCAATATTGCGAATTTTGTAACAGACGCAAAAAAGAAATTAAAAGAAAATGCTGAAGATTTTAAAACCTCTTCCAACAAACTTACCGAAGGTATAGAAAAAAAAATAAATCTTACTCAAACTTTTCCGAGTGAAGGCTATGTTAAATGGAAGATAGAGAAGACAAAAGTAGATATGAAAGCTAATTATTCTTATACTACTTTAAACGACTTTAATGGAGGACAACAAAGTAATAAAAATAATCAAGATAGAGAAAATCAAAAAATACAGAGTGTTAATGATAAAATTTTTCTTTATTTCACTCAAACAATGATTAGTGAAATTAAAAACCCTTTAGATAAGGAAAAACAAAATAATATACAAAACTTACATATTTTTACTAAAGTTGTGATGAATTATTTAACAGGTAAAGACAACTACTCGAATATAATTCCCGATCTAAGAATTAATAATGTCTATATTACTAATACAGCAACAGGCTTTATGTTATCTTATCCATTTACAGATGAGGTGTATAACAAAGACATAAGTTTTAAAGATAGACCTTGGTATAAAGCTGCTCATAACGCTAGTGATAAACCTTTTTATTCATCTTATAAAGAAACAGATGCTACTTCAGGACTTACTGGTGTTTATACAGATATAAACGATAAAAAAAATTCTAACGCAATTAGAACTTTATGGTATAAATTTAAAACTGACGATCAAAAAGAATATATTTTATGTGTGGATTTGTTTTTTGATAAAAGTAGTAACTTTTCAAAAGAAATAAATTTACTAAATTTAGATTTATTAGAACAATCTATAAAGTATGCTCTAAATTTAAAAGAAGGTGATAATAGTTGGATATATTTATTAGGCATAAGTTTTATTATAGCTTTATTCTTCACTTTAATATATGAATTTAAAGTCAAACACATTATCTTAAGGATATCTAAACATTATCCCAATGATTTAGTAAAAATAAAGTTGCAACTAGATAGAAAACATTATGCTAGCAAAGATGAAGGAGAAATAAAGTTTACTATTCAGGGAGAAACTAAAGAAATAAATAAAAGTGAACAGTCAATGGAAGCGAAATGGTTTTTAAATATACATAACCTACAAGTTGGTGTTAATAATAATCAAAGTTATACAGAACAAAAAGAAGCTACTTATAGGTATGAATTCATTAATGAATATGATCTTAATATGAGTCAAAAGAAACCTTTATATAGATGTATTGAAACTTGGAGAGTTGTATTAGAATATCAATCATGGAACACTCAAAAAATAGGTTTTTTTGTAGCAAAATGGAATACCAATAATAGTGTAGATATTGAAGAAGGACTAGATATAAAATCTATATATTGGGAAAAAGAATATGAACAATACTTAGTTAGTATTAAAAAACAATTGCGTGAACATTTACTTATAAACGACGACAAAGAATTTGTAGCTGTTTTAGATACTAATTATATTAGAACGCAAAATATACCCCCATTTCTTACAGAAATAGATAGCATCAAAAAAATAATCGATAGCAGTTTATATCTAAAACAAGGGAAAATTGTTTTTTCGGAAGTTGAAACTTTAACAGAGTTATACAAACAGGCTCAGGTTATGGTTAACGCGATTTGTACCCTACATTTTCTCAGAAAATTAGTGGATAATAATAAACTAAAAGATTTTTTTCAAACTCAAGTACATGAAAGATATTTGATAGAATATAAACAAGGTGAATTCAAGGATTTTTATGATTCACTTGATGATGAAAGTAAATTAGAATTGAGAAATAAATCTCCATTTAAAATAATGGTCTATCAAAACAATATTGATAACATAGTTAGCGCTCAAGACGATTTTTGTATAATTTCAATCAACAATACTCCTAAATTAGTAGCTTATAGTTTTACAGATAATAAATATCCAAATACTGGTTGGATAAGTTGGCGGGAAGTAGATATTAAATTCTATGAAGAATTATATAAATGTCAAAAAGATAAAAACCATAGAATTGAAAATATTCAAACATATCTCAAATGAAGGCATTTTAAAGTTGTTTGTTATGCCACTAAAGGAGTTAGATTAGGATTGGTGTTAGTTGAAGTTTCAGATAGCGTTTAGGTAACTTTACGAACCTCATTAGATAAAAGATACTGATTTCAATCCAACCAAAAAAGATTAGTTTTTGAGCGCCTCGCTCCTTTGGATGCTAGCAATTAAGCCTGACTAGTTGATTTAAAAAAGCTGTAATATAACTAAATAAAATGCCCGCTTATGCGGGCTTTCTAAATCAATTAGGTTATTGCTTTACTTACCGTTTAGCCAACTTCTTCGACATCTTCCGCAGACGAATCGATTGTGGTGTAACTTCCACCAATTCATCGGGGCCAATGTATTCCAAAGCACGCTCTAGGCTCATGTCTATTGGTGCTTGCAGTTGCACTAGTTCATCGCCACCAGCAGCGCGGTGGTTTGTCAACTGCTTGGTTTTACAGATATTCAGTTCCAAATCTTGCGGACGATTGTGTTCGCCTACAATCATGCCTCTGTAAACCTTTGTGCCGGGAGTAATAAAAAATGCTCCTCTATCTTCGGCGTTCCTCATGGCGTAGAAGGTAGAAACGCCTTCTTCAAAGGAGATTAAAACGCCTTTGTTACGGGCTTCAATATCACCACTCAATTGACGGTAGTCTAAGAAGCTGTGGTTCATGATGCCTTCACCACGAGTCATCCGCATGAATTCACCCCGGAAACCAATCAAACCACGGGCGGGAATGACAAACTCTAGTTGGGTGCGATCGCCACTACCTGGTTGCATATCTTGCATTTCGCCTTTGCGTTGTCCCAGGCGTTCAATACAGCTACCCACACCATCAACAGGAATGTCTAACACCAGGAGTTCGTAAGGTTCGCAAGGTTGGCCGTTGACTTCGCGGTAAATTACCTGTGGCTGAGATACCTGAAACTCGAAGCCTTCCCGGCGCATCGTTTCAATTAAGATACCCAGGTGGAGTTCTCCACGACCGGAAACGAGGAATTTATCGGGAGAATCCGTTTCTTCGACACGCAAAGCAACGTTGGTTTCGAGTTCGCGGAATAGGCGATCGCGCACTTGTCTTGATGTCACCAACTTGCCTTCTTGACCAGCAAAGGGCGAATCATTCACCCAGAAGGTCATTTGCAAGGTTGGTTCATCCACTTTAATTAGTGGTAAAGCTTGCGGTTCATTGGGGTCAGTAATTGTTTCCCCAATATAAGCATCAGCGAAACCAGCCACCGCGACAATATAACCTGCGGTTGCTTCTTCCAGGTCTACGCGCTTCAGTCCTTCAAAGCCCATTAATTTGGTAATTTTACCCTTGATAATGGTGCCATTTTCTGTAACTAAAGCTGCTTGCTGTCCTGAGCGGATAGTACCATTGTGAATTCTGCCAATGATAATCCGTCCCAGATAATCAGAATAATCTAGGGTTGTGACTTGCAATTGCAGAGGCTTATTGCTGTCGCCTACTGGTGGTGGAACATGTTGCAGAATCGCGTTAAACAGGGGTTGCATATCTACCGATTCTGCTTCCAAGCTTTCTTTGGCAAAACCTCCCATACCGGAGGCAAACAGATAGGTAAAATCACACTGGTCTTCATCTGCCCCTAATTCCAAGAACAGATCCAAAACTTTATCAACAGCAACATGGGGGTCAGCTTGTCCACGATCAATTTTGTTGATGATAACGATGGGGCGCAACCCTTTTTCTAAAGCTTTTTTCAGAACAAAGCGCGTTTGGGGCATGGGGCCTTCGTTGGCATCGACAATCAGAAGACATCCGTCAACCATGCCGAGTACGCGTTCAACTTCGCCACCAAAGTCAGCGTGTCCAGGAGTATCAACAATATTGATCAGTGTTTCTTTGTAGCGAACTGCTGTATTTTTGGACAGGATAGTAATACCCCGTTCCCGTTCTAGGGCGTTGGAGTCCATAACGCAATCCGGAACGTCTTCGCCTTCGCGGAAAATGCCGGATTGTTTGAGGAGTGCGTCAACCAGGGTGGTTTTCCCGTGGTCAACGTGGGCGATAATGGCGACGTTGCGAATTGGGAGCGTCATAGAAGCTTTTGGTGAACTCTAGAGGGGGTTTATAAGATTTACATTTGAATGCTAGGCTGTTTTAACAGAATTGGGGATGATCGACATATTCTGTAAAGAACCTTTAACAATTCTAGCGTAATCGTCACAATTGCGGTGAGGTTTGTCAAGGCTGCATTGCGATACCTGAGTAAACGTCACCCTAAAAGGGGTTCGGAAATATTGAGACTTGATGTCGAAGTTTGCCTACCTGTAACCAGTAGCTGTGAGCAACTGGTCTAGTTAATTGAGATGGTAGCTGGATTTATGCCGTCCTGTGGTAGGAAATTGATTTTAATAGTAAACATGTACTAAGATAGTAAGTGTAAGTGACCGTTAAAAACAGCTAAGATAGTTAACCAGTCTTAATTTGCGAGTCTGATTATGATTGATTGTCTAAATGTGGCTCGCTACTTCATCGTCAGAGCTTACGAAGACAGTATAGAAGCAGAAATGACAAATATGAAAGTCCAAAAGCTTCTGTACTACGCGCAAAGTTTACATTTGGCGATGTATGATGAGCCATTATTTGAAGAAGAAATACAAGCATGGCGCTATGGCCCTGTTTGTCCTCCGGCTTACAGGTTTTATAGTGAATTTGAAGCTAAACAATTACCTATTCCTAGTCAAGAATTCCTGTTAGAGATGCCTGAGGATAAGAGACAACTTCTAGAAAAAGTATGGGAATATTTTGGTGGCTACCATGCTTATCAACTTAGTGGTATGACCCACTTGGAGTTTCCTTGGAAAAAGGCGCGTAAAGGTTTACTACCTGAAGCTAGCTCAACTAAGGCAATTCTTCTTGAAGACTTGAAAGCATTGGGACACCAGAAACTAGACCAAATAGAGCGTGACCATCCGGCCTATCAATTCGTAATGCAGGAAATTTTAAAGGACGCTTGTACTTCGGAATCATCAACTCGTATTTATAAAGGAGAAGTACGTGACTGGCTCAACTCCCTTCTCGATTGAAAAATCCGATAATTTCAACCGTTCTTTCAAAAAACTCGCAAAAGCCTATAGGTCGGATTTTGTTGAGTGTATCGTAGAAGTTTTGGAAGATTTAATTGAAGATCAATATCCCATCAATTCTCGTAACGAACCTTTACCTAGAAAGATTGAATATACCTCAAGGATGGTCATTTCACAAGCTATTGAAGGTATCCAAAGGCGCTTTAGGACAAATTAGATTAATGTATTTAGTCAATACAATTGATTGTGTAATCAAGCTTGTGTGGATTTATAGCCACGAGCAATTTGAAAAACGCCCTACTGAGGTGGAGTTAAAAAGCGTTCTTAAAGAAATCTTAGATTATTAATATTTTATCCGCCTGGGGATAGAATGCAGATTTAAATATTATCTATCTAAAACTATAAGAAGAGAATTTGTAACAAAAAATTTATGTTTATCTACCCTGAGTTGTGAGAGCGATCGCTCAAAAGAAAGATGGAATCTCCCTAACCTCTGTGTCAAGGTTATATCAGTAAGAATTACGAACGCTTTGCCGAGGAGAACACGGATGGTAGCTACTTTAGATGATACGAAGCGTAATGCTATTGCTGTAAAATTGGCAAGTCTTAAAGCACTCCAACAGTTGGTCATCGAAAATGAGCAATCACTTTTGAAAGAAGGACTTGATGCCGAAATTGCTGATCGCATCCGGAATTTCATCAATGATGATGAAAAAAATCTTGGTGTTTTAGAAACCGTAATTGGTCAGTATGGCATTCAGGCTGAACCCAAAAAAACTGTTACAGAATTCGTTGAAAAAGCTCGTGAATTGTTTAAAGGTTCTGAACTAAGCCTGTATGAAAAAGTATCTCAGCATGAATTGCTGAAACATCAACTAGTAATGAGTGGCTTGATAGTTCACAAAGCTGCTCAAAAAGTTGGTGCTGACATTTTACTAGCGATCGCACCTTTGAATACTATTAACTTTGAGAACCGCGCTCATCAAGAGCAACTCAAAGGCATTCTGGAGATTCTAGGTGTCCGTGAACTCACTGGACAAGATGCAGATCAAGGAATTTGGGCACGTGTTCAAGACGCTATGGCCGCAGTTAGTGGTGTAGTAGGTAGTGCTGTTACCCAAAACAGTGACAAAAAGGATCTAAATATCCAAGATGTTATCCGCCTCGATCACAACAAGGTAAATACCCTGTTCACCGAACTGCTGCAAAGCGACGATCCGCAGAAGATCCAAGAATACTTTGGTCAAATTTACAAGGATTTAACGGCTCATTCTGAAGCTGAAGAAGAAATTGTATATCCAAGAGTACGTGCTTTCTACGGTCAAGATAATACCCAAGAACTGTATGACGAGCAAGCTCATGTGAAGCAGGCATTAGAGGAAATCAAAGCCATTAGCCCATCTTCACCCCAATTCAAAGATAAAATCAAACAGTTGTTGACTGAAATTGGCGATCATATTCGTCAAGAAGAAAGCACACTATTCGCTGCCATTCGCAATAACTTGAGCACTGAGCAAACTGAGCAATGGGCTACCGAATTCAAAGCTGCTAAGACCCGGATTCAAGAGAAATTGGGCGTTGTTACCGAATCTAAGGTGTAGATGCTTTCGGACTTTCTATATCCGCTAAAAAAGGTTAGTTAAACAAAAACTCCCAGCACATAAATAAGCGCTGGGAGTTTTTGTTTAAAAATTTTGCTGACAGTATTTATAAGCGGTGTATGCCATAGTTACAACACCGGTGATAATGGCAGATTCATCGACTTCAAATTGGGGATGGTGTAATGGGTGGTTAATGATTCTTTCTTTGTAGCCTACACCCAAGCGAAACATAGAACCAGGGACGTGTTCCAAATAAATAGAAAAATCTTCAGATCCAAGGGAGGATTCGGGTAAGACTTGAACGCGATCGCTACTCCAAGCTTCTTCTGCGGCTGATTGCAACAATTGCGTCAAGGTGTAATCATTTTGGACGCTGGGTACACCCTGGCGATAATTGACTTGATACTTTGCCCCATAGGTATGACAGACATTAGATACAATGTTTTCAATCCAGTTCGGCAGCTGGGCACGGGTTTCGGGATGGAGTGATCGCACGGTTCCCAATAACTGCACTTTATCAGCAATTATATTCGGCGCTCTGCCACCATTAAATTTCCCTATGCTCAAGACTACAGGACGCAAAGGATTTTGTGTCCGGCTGATGGCTTGTTGCAATGCAGTAATCACTTGGCAAGCAATCCAAATCGCATCAATCGCCTCATGGGGACGCGCCCCGTGTCCAGATTCTCCCATAATCAGAATCTCTAAATCATCAGCAGCGGCTGTCAATGCCCCGTAACGCACACCAATAGATCCTGCGGGGATAGAAGGGAAAACATGAACCCCTAATACAGCTGAGACATTTTCCAGCGCCCCATCTTTCACCATCCAGCTTGCCCCTTGAGCAATTTCCTCGGCTGGCTGAAATAAAAACCGCACCTTCCCACCCAACTCTTCTGTCATTTGGGACAGCACCATCGCTGTTCCTAACCCTACAGTGGTGTGGACATCGTGACCACAAGCGTGCATAATACCCTCTGCGCGAGAAGCATATTCCAAATTAGTGCCTTCTTGAATTGGCAAGGCATCCATATCTGTGCGAATTGCTAATAAACGGTCATTTTGGCTAGTGCCTCGCAGTTCTCCAATGACGCCCGTTTTCCCAACTCCCTCTTGAACGTGCAGACCACTGGAAGACAAAACACCAGCCACGAAAGCTGCTGTTTGGTACTCCTGACCGCTGAGTTCTGGGTGAGAGTGGATGTGGCGGCGAATTTCAATTAAGCGGGGCGCTAGTTTTGCTGCTAAGTCTTTGATACGGGTAAGCATCGATTTAATTAATCTATAGGCTTTTTTCCCATGATAAAGAAATGTTAACAAACAAAATGCTTTTGCTATACAAGGATGAGTCAAGGAAAAAGCCGAGGGGTAGGGAAGGATGATGCAGACAAGCGAGAATTGAAGAATTCAGAAGTCAGAATTCAGGAGCAAAGCCAAAGACTCCGAAAGCTCCGGTCAGAATCAAGACGCTCGTTCGCTCTTAGCGTCTCCCCTTGGGACTCGCTAACGCAACGCTTACAGTCGCGGGTCTGAATCCCCGACTTTCTTTTTGACTACCAAATCTACGATTTGGTGGGGGTTTTAACCCCCGTTATTCAGACGCTCACGGACTCGCTAACGCTGCACTATCCGCTTTTTCGGTCAAAATACCCAACTCAATTCTGACGACTGACGCATGTATTGTGTTCGATAATCAATGCCTCACTCCCTACTCCCCATTCCCTACTCCCAGTTTATTTTGAATAACAGGTTGTGCCTCGAGTATTTTCGGGTTTAAACTCGTTACATTCTCTAGGATTCTGACGCTCTAACGACCAGCCATAAGGTTTGTCGGATGTAACAACACCATTAGCCATAGTTGTTAGTCGGAAGTTAGCTCCCCGAAAATTGGTAAACTGCAATTTGGCGTCTTTTAAGTTTGCTGCTTCCAAATTGGCGCTGATGAAACCAGCATTAGACAGATCGGCATTTTCCAGAGATGCTGATTTTAAATTTGCACCTGTTAAGGAAGCACCACTGAGATTGACCAAATTTAAAACCGCACCTTCTAAATTTGCACCAGTAAGATCGGCATTCGTAAGATTAGCTTGAGATAATGTAGCACCACTCAAGTCAGCCCCTCGCAAATTTGCTCCAGTTAGATTCAGTTTAGTTAGGTCAGCACCACTCAAATTACATCTGGGACAGGCACTTGTTACCTTCAACTGATCCAAATCTAGCTGATTTAATGCAAGGGCTTGCTCTGCAAACCCAAAACAAGCTAACAGGGCAACGGTAGCAACAATCTTAAGTTTCATATTTTTTAGAGATATCCACAAAAATTACAAGTAACGCATATTGCGTATTGCCATACTTACATATACTGCCTCCCCAAAGAACAACAGGGATAAAGTATTGATTAAGAAGGTGTAAAAATACTATAAATTCTAATGATAAGACTACTCAAACTGAAATATAGGCTATAGAATCAAGTCGTAAGGAACTATACCGAATCTCTTATAGACTACCATATATGTGATCCCCCTAGCTCGATGAAAAACACGACTAGGGGGATCTTGTTTTTGAGCATTGGATTAACAGGAAAACCAGAGGGCAGAAGGGATTTATGTGCGATTCGTTGATTAGTGAATCACGGTATTCAGTCCGTAAATAACTAATCCAGCCCGACAGCAGATTACTGTCATCAAAAGGCTGAACTCTCGGTCAGATGCAAGTGCAAGTCTTGCCATTCAGACTCAGAATTGACTCCTTATCTGCCCACACCGAACAAGCTCGGTTCTTGTAGAGTGAAGCTCTTAACAGGGCGCAATCAGACGACCGTTGCGGGTTGACACTGGCGCTAATAGGGAGTTCCCATGATGAAACAGAGCCTAGAAAAGCGACTTACCTTCAGGCAGGGCGCAACACAAAACCTCTGACCCCACTGGAGCCTATTCCCGCCGAACATGTAAATAGTAACGGTAAGAGTCCAGGGAATCCAGCAGTCGAATTGGCAACATCTAACGGAACAATCAATCTCTCCGAGGGAACGAATAAAAACGAACTGTCGGTCTAGGGGCAGTCGAATCCCAAGTAGCCCAGACGAGCGGAGGAATCCCCACAATTCGGGTAGGACAGACCGT
>NZ_CAXTNE010000003.1:0-78703 GCF_964245445.1 uncultured Nostoc sp.
GTGGCAACGGCGGTACGGGGATTGGCATCAGCAACACTGGCAGTCTGAATGCCGGGGACGGAAATGACACTATCACCGGTAACGGTACTGGCGGCAACGACATTAGTATTTATTATGGCGGCGATGGCGGTACTGGAACTGGCATCGCTAACAGTGGCAGTCTGAATGCCGGGGACGGAAATAACACGATCGCTGGCACAGGTATTGGCGGCAACGGCGGTAACGGTGACTACTATATCGGCAATAGTGGTACTGGTATTGGCATCCAGAACATTAAAAATACCACCATCATTACAGGGTGTGGCAACGACACGATTACAGGTTATGGGAATAGCTCAGGAAAAAACGCCACCGCTTATGGCATCTTTAATGATGGAGTCATTAATACTGGTAATGGTCGTGACATTCTTACTGGTCAGGCGACAGTAACAATTGGTGATACTGCCTATGGCATTTATGGACAGGGAACCATCAAGACTGGCAATGGCAATGATGACATTATTGCCACCAGTACCATAGATACAGTTCAACAGAAAGTCACTATCGGTGGTGGGAACAACATTGATCTAGGGAATGGGAATGACTACTTTAAAGGTTTTGGTGTTGCAACTGTTGATGGCGGGTGCGGCTGGGATACCCTTGACCTCAGTACCTTCAATCGTTCTGAACTCACCATTTCAGGTGTGATTTCAGGCAATGCCCTTAATCCTGCTAACATTACCTTCAATAACAATGGAAATCTCAGTCTCATGTCCACGGCTGGGTTTGAGAATTTTATTTTTGCAGATGGCTCTTTCTCCTACAGCGCTTTGACCTAAAACTAAAATTATTTCCATCTCAGCAACTTTCAGCTTTTTTAGACTGGGATGAAAGTTGCTTTGACGCACTCTAACGCTCTTTCATCACTTTAATGGATGAAAGAAAAATCAAAGCCAAAAAAGAATTAGAACTTTATACTTGAAATTATCAGGGATTTCCAAGAAATAAATTACCAACCATAGAAACGCAGAGAACACAGACAGAGGAAAAATAGAGAGGATTTTTGGTCAGTTTTGGGATATTTTTTTTTGGAAGTTGCTAATTATGTTATCGCTTGATTAAAAACTGCCAAAAATATCACAATTTGGGAAAATAATAAAGTAAGTCGAATATTGTACGACTGACCCAAATTCTTCTAGGAAAATATGACTTATCCTTTCCTTGAACGCCTGCGTAGTCCAGATAGCCCAGTCCTCGTCTTCGACGGGGCGATGGGAACCAACTTACAAACCCAAAACCTGACTGCTGAAGACTTCGGCGGCCCACAGTATGAAGGTTGTAACGAATACTTAGTCCACACGAAACCCGAAGCAGTCGCTAAGGTTCACCGTGACTTTCTCGCTGCTGGTGCTGATGTGATTGAAACAGATACCTTTGGCAGTACGTCCCTGGTGCTGGCAGAATATGACTTGGCAGACCAAGCCTACTACCTCAGCAAGACAGCCGCAGAATTAGCCAAGCGTGTGGCGGCGGAATTTTCCACGCCAGAAAAACCCCGGTTTGTGGCAGGTTCCATCGGTCCGACAACTAAACTCCCTACCTTGGGACATATTGACTTTGACACCATGAAAGCGACTTTTGCTGAACAAGCAGAAGCGCTATGGGATGGTGGTGTCGATTTATTTCTGGTGGAAACTTGCCAAGATGTGCTGCAAATTAAAGCGGCGCTGAATGGAATTGAAGAAGTGTTTGCCAAAAAAGGCGATCGCCGTCCGTTGATGGTGTCTGTGACAATGGAAAGCATGGGCACAATGTTGGTTGGTTCAGAAATCAGCGCTGTGTTGACAATTCTAGAACCTTACCCAATAGATATTCTTGGTCTAAACTGCGCCACAGGCCCAGACTTGATGAAACCACATATCAAGTATTTGGCAGAACATTCACCTTTCATCGTTTCCTGTATTCCCAACGCGGGTTTACCTGAGAACGTTGGTGGTCAAGCGCACTACCGCCTGACACCGTTGGAATTACGGATGTCGCTGATGCACTTTGTTGAAGATTTGGGTGTCCAAGTGATTGGGGGTTGCTGTGGGACGCGTCCAGAACACATTCAACAATTGGCAGAAGTTGCTAAAGGTCTGAAGCCAAAAGTTAGACATCCTAGCTTAGAACCAGCAGCAGCATCAATTTACACCACTCAGTCATACGACCAAGATAATTCCTTCCTGATTGTTGGCGAACGTCTTAACGCCAGTGGTTCCAAGAAGTGCCGCGATTTGCTAAACGCCGAAGATTGGGATGGACTGGTTTCAATGGCAAGGGCGCAAGTAAAAGAAGGCGCACACATCCTCGATGTCAACGTCGATTATGTGGGACGCGACGGCGTGCGGGATATGCACGAATTAGTTTCGCGCATTGTTAATAACGTGACATTGCCTTTAATGCTTGACTCCACCGAATGGGAAAAGATGGAGGCGGGTTTAAAGGTTGCCGGTGGTAAGTGTTTGCTGAACTCCACCAACTACGAAGATGGGGAACCGCGCTTTTTGAAAGTGCTGGAGTTAGCGAAAAAATACGGTGCTGGTGTAGTCATTGGTACTATCGATGAAGATGGGATGGCGCGGACAGCAGATAAAAAGTTTGCGATCGCACAGCGTGCCTACCGTCAAGCTGTAGAATATGGCATACCACCCACAGAAATATTCTTTGATACCCTGGCGTTACCCATTTCCACCGGGATTGAAGAAGACCGAGAAAACGGTAAAGCCACCATTGAATCTATCCGGCGGATTCGTCAAGAATTGCCTGGATGCCATGTAATTTTGGGTGTTTCCAATATTTCTTTTGGTTTGAATCCAGCCTCGCGGATGGTGCTGAACTCGGTGTTTTTGCACGAGGCGACGACGGCGGGAATGGATGCAGCCATTGTCAGCGCTAACAAAATTTTACCGCTATCGAAGATTGAGGCACGTCATCAAGAAATCTGTCGCCAGTTGATTTATGATGAGCGGAAGTTTGAGGGTAATGCTTGCGTTTACGATCCCTTGGGAGAGCTTACCACAGCGTTTGCCGGGGTGACAACTAAGCGCGATCGCTCCTTAGATGAAAGTCTCCCCATCCCAGAACGTCTAAAACGCCACATCATCGACGGCGAACGCATTGGCTTAGAAGAACATCTTAAAAAAGCCTTAGAAGAACATCCCCCCTTAGAAATTATCAACACCTTCTTGCTAGATGGCATGAAAGTTGTCGGGGAATTATTCGGTTCTGGACAAATGCAGCTACCCTTCGTCTTGCAATCTGCGGAAACCATGAAAGCGGCTGTTGCGTTTCTAGAACCGTTCATGGAAAAATCAGAATCAGGTAATAATGCCAAAGGAACCTTTATCATTGCCACAGTCAAAGGCGATGTCCACGACATTGGTAAAAACTTGGTGGATATCATCTTGTCCAACAATGGCTACAAGGTGATTAACCTGGGAATTAAGCAGCCGGTAGAAAACATCATCAACGCTTACGAACAGAACAAAGCTGATTGTATTGCCATGAGTGGTTTGCTGGTAAAATCCACCGCCTTCATGAAAGAGAACTTGGAGGTATTCAATGAAAAGGGAATTAGTGTCCCTGTGATTTTAGGTGGTGCGGCGCTGACTCCCAAATTTGTGCATGAAGATTGCCAAAAAACCTATAAAGGTAAAGTTGTGTATGGCAAAGATGCCTTTTCTGACTTGCACTTCATGGATAAATTAATGCCAGCAAAGGCTACTGGTAACTGGGAAGATTTGCAGGGATTTTTGAACGAAGTCGAAACTGCTGAAGTTTCGACAAATGGTCAAAAAGAACTAAAAGCTACAACTGATGATGAAACAACATCTGCTGAACCAAAAGAAGTAGATACGAGACGTTCTGATGCTGTAGCTATAGATATTGAACGTCCCACGCCGCCTTTCTGGGGAACGCAATTATTGCAGCCTAGTGATATTCCCATTGAGGAAATATTCTGGTACTTAGATTTACAAGCTTTAGTTGCTGGACAATGGCAATTCCGCAAACCAAAGGAACAATCTAAGGAAGAATATCAGGCTTTCTTGGCTGAGAAAGTATACCCAATTTTAGAAACTTGGAAACAGCGAATTATTGAAGAAAATCTGTTGCATCCCCAAGTGATTTACGGGTATTTCCCTTGTCAAGCCGAGGGAAATTCTCTACATATATATGATTCAAAGAACCAATTACAAGAGGTTGCAACTTTTGAATTCCCCAGACAGAAGTCTTTAAGGCGGCTGTGCATAGCAGATTTCTTTGCACCGAAGGAGTCAGGAATTATTGATGTATTCCCCATGCAAGCGGTGACTGTAGGGGAAATTGCCACAGAGTTTGCCCAAAAGCTGTTTGCAGCTAATCAATACACCGATTATCTGTATTTCCACGGCATGGCAGTGCAGGTGGCAGAGGCTGTGGCTGAATGGACACACGCCAGAATTCGCCGGGAGTTAGGTTTTGCTGCTGAGGAACCCGACAATATTCGGGATATATTAGCACAACGCTATCGTGGCTCACGGTATAGTTTTGGGTATCCGGCTTGTCCAAATATTCAAGACCAATACAAGCAACTGGAGTTATTGCAGACTGACAGGATTAACTTGTATATGGATGAAAGTGAACAACTTTATCCAGAACAGTCTACCACTGCGATTATTGCTTACCACCCATTAGCAAAATACTTTAGCGCGTAGAATCTTACCCATTGAACCCTCATCTCACTTCTGGCGAGGGTTCAAGGGGTAGGGAAATCCGAATAAGAAAATGGGGGCAAACAACGCTAAAAAAACGTGCGATCGCCTAAGCTATGCTTTTAAAATCCTAATTGGTATCATGCGCTTCTGTGTTCTCCGGGTTTATCCTGGAAAACAGAAGGTGAGGCTGTATTAACCACTATCATCATTTCAGATACTAACATCGAAGAATTACCAATTATGCTAGAACAAGGCACTATCAGTATTCATACTGAGAATATTTTCCCGATCATTAAGAAATCGCTTTACTCAGATCACCAAATCTTCTTGCGGGAACTCGTATCCAACGCTGTAGACGCTATCCAAAAGCTGAAAATGGTATCCCGCGCCGGAGACTACGCTGGAGATATCGGCGAACCAGAAATTGAAATTGCCATTGACAAAGATAAGAAAACTCTCTCCATCTCCGATAACGGTATCGGGATGACCGCAGATGAAGTTAAGAAATATATCAATCAGGTTGCCTTCTCTAGTGCTGAAGAATTTATTCATAAATATGAAGGCAAATCAGATCAACCGATAATTGGCCACTTCGGTCTTGGTTTTTACTCTTCCTTCATGGTGGCGCAAAAGGTAGAGATTGATACACTGTCATACCAAGAAGGAGCGCAGGCGGTTCACTGGACTTGCGATGGTTCCCCAGCTTTCACCCTAGAAGAATCGCCCCGGACAACTCGCGGCACTACTATTACTCTTAGCCTGCAAGGAGAAGAAGAGGAATTTTTAGAGGATGCACGAATTAAGAATCTTGTAAAGACCTACTGTGACTTCTTGCCAGTACCGATAAAACTGGAAGGCGAAGTATTAAATAAGCAAAAAGCACCGTGGCGAGAGTCTCCAAGTAACCTAAGTCAAGAAGATTATTTAGAGTTTTACCGCTACTTGTATCCTTTTCAGGAAGAACCTCTGTTGTGGGTACATTTAAATACAGACTATCCCTTTATTATCAACGGGATTCTGTATTTTCCCAAAATGAGGCCGGATGTAGATGTTACGAAAGGGCAAATCAAGCTATTTTGCAACCAAGTTTTTGTTAGCGACAACTGCGAGGAAATTATCCCGCAATTTCTGACTCCAATGCGGGGTGTGATTGATAGTACCGATATTCCTCTGAACGTATCGCGTAGTGCTTTGCAAGGCGATCGCACCGTGCGGAGAATCGGTGATTATATTGCCAAAAAAGTAGGCGATCGCCTCAAAGAACTTTTCCGCGACAACCGCGAACAATACATTAGCGCTTGGAAGGATCTTGGTACTTTTGTAAAATTCGGCGTTCTCAACGATGAGAAATTCAAAAAACAAATCGAAGATATCATCGTCTTCCGTACCACCGCCAAGCTGACAGAAAAAGTTGCTGCTGAAACTCCAGTCGTTGAAGTACAGTCTTCAGAAGGGGATGCTTGGCAAGATGTCACTCCTTCACCCAGTTCTGACTCAACACCCAGCGCTCCTTACACCACACTCAAAGAGTATCTAGAACGCAACAAAGAACGTAACGAAAACCGGGTTTTCTACAGCACGGATGAAGCAACTCAAGCTACCTATATAGAACTGCACAACAATCAAGGTTTGGAAGTCCTGTTTATGGACTCCTTCATCGACACCCACTTTATCAACTTCCTAGAGCGGGAATATCAGGATGTCAAATTTACACGGGTGGATTCTGACTTAGATAATACTCTGCTGGAACAAGACAAAGCTACGGAAATTGTTGATCCCAAGACAAACAAAACTCGGAGTGAGACGATCAAAGAGTTATTTGAGAAATCTCTCAACAAACCCAAACTCAATATCCGCACCGAAGCTTTAAAATCAGACGATCCTCATGGTACACCACCTGCGATCGTGCTTCTACCAGAGATTCTCCGCCGTATGCGGGAAATGAACGCCATGATGCAGCAGCAGTCAGCAGAGTTTCCCGAAGATCACGTTTTGCTGGTGAATACTGCTCATCCGTTGATTCAAAATCTGGCAAATCTTAACCAAGGTAGTATTATTCAAGGAGACGGTCAATCGCCTACAGATCAGTTAGTGAACTTGATTTGCCAACACGTTTACGATTTAGCGCTGATGTCTCAGAAAGGATTTGACGCTGACGGAATGAAATCTTTCGTAGAGCGATCAAATGAGGTACTCACCAAGCTGACGGAACAAGCTAGTAAGTAAGAATAGTTAGGAGTTAGGAGTTAGGAGTTATTTCTCACCCCTGCTCCCTCATCTCCCCACTCTCTACTCCCCACTTCTGTTGCCTAAGACCTAAAATGGAAAGGCTGTATTAAAATAACAATCTGGAGATACTTGCTATGTCGCGTCGCTGTGAACTAACTGGTAAGAAGGCAAATAACGCCTTTGCTGTTTCCCACTCCCACCGCCGTACTAAACGCCTTCAGCACGCTAATCTGCAAAGCAAGCGTGTTTGGTGGGAAGCTGGAAATCGTTGGGTGAAGTTAAAGCTGTCTACCAAAGCAATCAAAACCCTACAAATTAATGGGTTAGAAGCAATGGCAAAAGAAGCTGGCATTAACCTAAATCATTACTAATTGACACTCCCACGGCTTGAAGCCGTGGGATTCTTGGTTCACCGAGCCGACTTGTCTTAACGTTACCAGATCAAAATATAGAGGTCGAAGTTAGGCAGATATCTACCTAAAATTAATTACAAATTACGTTAGCGTAGCGGTAGCGACGTAGGAGCGTCATTACAAATTATTTATTCATTCATTGCTATTGTATCTGCTTTTTTACCCAAAGACGAAAAGCCTTGAGCGTTGCATTTCTGCCTGCTGTTGTACTTTGGTCAAGATATTTGGGAATCGTTTCAATTAATGGGAATACAGGAAAATTTAGGCTTTGCTGAGACTCTACATAATGGCCATCTTGCAGAACATTAATTTGGAGCTTTCCTTTATCAAAACGCCAAAGCTCAGGTATTTTTAAAGCTTCATAAATATTAGGATGAGTGCGAGAAGTAATATCAATTTATAGAGCTAAATCTGGAGGGAGGTCTATTGTTAAATCTAGTCGCTTTTTGCCACGAATCTTGGATTCATTTTTTATATAGAAACACTGGTCAGGTTCTATACCTTGAGCCATTACTTGATTTTTGAAAGTGGTAGAACCAAGGCTGATAAACTCAGTATTTAGCTCTTCCAAAAGGGCTTTTACTAAATCACCAATAATTTCTTTGTCATATTCATGTTCTGGCAGTGGTGCCATAATCTCCAGTATTCCCCTGTCATAAGCAATTCGTGCAGCACGGTGTTCACCTAAATCCTCTAGAATTGCTTCCAATTCCTGCCAGGTTACATCTCGCAGTAACACCCTTTGTCCTGGTGGAACATGGATGCGCTTTAATTCCAACAACATCATTTCCACTCCCAGTAGCTCAAACCTAAATTTAGCTTACTTCAGTTAACTAATGCGCTGCGACAATTTTTTGCTGCTTCATCACTAAATTGTCGGATGCTTGGACACGCAGCAGTTTGTCGTCGGATCTCGCCTGCTTAAAAACTCTTTATTAAAGTGTATGGGGCGATCGCTCCTAGAAAAGTGTAATTTAAAAAAAAACCTCTGGAAACTCCAGAGGCTTTGGTTCCTGATTTAGTTTCTATTGCTTACTACAATTTGTCCTTAGTCATTTCCCGATAATGAAGGAAATTATCACAAGTACTCATAACATCACGGTGATTATTAGGAAATCTAGAGGAGGATACCTTGTTAATAGCGCAAATTAATTCTTCACCTGTGGCTGCGAACCAGGAATCGTTACATCTATTGGTGTCACCTTTGCTGCTAGCTGCGTTAATGGCGGTTGAATAGCGGTTTGATTCCCCACCACTAGAGTCACTATCTTTTCTGGCTTAAGGTATTCTCGTGCGACTCGTTGCACATCAGCAGATGTGGTAGCGGCGACGGCTTTTTGATAGCGAAAAAGAAAATCAGCAGGATAGCCGTAATATTCGTATCGTATCAACCGTGATAAGGTTTGGCTGGGGTCTTGAAAGTTAAATACAAAGGAGTTGAGTGTAGACTCTTTGGCAAAAGCTAGTTCTTTTGCTGTAACTCTTTGAGTTTGGATGCGCTTGATTTCATCTTGTAAGGCTTTGACAAACTGGACGGTAGCATCCGATCGCGTTTGTCCACCAGCAATAAACATGCCAGGATAGTCGAAACGGGGACTCCACTCGCCATAAACAGAGTAAGCTAAACCTTGACGCGATCGCACTTCATTAAATAAGCGTCCACCAAATCCATTTAACACTCCATTCAATACATCGAGTGCCGGATAATCAGGATTGTCAAACCGTCCACCTAAATGGCCGATAAGCACACTACTTTGTGTTAATTGTGGCTGATTGACAAAAAAGACTCCACCTGTATTAGCTGGCGAAACGTTTGGTAATTTGGGTTTAGCAATACCTGGGTTGCGGTTCCAGTCGCCAAAATTAGCTTGAATGAGCGATCGCATTTTTTTGGAATCAAAATCCCCCACAATCCCCAGAATCATATTATTGGGATGGAAATATTGCTGATAAAACTTGAGCAAATCCTCACGCTCAACCTGATCCACCGTTGCATACTCTATGGTGCGAGAGTATGGACTATCTTTTCCATAGATCAATTTCTTAAATTCTCGACTAGCAATACTATCTGGATTGTCATTGCGACGGGCAATGCCACCCTTAGCTTGTGTCTTAGCCAAGTCTAGCTTTTCTTGAGCAAATACTGGCGATCGCAGCACCTCGGTAAACAGCCCAAACACCGTTTCTAAATCTTCACTCAAAGCGTCAAAGCTAGCACTACCAGAAGCTTCACCAATACTAGCTTCCACAGATGCCGCCCGTTGTTCCAATATCTCGTTGAGTTCATCAGGCGAATGCTTCTTAGTTCCTCCAGTTCGCATCACCGCACCTGTAAAACCAGCTAAACCAACTTTTTGTTGTGGTTCAAAGCGATTTCCTGTCCGCACAAACGCCGTCCCATTCACTAACGGCAATTCGTGATCCTCCATCAAATAGACAACCAAGCCGTTTTGGAGAACAAACCTCTCATACTTGGGTAACTTAATCTCAGGTAGCGGTGGCAACTGCAATTCAGTATAATGCTTTGCCTCAGCCGTCGCCGCCAGAGAAAAATTACAAGTTAGAAGTAAACACGCAAAAACACCAACCAAAGCATAAATAAGCCCCTTCCCATTTTGAATTTTGAATTTTGTTAGCGCAGCGTTAGCGAGTCCGCGAGCGTCATTTTGAATTTTGAATTTTTTACCCTTCACCTTGTACCTCTGCATATCTCTCTTCCTTTGCGCCCTTTGCGCCCTTTGCGGTAGCCGCTTTGCGTCTACGTTTTCATCCTTCTTTCGACAACAGCTTCCCAACCGTGCGGTTTTTTGGCGTAAACGTCTCCTTTGCTACCCGCACAATATCAGCCGTTGTTACTGCCGAAATATCATCCAACTGCTTAAATAAATTCCGCCAAGAGCCAGTTTTCACCTCATATTCCAACAATTGTTGAGCCATCCCCATATTTGAATCGAGGGTACGTAACAAACCCGCCCGTGCTTGGGTTTTCACCCGTTCCAAATCAACCGTCGCTACAGGCTCAGTTTTTAATTTGTCGATTTCTTGGCGCAAAGCCACCGCCAACTCATCAACCGTATGACCAGGAGCCGTGAGAGCATAGAATAACATCATGTTTGAGTATTTATCCCCAGGAAATCCGCTAAAACCTTGGGCATTGAGCGCCAAACGTTGCTTTTCTACCAAAGACTTATACAACCGCGACGTGCGTCCATCACTTAATAAACTGCCAATGATTTCATAGACTGCATTATCTGGATGGGTAATTGCCGGACGATGATAACCTTCTAAATACCAGGGTTGAGAAGGTAGCTGTAAAGTAACTTCCCGTGTTTGTTGTTGTGACGGTTCCACCGGGATTTCTTCAACAGCTTTGGTTTTTGCTTGATAGCGGCCAAAATAAGTTTGCGCCAGTTTTTTTACCTCAGCCGGGTTAATATCTCCGACAATGGCAATAGTTAAATTACTTGGTACATAGTGAGTATCAAAAAACTTTTGGACATCTTCTGGTGTTAAATTGCGGATATCTTCGTCATAACCAATCACCGGACGTCTGTAAGGATGAACTTTATAAGCAGTATCAATAAATTTCTCTAACATCAGTCCAATGGGTGAATTTTCCACCCGCATCCGTCGCTCCTCTAAAATTACATCTTTTTCTTTATAAAACTCACGACGAATTACAGGATCGAGAAATCGTTCCGACTCCAGCGACATCCAAAGTTCCAGCTTATTGGCAGGAAAGCTGTAGAAATAACGGGTAGCTTCAGTTGAAGTATTGGCATTTAAACCTACACCTCCCGCTTGTTCGACAATTTGCCCCAATTCGTTTTGCTTGACAAGTTTCCCTGCTTGCGCTTCTACTTGCTTAAACTTAGCTTCTAACCGAGCAACCTCATCTTTTTTGCCATCGGCTTTCGCTGTTTTAATTTGAGCATCCAATCGTTCTAAGGTTTCTAATAGAGGTTTTTCTGCCTTGTAGTCTTCTGTACCAATGCGCGTTGTGCCTTTAAACGCCAAATGTTCTAAAAAGTGAGCTACACCAGTTTTGCCATCTGACTCATCCACTCCACCGACATTCGCATAAGTAATAAAAGAAACTACAGGTGCTTGATGTCGTTCCAAGACAATGAATTTTAGACCATTGTCGAGGCGAAACTCCGTTAACTCCTTGATAACTCGATTCAGATAAGGTTGGATCGAACTTTCAACTGTTGGAGTTTGAGTTTTTGTAGGTTGCAGCACTCTTTGGGGAGGGGGTGCGGTTTGAGTTTGAGCTAAAGCAATTTCTGGCAGCAATCCCCACCAGAAAACGATCAAAGCCAACAAAGCGACAAACAACCGCCGCAATATGACAAATACCTTATCTGACCAATCTAAAATCGTTCGATTGAGCGACTTGTGCCGAGCGGAGCCGAGGTAAGTCGAAGTCTCCAATCTAAAATTTAAAATTGACCGACTGATCTGGTTCATAAGCAAAAATTAAGATAAAGTTACACTACCCAAAAAACTAGGTATTCAGCAAAAAGACGTTAATCTTGTATTAAGTTTATTAGGCTTTTTTACTTGACGTTAGACAATAATGCTACAAATCGTGTTCCGCAAATTTCACCATAACTGTTATGCGAGTTTTTAATTCTTCCCCACCCTCAGAGGCTCAAACGCGCACCCGGATTTTGCAGGCAGCACAACGGTTGTTCGCCGCTCAGGGATTTGACGGCACTACCACCCGTGATTTAGCACAGGCGGCAGGTGTAGCTGAAGGGACTCTATTTCGTCATTTTGCCAATAAAAAGGCAATTTTGGTGGAAGTAGCGACGAGTGGATGGGTGGAGATTCTTACAGATTTGCTGACAGAATTAAGTGAAATGGGCAGCTATAAAGCCGTAGCTCAGGTGATGCGTCGCCGAATGTGGAATTTCCAAAAAAATGCCGATTTAATGCGCGTTTGTTTTATGGAGGTGCAGTTTCACCCCGATTTACGCGATCGCATTCAATTAGAAGTCATTACCAAAATGTCCGATGTGGGCGAAGCATTTTTTCAAACAGCGATGGATAAAGGCATTTATCGCCAAATGGACGCCAAGCTGGTAGCCAAAGTTTTTTTAGGAATGTTTGCGATCGCAGGTTTTTCCAACAACACCCTTATGGAACCTGATGCCTCCCCTCAACAAATGCAGGAAATGGCAGAAGGACTTGCTGATATCTTCCTTAATGGTGTTTTATCCAAAGATTAAGGAATTGGGAATTGGAAATTGGACATTGGGCATTGCTTATTTCCCCTCTGCTTCCCCTGCTCCTCCTGCCTCCTCTGCTCCCTCATCCCTCACTCCCTATTCCCCATTCCCCACTATTTTCGCTTGTTGACTCCACTGTTGTACTAATTCAATCGCTGGACATAAATCTCGTCGCTGCATTGTTGTTACCTGCAAGCGCATAATTTGTTGGTGCAATCTGTGAGTGGGAGTTTGAGCTAACTGTGCAACTGAAGCAATACCTGCATGGAGCAATAAACCACAATATTGTATGCCTACACTGGGAATACGTGCTAAGTCAGCTAAAGCCATCCATTTATTTACATACTGAAGATGAATCTGTAGTTTATTTGCTAATGCTAGTCTTTTCTCTAGAGTTTTCCCTTGTTTGATTAGCGCTACTGTGCTAGGAATTCCACAATTGTGCAGTTGAGATTGTTCCTCGTGGCTTAGTCCAGGTAATTGCTCAATTGGCCAGTCACGAGATTGGATACGACTTTGATTATTTGTATTTTTAGCAGACATTCTTGAAATTAAAATATAGGCTTATTTAGATATTGTGACAGGAACAAGACGCGATCGCCTCGCATAGCCTCTGACGTTAAAATGGGCGTAAAATCTTTTCAATTTTGCTCGTCTACGGTGAATTGCAGGAAGTTTATGACCCCGATTCCGAAAAGCACAGCCCAGTTATATGAAACAGATTTTGTCGCATGGACAGAAAAAACTGTGCAACTCATTCGTGCTGGACAATTTGAAAAAAATGCTCAGTCAGAAGAATTATTATCGTCTGGCAAATCAAGAAACAAAAGATTTTAGATGGCTATTAGCTATTCTTGCGCCCCAGCTTTTTGCAGGCTCCGCACCACATTTTTATAACCATTAAATTCTGCAATCATTAAAGCAGTATAACCACCTCGGTTTTTCAAATTCACATCAGCCCCAGCTTGGAGTAACAACTGCACGATTTCGCCGTCACCTACTGAGGCAGCCCACATCAACGCTGTTGCTTTCGCTGAGTCTTGAAAATTCACATCTGCCCCATTTGCCAGCAACAAGTGTATTATCTCCGTGTGCTTGCGTTCGGTTGCCTTGATCAAAGCAGTTTTGCCATCATCGCTCGCAGTGTTGGCATCAGCACGATACTCTAGCAGCACTTTCACTGTTTCGATGTTTCTCTGTGATGCAGCCAGCGTCAAAGGTACTTCACCAAGGTTTTTCTCAGTAATATCTGCCCCGGAATGCAACAATGCTTCTACTATATGGCTGTGTCCCTGCAACGCTGCTACAAGCAGTGGCGTATCACCCAGGTGGTTCCTAATTTGGACATCTGCACCCCTGTTAAGCAACACTTGCACGACATCAATGTAGCCTTCCACAACGGCAAGGTGTAGGGCAGTTTCACCATCTTGGTCTTGAAGATTAATTTCAGCACCTCGATTTAGTAAAGCTGCTGCGATCGCACTATGTCCAGCAGCAGCTGCTGCCGATAGGGCAGTTCCACCATCGGCGTTTTTCACGTTCACATCAGCCCCGGCTGTTAGCAGTGCTTCCACAACCTCCAGATGTCCCAAATCTGCCGCTAATGTTAAGAGTGTCTCACCTTCCTCATCTCGGATATTGACATCGACACCAGTTTGGAGAATTGCTTGTAAAACTTCTATTTGTCCCTGCTTAATGGCGAGTTTCAAGGCAGTATCATCATCTTTATCTACGATATTCACCTTTGCACCAGCAGCCAATAAAACTCGCACTACATCGACATGACCTTTAACTACAGCTGCCATTAAAGCTGTGCTGCCATCTTCATTAATGGCATTAACATCAGCACCTTTAGATAGTAAAAGCTGCAAAATGTCAAGCTGTTTGGCACTAGCCGCCAACATCAAAACTGTCAAACCATAGAGTTTTCTGGGCAAGTTGATATTTGCCCCAGCATCTAATAGCGATCGCACAATTTCGGTATAGCCTAAATTGGCAGCAAACATTAACGCCGTCGTGCCTTGGCGATCGCACGCGTCCACCCTCGCACCAGCAGCCAGTAGGGCACTCAGATGCTTAATATCCCCGTTTTTAGCTGCTTGTAGCAGCAAAGTATCGTTGTTTTCAGTCATGGATGAGATCCCACACAGGGGGTTTTGTTCGTCTACCCTCAAAATTTAGTCTGAGATTGTTTATCCACTTTGGCAAGAGGTTTATGCAATTCAAAATTCACTCATTCTAAATTCAAATTCAATAAAAGCAGTCTTGGCAAACATTCTGGCTATTGGGTTGATGAAAATTCTTCTCTTTGTTAGTTTCTTTTAGTTTGTGCAACTTTAAGCACAGAAAATAGAATTATGCTAATTTTTATGAAGATTTTATAATTGGGCGAGAACACGATGAGTCTGGAACTTTCTGCGTCGGTGAAATATTGGCTAAATTTCTTTCATCCGGTGCTCATGTGGGCGCTATTAGTACTTTCAATTTATGCTGCCTACTTAGGGCTGCAAGTACAGCGTACCAGAAATGCTCAGGGGGAAGAAAAGAAAGAACTGATTAAAGGTAAATATAATGTCAGACACTACCAAATCGGGTCTATACTCCTAGCTTTGATGGTGGTAGGTGCAATTGGAGGGATGGGTGTCACTTACATCAATAATGGCAAGTTATTTGTCGCGCCTCACCTGCTTGCAGGACTGGGTATGACGGGTCTAATTGCATTTTCTGCTGCTTTGTCGCCTTATATGCAAAAAGGGGCAAATTGGGCGCGAGCAACTCACATTCTGGTGAATTTTACCCTTTTGGGACTTTTTGCTTGGCAGGCTGTCACCGGAGTGCAAATTGTCCAAAGAATTCTCACTAAAGCATAGTTAAGTAGTCCTTTGTCATTTGTCAAAAATTAATGACAAATGACAAATAATTGTTGACTCACCGCTTTTGCTTGGAATTAGCAGGAAAAGGTATTTCTAGATATTTATGAAAATCTTCTTGAACTTTGCGAGTTAAGCGGCGAGAGACTTGGCGGACAATTTGGTTAAGTAAGCGATCGCCTGTAGATTGAATTATAGACTTGGGTAATCGCTGAATAAACCTGGGAAAGTGCAAATCAACTATTAAATCCAATTCCCATTCAACTCTGGTAATCTCACCAATGCTAGTGGAAGTATCGTTTTCTATTAACTGTAGAGATGCCCGATAGTCTACGTCATAACCAGGCGGTTGGTAGTCAGGGATAGGGATTGTACGGATGCGGTAAATACCCTCGTCTGGAGGCAACAATTCCAAACCAATTTTAGGTTCTACATCATAACCAAAAGCACCAAAACGACCAATTACTAGAGCGTAGCCATTTTCCCCAAGTAATTGCACCTTCATGGGTTCAGCGCAACGCGAAAACCATGAGGCGTGATTATTAAGATACTCAGCAACCTTCTCTGCTGAGGCAGGCATTTCCATAAAATCTTGATAACGGCCGTAAAATTTCGTGACCGTCGCTACATTTGCTTCTATTAATGTGTCTTCGGCTGCTTCTTGGCTGGAGGCTACAGGTAAAACTGCTTCTGTTATTTCCCAGGATTTATATTCGCCGTTTGTTGAAAGCATAAATGGATTAATGTATATTTTAGCGTTCGTCTATATTAATAATTCCCCACGTTCCTAGGTCATTTCACACTAATATCCCATTTTTACCGAAACCTCATTAATCTACCATCAAGTCCATAGAATTACTAAAATAAAGAACTGAACAAGCACACAATAGTTTCCCAGGATAGCATTTCTCATGAAAGCATTTGTAGCAGGGGCAACGGGTGAAACAGGTCGCCGGATTGTGCAAGAGTTGATAGCGCGGAATATTCCCGTCCGGGCTTTAGTGCGGGATATAGAGAAAGCTAGGGGTATTCTCTCTCCTGAAGCCGAATTAGTGGTAGGCGACGTATTACAACCAGAAAATTTAACTGCTGTGTTGGGAGATAGCACAGTTCTGTTGGTTGCTACTGGTGCAAAACCTAGCTTTGACCCCACTGGCCCCTATAAAGTAGATTTTGAAGGGACTAAAAATTTAGTAGAAGCTGCTAAAGCAAAGGGAATTGAGCATTTTGTCTTAGTTTCTTCTTTGTGTACTTCGCAGTTATTCCATCCACTGAACTTGTTTTGGCTGATTTTAGTGTGGAAAAAGCAAGCTGAAGAGTATATCCAGAAAAGTGGTCTTACCTATACGATTGTGCGACCTGGTGGATTGAAGAATGAAGATAACTCCGATGCGATCGTGATGCAGAGTGCTGATACACTGTTTGACGGTAGTATACCCAGGCAAAAAGTCGCCCAAGTTGCTGTTGAGGCGCTGTTTGAAGCAGATGCACGCAATAAAATTGTCGAGATTGTTGCCAAACCGGAAGCTACTTCTAAAACTTTTGGGGAATTATTTGCTAACGTCGCGTAATCAACCAGTGGGGAGTTAGGAGTTAAAACTCTTATAGCGTGTCTTGCTTGGATACAACACGCGTGGGCACAGCATTGCTGTGCCCTTATGAACAGTCAGCCTCTATTGGAGTGAACTTTACTAAAATGAGCGCGTCAATCAATTTTGTGAGTAAAGAGAACAAATTTGAAGGAGTCCAACTCTGAAAGGCTTTGAATTCAAAGGTGTTGAAAAACTTATTGGGCCAATAGCCGCGCTTCTCGGCTTTGTGTATTTGTTGCAATGGTATATTGGAGACTTGCGATCGCCTTCTGATCCCATCTTTGCAGTTCAACAGCCGCCTTTGGTCATGAAAAAGGGCGACCCCTATATCCGCGCTTTAATGCGAACCATCTCGGCGAGTGAAGCAAGTGGTAATCGTCCTTATTCGCTGTTGTATGGTGGACAGCAAATCAACGATCTTAGCCGACATCCTGAGATATGCGTCACAATTGTCACAGGCCCCAACACAGGTAATTGTTCCACTGCTGCTGGCAGATATCAAATTATTAACATTACTTGGTATCGTTTAGCCCCCCGTTATCATCCAAAACCGATGCAGATGATGTTTTGGACTGCTTATAGTTTTGAAGCAGAATATCAAGATATAGTAGTTTATCGTTGGTTAAATGATTCTAAAGTTTGGGGAACTGATCTTTCTCAACTGTTGCGTCAAGGAAAGTTAAATGATGTTTTGCGGCGGCTCTCTCCCACCTGGACAAGTTTAGGATATGGTATAGAAACTAATTCTGTTAGTAGTTCTTTGCCTAAACTTTATCAGAAAATGTTGCAAGAAGAATTGACCGCAGCTAATCAACCAACAGCCCCGAATTTAACACCATCGCCAACTCCTTCTAGCAAGGCAGTGAATAAGTTACCGAGGAAGCAGTGAGGTTATCCTAATTTTGAACTTGCTGCATATAAAAAATCTTTGATATTTTCTACGAAAGCTAAGGTATTTTCAAAGTGAATATTATGTCCAGCATTATTAATTATTTTTAGTTGAGTAAATTCACCTAGTTGAGCCATTTTCGTATTAATAGATATAAATTTTTTATCATATTCACCCACTAATAAGAGCAGGGGAATTTTATTCTCTTGTAGCTTTTCCCACAAAGAAGGTTGGCATCCAGTTCCCATGAAGCGCAATGATTTATCTAATTCGTATGGATTATTCTGTAACCGACTTTCTATCATGCGTTCATATTCTGGATGATTTTTTATATAACCAAAAATTGGTTGATTGTACCAATTTGAAAGAAAAGCAGCAAAATCAGTTTGAATAATACTTCTGCTTAATTTTCTAGCTATTTGAGCATCACGTCTAACTCGTTCTAATCGTTCTGCTTCTGTTACTAAACCTGGGGTAGCTGATTCTAATACAACTTTAATAAAACGTTCTGGAAAATGTAGAGTTAGATAGAAAGCCAACCTTCCACCCATTGAATAACCAATTAAGTAGCATTTATCTATTTTTAATTCATCTAATAAATTGATTATTGCTTGAGCAGTGGGTTGTATTGTATAGTATTCATCACTTCCTAAAACTTGGGTTTTACCATGTCCGGGTAAATCAAGGCTGAGATAAGAAAAGTCTTCAGTTAGTATTTTTATAGCTTCATCGAATTCATTAATGTTTCCCATAAAGCCATGTAATAAAAGAATTATAGGTTTGTTTATATTAATATTTAAATAATAGTTAAATTTATATTTTAAAGTCATTGTTAAAGGAGATATATAAAGGCTAAGTTAATATGATTTTTTATTACCATTAAAGCAAAGCAGAAGATTTACAGATATTCATAAGATAAAAAAACTAATTAGTTTCAGAGGTTTTAGCATCGTTGACATAATAAGGAATAATTGCATCATTTTTAGGAAAACTATTATAAATAAAGTAGATAAGAAAGGGAATAGATATAGCTATCATAAAAACTCGTTGACTTAATAATGGTTGTATTGAAACTTGATATTTTTTATCGAAACAAATGCACTTTTTTCGATTTTTGATGTAATTAAATAGTATATAATATTTAATATCGTCACAATAGTATAGTATTATATAAAAAGTAAAATAGTAAATAAACTATTTAAATATTCCTTAAATAATCCCAGGCTAATCAATGGAACAAATTTTAAAGCAAGCCCTAGCAAAATTTGATTGAGAGCTTTTTCTTTATTCTTATTTTCCATACATTATGCTCAAACAATAACTACGCGTAGCTTGCCGCCGTAGGCATTGCATTTTCCATCCTTGGCAAGATAGGTAATGCCAAAACGTCCCTTTCTAATACACGTAAGACACTTGTGTTAATTTTGGCATAAATAACCCTTTGCCTGAGTCAATACACCAAATCTTGCATCTTTACAAAATGCTTTGTTGTGCTAGTTAATTTTTTATTTATTTTTTTAATTCTTAGGGTAAAAATCGATCTAAAGCAGCTTTTAACTGTTTAATTTCAACGTCAATATTACCCTCTTGTGCAGCTCTAGCAATACACTCAGTTAAATGTTCATCCAAAACAATTCGCGCTACCTTATCTAATGCGCCTCGTACTGCGGCAATTTGCAGTAGAACATCAGGGCAAGGGCTATTTTGCTGCACCATTGTTTTAATACCACGAACATGTCCTTCTATGCGCGATAATCGATTGGCAATTCGCCGTAATGACTCTTCGCTATGGACGTGAGGATGAGCCGATTCTCCAGCCTCATGAGTATGATCTGTATGCTCGTGGTCTGTATCGTGATGATGGTAATGTTCTGCTTGTTGGGATGTTGGCAAGGATTCCTTGTTTAATCGGTTTGATCCATTCATGGGTTATCAGAAGACTTGTAGTACTAAAATCCTAGCCTAATGCTTGTAGGGAGTGGGCAGTGGGCATGGGTAAGAGGACTTGGGGACAAGGTGAAAGACTTGTTCCCAATTCTCACTCAAGTCACCTTGTCCCCCCTATTCCCTACTCCCTACTCCCTATTCCCCTAACTCTACTGCTGACGATTGGCTCTTTCTTGGGGAATGATTTCTGTTACTACCCTACCGCTAGAAGTGCCGCCTTTAACAACAATATTTTCTGTTTGCAGATTACCAACGGCTGTTTCACCTCTAAAATTTAACCGTGGGTCAATTTGTCGATAAACTACATTTCCCTGAGCTTCAACTAACTTATTGTCTAAATACCAAGTTAATGTATCAGATTTCAAAGACTGGCGACGCTGACCAATGGCGTTGACGTTACCTGTTAAATAAACTGTTTTTTGTGGTATTTTCATTTCACCTTGATTGGCAGCGACGGTAAGATTTTCGGCACGCTGGAATATCCGCACGGGGGAATTTGTAGTGACAGTTTCTGCGTTCATGTTCCAGGTCATAGAGTTACTAGTTATTTGCACTGGTGGGTCTAGTAAATCTAATTGAGCATTTTGTTGAATAGTGGCAATTTTCGTTTTTAAGTTGACTTCGGCAGAATTTCCTTTGCCGCGATCGCTAATTTTATTATCTTTGTAACGGTCAATTTGTAAAGGGCGATCGCCAATCAGTTTTTCTTGTTTAATATTCCAGATTAAATGCTCGGTTCTTACTTGTAACTGGGGATCTATGGAATTTGCTACTACCCTACCAGAAAATTCCATGCGCTGTTCGCGGGTTTTGACTCGCGCTTCCTGCGCCACAGCTTGTAGTTGTTTATGACTACCGTTAATCTGGTTGCGGACAATCAACAAATCTTCTTTGGGACGCCATTCTAATTC
Source organism: uncultured Nostoc sp. (assembly GCF_964245445.1). GTDB lineage: Bacteria > Cyanobacteriota > Cyanobacteriia > Cyanobacteriales > Nostocaceae > Nostoc. The sequence goes on from NZ_CAXTNE010000003.1 coordinate 20,801, forward strand.
ATTACCTTGCAATACAATTCCATTATTAGGATCTGTGGCAAATATCTTACCTTTAAGAAATAACTGCTTCCCATTTTGTTCAATATCTGCGACATCTGCCTTGATTTGGTAAACTACTTTACCATCTTGATATAGTTCACCATAAGGACTTTCAGCTTGACCAATTTGTTTTTCTTTGGTGTATTGTGCTTGTTTAGCCCTGACTTTCCAAATTGGTCGTCCTACTTCATCTGCTTGTTCTAAGGTGACATCAAAGAAAGTCAAATTGCTATCTTTGTTAGATGAAGCCGCAGTATTTTGTTGAGAAGCTGTGGGAGATTTCTCCCCACAGCTTACTAAACTAAATATTAATAAAAAAATTAAAGGGAAAAGAAAGAAGGGAGGAGTAGAGGAGAAATTTTTAATTTTTCTCTCGCCCTGTTTCCCCCTTTGATGAAATTGATACGCCATTATTCTTGGATTTCTAGATGTCCATCACTAGTTCTTGGGTCTTCCAAAAAACCGATACCAGATAATGGTCGGTATGGATAGCTTTGACGAGGGGTTTTCTGAATATCTTCTTTGATGGCTTCTAAATCAATGTAGCGATCGCTTACATTAATTAAGCTGTCGCTGGTCATTGAACGCAAGCTCACTACTTCTACCCGCACGCCGCGATAGCTAACTGAATTTACTGCATAAGCTAAATCCCCATCACCGCTAACTAAAACTGCGGTATCATAAGAATCTACTAGCGCCATCATATCGACTGCTATTTCTACATCCAGGTTAGCTTTTTTAGAGCCATCTGGTAGCTGGACTAGATCCTTAGCAATGACTCGATAACCATTGCGACGCATCCACAGCAGAAACCCCTGTTGCTTCTCGTTTGTCCGGTCTACACCAGTGTAGAAAAAAGACCTTAGTAGTCTAGAACCTCCAGTTAATCGATACAACAGCTTCGTGTAATCGATTTCAATCCCTAGTTGCAGTGCAGCGTAAAATAGATTTGAGCCATCAATAAATATAGCGACCCTACCCCGATTCTCCAAAACCTGTTCTGGCGTAAATATTGAATCGGTTTCAAAATTATTCAACATCATTGTGATACCTCAATTATTATCCCTGTTATTTTTGATACAAATTACCAACTTTTAGATGCTAGTCACAGCGGCTTATGATAATGTTCCGGGACTAATTTAAGTTCAGCCCCGATAAATTTTTTGAGAAAATAAGAAATTGAACAAAATCAGACTTTGATAAGGATTAATCCTTTTTCGGGGGTTCTATTTTTTTAAAAATGGGTTGGGCTGTACCCAACTGTTGTTTACTAGATAGTATCCCCCATATTGCATGGGTGGCAAAAGGAGCGGTAATTGAACTTTGTATTTGATCGTTAAAGTTTATTCCAAAGCCCAGTTGCTGATAAATATCGCTACTGATGTTCGGAATAATTGGGGAAAGCAGATAAGCTGCTAGTCTAGCTGATTCTAGGGCTGCGTAGAGAACTTTTTCCACGGACTCCTGCTGTCCCTGTTTATATAATGACCAAGGAGCTTGTTCATCAATAAACTTATTACTGGCTTGCACCAGCAAAAGGATGACCTCGCAGGCTTGACTGAAAGCTAGCTCTTGGTATGCTTGTTTTACCTGTTCCCCTAGACGTAAACCAATTGCTTTCAATGGATTTTCGTCAGAAATTGCTTCATTGCCGATTGATGGGACATTATTCTGGGCGCAGTATTTCTTCACCATACTCAAGGTGCGATTGAGCAAATTACCTAAATCATCTGCCAAATCTGCATTCAGAGCATTAATGAACCTTACTTCATTAAAATCTCCATCCTTGCCAAATTGGATTTCCTTAAGGAAGTAATAACGAACGGCATCACTACCATAGCGCTGAACTAACGCTATAGGATCAAGGGTATTACCCAGACTTTTGCCCATCTTTTGACCATCTTTGGTCAAAAAACCATGCCCAAATACTTGCCCTGGCAAGGGTAAGCCAGCCGACAACAGCATTGCTGGCCAGTAAACTGCATGGAAGCGCAAAATATCTTTACCAATTAGGTGCAAGTTAATCGGCCACCATGTTTCTAAGGCATTTGCTAAAGTCGGTTCTGCATCTGGTTCTAGTAATGCCGTTACATAACCTAATAGCGCATCAAACCAGACATAAAGGGTGTGCTTGGGATCAACTGGTACAGGAAAGCCCCAATCTAGATTTACCCGCGAAATGGAAAAGTCTTGCAGACCTTGATTTACAAAGCTGAGAACTTCGTTGCGCCGACTTTCTGGTTGAATAAAATCCGGTCTAGATTGATAAAATTCTGTCAGTTTGGTTTGATATTTGGATAAGCGAAAAAAATAGTTTTGCTCGTCTCGCCACTCCACTTCTTTGTTAGTATGAATCGCGCAACGGTGTCCTTCTAGCAAATCCCGTTCTTCTTTGAATTCTTCGCAAGATACGCAGTACCAGCCTTTTTGTTGTCCCTGGTAAATATCACCAGATTTCCAGACTCGATCAAAGAATTCTTTGACGATCGCTTCATGACGAAGTGCAGTAGTCCGACTAAAGCGATCATATTGAATGTCGAGTAATTGCCACAAATTAACGAAGCTAGGGACAATTTCATCGCAAAACTCTTGTGGTGCTTTGCCTAAACTTTCTGCCGATCGCTGAATTTTTTGCCCATGTTCATCTGTACCTGTAATGAGTAATACCTGATGCCCTAACAGCCTGTGAAATCGCGCCACTACATCTGCTGCGATCGTCGTATAAGCACTGCCTATATGGGGCACATCGTTTACATAATATAGTGGTGTTGTTAGTGCAAATGTCTTTTCTGTTTTTTTCACTAGATTCATGCAAAATAAAAAATTAGCTTATAAAACGTTTTGCTTTTGTCGGAAAAACCAAGCAATTATACAATACTATTTCTATTTTTTCCAATAATACCTTAATATAGCAAACTTTTCAGATCAAAAATTCTTTTGTAATATGCATCAATTCAACTCATTTTTGCCTACAACAGTGAATCATTATCATAATTTTTTTGAATACTTTATATTAGAAATTCTTGTGATCAAAAATACATAATCCAGAATCCGGAAAATCTATCTGGTTTTGTGGATTAGATATTTCTATCTTAAGACGGTCATGGCAGTCGTAAAGAAATGTAAAAATTAATTTAAGATAAACTGCCATATTTACCGGAAAAATATGTTGATTAAATATGAGTCGAAATAGCCCCCTAGAGATTTCTCGCGCTTTGGTGGCGGCGCTTTCAACCCAAATGTTTCGTTATTACGAGGATCGCATTCCCCAGGATGCCAGCGTTTTGGTAGTCAGCAATCACCGCAGCTTTATGGATGCACTAATTTTAATGGCGGCGTTATCAAGTCCGATTCGCTTTGCTTGCCATCACTACATGGGACAAGTGCCAGTAATGCGGGAGATTGTCACCGGACAATTGGGGTGTTTTCCTTTGGAAGAAACTCAAAACCGTCAGCAAAGCTTTTTTTCGCAGTCGCAGGTGCTATTGCAGTCCAAGCAGATGGTGGGAGTATTTCCAGAAGGAACTGAACCAATGGTGAAATTTACTGTGCCAAACATGGTGGGTGAGTTTCAACGGGGATTTGCCCATTTGGCATTACGGGCTGATGTGCAGGATCTAGCAATTTTGCCGATCACGATCGCCTCCTTAGAAGAGGTAAACACTTCTGGCTTCCCCTTAAGGCTTTTGAGTCTATTTGACCCTTCAGAACCTTTATTTAACCAAAGTGGTTGGCATCCACTAGTACTTTATCGTCGGGTTGCAGTGTTAATCGGTCGCCCTTATTGGATTACGCCCCAACATCATCAAAAATATCACGGCAAGCAAGCCAGAACTGTTGTGGCTGAACTGACAGAACACTGTCATGGTGAAATTAGTACCTTACTGCGTCAAGGTTGCTATTAGAGCCATTCGATTTTAGATTTTGGATTTTGAATTTTGGATTGTCTTCACAACTTTCAGTAGCTTGTTCCCAAATCTTTTTTATTTTTGCTCAAAACTACCGAAGCTCGTAACAGCAACAATCAGCAATCCAAAAGTTTTATACCATTGACTAATGACCAATGACTAATGACCAATGACCAATGACTATCCAAGAAGTTGAGCTAAATCCTTGTTTTCTAACTCCTAAACGAGTAAAACCCGAGTATCCCCTGTTGGTATATTTGCCAGGAATGGATGGAACTGGTCAACTATTGCGATCGCAAACGGCTGGATTAGAAAGTGGCTTTGATGTCCGTTGTTTAGCGATCCCACGCAAAGACCTTAACACTTGGGATGTGCTAGCTAAGAGTGTATTGGACTTGATCGACGCCGAATTAGAAAAAAGCTCTCAGAGGCCAGTTTACTTGTGTGGTGAGTCCTTTGGTGGTTGCTTGGCAATGAAAGTAGCGATCCAAGCACCCCATTTATTTAGGCGAATTATCTTAATTAACCCAGCTTCGTCCTTTCATCTTCGCCCTTGGTTGAATTGGGCATCTCAACTTACTTACCTAGTGCCATCAGAGTTGTATGATGTTGGCGCACTGGGATTGTTGCCGTTTCTAGCATCTTTGCCGCGCATTTCTCGGAGCGATCGCCATGAGCTGCTAAAAACTATGCGTTCTGTGCCGCTAGAAACCGTTCATTGGCGGTTGTCTTTACTGCGAGAGTTTCATATTGATGACGAGCAGTTAAGTCGCTTAACTCAACCAGTTTTGTTGATTGCCGGTGCTAGCGATCGCCTTTTACCTTCCGTAACTGAAGTAAAGCGGATAGGGAATATCTTACCAAATACCAAAATTGTGGTGTTACCAAATTGCGGACATGCTTGCTTGTTAGAGGAAGATATTAATCTCTATGAAATTCTTAAGGATAATGACTTTTTAGAAAGTAATGCTGATATAGGTAGGGGGCTAGAAGTGAGAGGGTAGGGTGAGGCGCGATCGCATCAAATAGAAATTAATTAAACAAACTCAAAACCTACTATGACCAAAACAACTGTCAAACTGCAAATTCCTTTTGAATCACTTCTAGATGCCATTAGCCAACCTTCCTTTAGAAGAAAAACAACTGTGGCAATTATTAAATGATGAAATTAATCAAAGCGAAGGAAATTTCCTTCCAGAAGACTCTTATGATTGGGGTTCCCAAGGACAGCCAAAAGGCAAGCCACTAGAATATATCCCTGGAGTTGGGCTAAAAGTTCTTGGTGGCAAGAATGCTCCAACCTGATTTGCTTGAATGTGGCGAGGTAATTATAGTAAGTTTGCCTACTAGTATTCCTAGAGGAGGTGAACAGCAAGGAACTCGACCTGCTGTAGTGGTCGGTATACCTTGGGGGTAAGTCCGCTATCCAATGCTAATGATTGCACCTTTAACTACCCAGAGTGATTCTTGGGCGTTCAATAATCCCAGCTTATATCCGCGTTTGTTAGCTGGTGCTGGTGGTTTGTCTCTGTCTTCCATTGTCTTACTAGATCAAATGCGGGGATTAGATATAAATCGAATTTTGGCGTATTTGGGAACACTCACCCCTAAGCAATATGTTCCTATTGTTAATGGATTAAGACAGTTGTTTAGACAATAAAATAGTTAATCTGAAACTGATATTTACGTTTATAGAGGGATGTAGAGCCGCTCATATTTCGTTACAACCAAAAGAGAGAGGCTTTACAAGATGGTGTCAAGCAATGACAGACAAACCCCAAGAGATACAGGTGAATAAATCAGTTAATTCACCCAAAGAAACTTCAAAAGTAAAAATTCAGGCTCAATCATCAGTAGAAAATGAACCGTCTATAGTAGAGTTTTTTATTAAAACTGTTGCTGAGACTGGCAAAGCCGTTTTAGACACAGCAGTAGAGGTGGGAGAAGCGACAGCGAAAGAAACACACAAGTTTATTGAGCAAACAACTCAAACTAGCGGTCAAGTTGTGAATCGCCTAAACGAAAATTGGCTAATTAGAAAGCTATCTGGAGTATTAAATTTAAATTGGCTAATTGGTACTACTGACGCTGTTGATTTGGAAAAAGCAGAAGCGGCGGTAAAGAAGCTCAAGCAACAGTATCCAAATGAATCAGCTAGCCAGATTGCTCACCGAATCATGGTGGAAAAAGCAACTCAAGCAGGCACAGTTGGATTAGCAACAAGTGTTTTACCAGGAATAGCAGTTGCATTGTTGGCAATTGATTTAACAGCCACAACCAAAATACAATCAGAAATGCTTTATCAGATTGCATCTGTCTACGGGCTAGATTTAAAAGATCCTGCGCGTAAAGGTGAAATTTTGGCAATTTTTGGTCTGGGTTTGGGTGGAGGCCGTCTATTGAAAGCTGCGGGATTAGGCTTGCTGCGAAATATACCCTTGGCGGGTGCGGTAATAGGAGCTAGTTCAAATGCGACGATGATTTATTCATTGGGTTATGCAGCTTGTCGATTTTACGAAGCCAAGCTAGATGAATCAACTTCGCTCTCATCGCCACAGACTCTGGCAACATTAAAAGCAGAGAGTGAAAAGTATTTAGAAACTGCGATCGCTCAAGAAGCCGTCATGGATCAAATTTTAGTTCACATGATCCTCGCTAGTCATCCAGACAAGACTTTGGAAGAAATTTTGCCAGAATTACAAGCTGTAAAACTCAGTCCTACCTCGTTAGATGCTATTGCCCAAAATATCAAATCACCTAAGTCTTTAGATATACTGCTCAATCAGCTAAACCGTGATTTTGCCATGCCATTGCTGGCTCAGTGTAACAAAATTGCCCAGCTTGATAATAAGACTACACCACGCGAGCAAGAAATAATAGAGGCGATCGCCAGCAAATTTGATATTGATACAAATAAAATTGGGGGATAGAGCATAGGGCATGGGACGTTAGGCAGAGAAGGTAAAAAAGTGGAGTTATGAGCAAAGTTCACGAGTATCAAAGACAGAACTAACCCTTTAAAGTTGATTCAAAAGGTTGAATTAGGCTAAACATTTTTAATAAGTTTAAAGCCTGCCAAACTCCAACAGCTTGGCAAGCTTTTGTAGTGTTTTACTAAATTAATGTTCTATTATTAATTTTTCCAAATATAACTACCTCTCTTTTTTTCAAACCTTTTCCCTTTCTAACTCGAACTTTAAGTTGCTGTTTCTCTAGTCTAATTTTTTGTCTAGTTAATTCCTGAGCTATTAATTCCTGAGCGCGGCTTTCAATTTTTATTTGGTTTTCTATTGGCTGTTCTTTAATTTTTTCTCTTAGGCTTTTGCCCATTCTTCTTACCCTTCCTCTTTTAGTTTTTTAAGATGGCTCTTGTATCGTGCATCAGCCTTTTGAATTAAGTGTTTATAAAAAAGTTTTTGGCTAACGCCGGATTTGTCACCTGCTACCAGTAAAATAGCTTGCCTCAATGGGTCAAAAGCAAACGCCACCAAAAGCTGAGAATCGTAACTCTTTCATGTTTCCGTACTTCGACCCTTTGAGCGTATCAACATGAGGACGTTTTACTTGTGGTCCAAACATTTCTAATACCTAAGCCGTAGCAAGCAACTCATTTTTTACTTCTTGAGGTAGAGCATCGAACTCAGACTCGAAATCATAATGAAACTCAACTTGCCATTCCACTAATTTATTATGGTTAAGATGTCATACCTTTTCAAGAGTATATGGATTGACACTCTCAGTACTAAATTATAGCTACTGGCCCCAACTCCCTCATTTCCTCTATCTCCTTCATCTCCTTCACCCCCGCTCCCCTCAGCCTGAAACAAGAAATTTGAGCAATACTGGTACAAGAAGGAATATTTACAGCAAAACAGCAAAATGACAATTCAACCTAGTGATAAGCCTTTGCTAGAGTGGGCAGGCGATAGTTTGGCAATTGGATTATTTGAAGATGCAGTAGAGTTAACTGGAGAATTGGCAACTTTAGATCAAAAGTTTTCCGGGATCTTAAAAGAACTAATTGCTGAAGAAGAATTCAAAGGTAAAGCCAACAGTACCATCTTCACTCGTGTGAATCCTGGTAGCCCAGTGCGTAAATTGATTCTGGTAGGTTTAGGTAAACCAGATGAACTAAAACTCGACACCTTGCGACGCGCTGCTGCTGCTGTAGCCAGAGTGGCAAAAAAGCAAAAAAGCAAAATTTTGGGATTTAATTTCCCATTGTGGAATAACGATCCCGCCGCAAGCGCCCAAGCGATCGCAGAAGGTATAGAATTGGCGCTTTACCAAGATATTCGCTTTAAATCAGAACCAGAAGATAAAGGTTCTCAAATAGAAACCGTAGATTTACTAGGATTCAGTGGACAAGAAGCAGCCATCACCCGCGCCAATCAAATAGTGTCAGGGGTAAACTTGGCACGGGAGTTAGTAGCAGCACCAGCTAATGCAGTAACACCAATTACTTTGGCAGAAACGGCTCAAGCGATCGCTAAAGACCACGGTTTACAAGTAGAAATTCTGGAAAGAGAAGACTGTGAAAAGTTGGGTATGGGTGCTTTTTTAGGAGTAGCACAAGCTTCCGAGTTGCCACCTAAATTCATTCACCTGACTTACAAGCCAGAAGGTACACCCAAAAGGAAACTAGCAATTATTGGCAAAGGTGTAACCTTTGATTCCGGCGGACTCAACATTAAAGGTGCAGGTAGCGGCATCGAAACCATGAAAATGGATATGGGCGGTGCAGCTGCTACCTTAGGCGCGGCAAAAGCAATTGCTCAAATTAAGCCAGATGTTGAGGTTCACTTCATTTCGGCGGTGGCTGAAAACATGATTAGCGGTCGCGCTATGCACCCTGGAGACATTCTCACGGCATCAAACGGCAAAACAATCGAAGTTAACAACACCGATGCTGAAGGACGTTTGACCCTAGCAGATGCCTTGGTGTATGCCGAGAAATTGGGATTAGATGCGATCGTGGATTTAGCCACCCTAACCGGCGCTAACGTCATAGCCTTGGGTGAGGATATTGCTGGTTTGTACACTCCCGATGATGCTGTAGCTTCCCAGTTAGAGAAAGCTGCCCAAACTTCAGGAGAAAAGATTTGGCGGATGCCAATGGAAGAAAAATATTTTGAAGGGCTAAAGTCTGGCATTGCGGACATGAAAAATACTGGCCCACGTCCAGGTGGTTCCATTACTGCCGCCCTTTTCCTTAAGCAATTCGTTAAAGAAACACCTTGGGCGCACTTAGACATTGCAGGACCTGTGTGGACAGATAAAGAAAATGGCTACGACAGTGCGGGGGCAACTGGCTACGGCGTTCGGACGCTAGTTAATTGGGTAGAAGGAAGTGGGGAGTAGAGGAGGCAAGGGAGCAGGGAGCAGGGGGCAAGGGGGAGAATAAAAAATTACCTCTTTCGCCTCTTCTCCCTGCCCCCTGCCCCTCTGCCTCTTTCCAATGCCCAAATTCGTGCTATCTTGAGCTTGCCAGCAAAAATTGTTGCAATAGTAACAGAAATAATTTGGCGGTCAGAAAGTTAAGCTTTTTCGGCAAAGCCATCTGGTAAAATTTGTAAGGTTTCTAGAAACTGTGAGCAATGGGATCGACTCGCGTAAGGATCGCAATTGACGCAATGGGAGGGGATCACGCACCTGGTGAAATCGTTGCTGGCGCATTGCGAGCAAGGGAAGAATTGGGTGTAGATGTATTACTGGTTGGTGATCCTCAACAAATAGAAGCTGCCTTGCCGCCAAAAACGAATTTAGGGCAGGTGGAGATCGTGACTGCACAGGAAGCGATCGCTATGGATGAGGAGCCTTTAAATGCAGTTAGACGCAAACGCAAGGCTTCTATCAATGTGGCGATGGATTTAGTCAAGCAGCAAAAAGCAGATGCCGTGTTTTCTGCAGGTCACTCTGGGGCAGCGATGGCATCTGCTTTGCTCCGCTTAGGACGATTGCCAGGAATTGACCGCCCAGCCATAGGGACAGTTTTCCCCACGATTATTGCTGGTAAGCCAGTATTAGTACTTGATGTCGGCGCGAATGTAGATTGCCGTCCGAAGTTTTTAGAGCAGTTTGCCGTCATGGGATCGGCTTACAGTAAATATGTTTTAGGTACAACTGAACCAAAGGTAGGTTTGCTGAATATCGGTGAAGAAGACTCTAAAGGCAATGATGCAACCGTCCGCGCTCACCAACTACTACGCGAAAATCCTCAAATAAATTTTATTGGCAATGCCGAAGGGCGTGATGTGCTTTCTGGTAGCTTTGATGTGATTGTCTGCGATGGCTTTGTGGGCAATGTATTATTAAAATTTGCCGAAGCCGTCGGAGAAGTGATTCTGCAAATTCTGCGGGAAGAATTACCTCAAGGATTACACGGTCAAATCGGTTCAGCACTCTTAAAACCAAACCTGAAGCGGATTAAGCAGCGCATGGATCACGCAGAACACGGCGGTGCTTTGCTGCTAGGCGTGGCGGGAGTCTGTTTTATCGGTCACGGTAGCTCACAAGCTCCTTCAATTTTTAATGCAATTCGCATGGCAAAAGAAGCTGTTGACAACCAGGTGCTACAACGAATTCAGTCCCAATATATCCTAGAGCGCGAAAGCGGTTAGTCATTGGTCATTAGTCATTGGTGAAGCCAGTGCGGTCTTCTCCCAAGGGGAGACGCCAAGGGCGATGGGGGTTTCCCCCATGAGCAACTGGTGAACCCGAAGGGTCATTAGTCATTAGTCATTGGTCATTTGTAAAGGACAACTGACAACTGACAAAGGACAAATGACAAAGGACAAATGACAAGAGACAAAAGACAAGAGACAAAAAGCTGATAGCTTGGGAGATTAGGAGTGCAAAACTTAGGCGTAGCAATTACCGGAAGTGGCTCGGCAGTACCAGCAACTTCTCTACACAACCAGACATTGAGTGAAGTAGTTGAAACATCAGATGAGTGGATAACTACAAGAACTGGAATTCGTCAACGGCGATTAGCCCTACCATCTGAGTCCTTGAGCGTGCTAGCTACTGCCGCCAGCAGTCAGGCGATCGCAGTTTCGGGAATTAAACCAGAAGACCTAGACCTGATTCTGCTGGCGACTTCCACCCCTGATGATTTGTTTGGTAGTGCTTGTCAAGTACAGGCGCAATTGGGAGCCACCAACGCAGTAGCTTTTGACTTGACAGCAGCCTGCTCTGGTTTTGTGTTTGGTCTGGTTACAGCAGCCCAATACATTAGAACAGGTGTTTATAAAAACGTACTGTTGATTGGGGCAGATATCCTTTCACGCTGGGTAGATTGGGAAGATCGGCGCACTTGTGTATTATTTGGTGATGGTGCAGGGGCAGTAGTATTACAGGCTGACAAAAGTGATCGCTTATTGGGATTTGCCCTTAAAAGTGATGGCACTCAAAACCATCACCTCAACCTTGCTTATGCAGGCGCTTCCCAAGAACTCCTCCCAAATGTAAATATCACTAAAGGCGGTTACCAACCGATTACTATGAACGGCAAAGAAGTCTACCGCTTTGCTGTGCAAAAAGTGCCCGAAATCATTGATAAAGCGTTATTTAAAGCCAACCTTAGTGTTGATCAAATAGATTGGCTGCTATTGCATCAAGCCAATCAGCGAATTATTGATGCTGTTGCCCAACGGCTGAATGTCCCAGAACATAAAATTATAAGTAATCTCGCCAAGTACGGGAATACCTCTGCTGCTTCCATTCCCTTAGCTTTAGATGAAGCAGTGCGGGAAGGTAAAATTAAACCCAATGACATCATTGCTACATCCGGCTTTGGTGCCGGTCTTACCTGGGGTGCGGCAATTTTTCAATGGGGAAGGTGAATATTTTGTCCTTTGTCCTTTGTTAATGACCAATGACCAATGACTAATGACCCTTCGGGTTCACCAGTTGCTCATGGGGGAAACCCCCATCGCCCTTGGCGTCTCCCCTTGGGAGAAGACCGCACTGGCTTCACCAATGACCAATGACCAATGACTACTGACAAATGACAAAAACTGCATGGGTGTTTCCCGGACAAGGTTCCCAAGCGCTGGGAATGGGAATGGATTTATTAGATATACCATTCGCTAAAAATAAATTTGCCCAAGCTGAGGAAATTTTGGGCTGGTCTGTAACCGAAATCTGTAAAAACGAAGAAGAAAAGTTATCACAGACGCTATACACTCAACCAAGTCTTTATGTGATAGAAAGCATTCTTGCTGACCTTCTCCGAGAACGAGGACACCAGCCAGATTTAGTTGCTGGACACAGTTTGGGAGAATATACTGCCCTTTACATTGCGGGTGTCTTTGAGTGGTTGGCTGGTTTATATCTAGTAAAGCGTCGTGCCGAACTCATGGATAATGCCGTCGATGGTATGATGGCAGCTTTGATGAACTTTGACCGCGAACAGTTGGAAAAAGTCATTGCCCAAACGCCTGATGTGGTGCTAGCAAATGACAATAGTTCGGCTCAGGTAGTAATTTCAGGCACGACTGAGGCTGTACAAGCAGTGATGGGTCAAGTTAAAGCAAAGCGTGCCATTCCTCTAAAAGTTTCTGGAGCATTTCACTCACATTTAATAGCACCAGCATCTGCGGAATTCCAAGACATTCTAGAATCTGTGGAATTTCAGCCAGCTACCGTGCCAGTGTTGTCTAATGTAGAACCAATTGCGTCTATTGATGCCGAGACTTTAAAGCAGCGCCTGAATAAACAAATGACTGGTTCTGTAAGATGGCGAGAAATTTCTCTGCAATTACCAGCTAACGGCATCCAGCGAGTAATGGAAATTGGCCCTGGTAAAGTCCTAACTGGCTTGATTAAACGTAGTAGCCCTGACTTAATATTAGAAAATATCCAGAGTGCTGCTGATTTGCCTGTTTAGTTTTTTTAGGACTTCATTTCAATGAAAAATTCTGTACCCTGACCTAGAACAGAGTTAAAACTTAATTTACCATTGTGAGTTTCTTCAACGATAGACTTTGCGATCGCGAGTCCTAATCCTGTTCCTTTGCCGACAGCTTTTGTAGTAAATAAGTGTTCAAAAATCTTTTGTTTCACTGATTCATTCATCCCTTTGCCATTATCTGCAATAGCAATTTTCACGCTATCATTTTCCAGAGAGGTTTTAATTGTAATTCGGTTGGGATTGTCCTTAATTTCCTTAAAACTCCGTCCTATATTTGATTCATCTAGCGCATCAATGGCATTAGCCAGAATATTCATAAATACCTGATTTAACTGTCCAGGAAAACATTCAACCTGAGGCAAATTCCCATAATCAGTTATCACTTCAATTGCTGGACGTTGTTCGTTTGCTTTGAGACGATGTTTGAGAATTAAAATCGTACTGTCAATACCTTCGTGAATATTAAACGGCACTTTATAATCTTTATCAGCACGGGAGAATGTTCTTAAACTAGTGCTAATGTTGTGAAGGCGATCGCACGCCATCACCATTGAATCAATCATCTTGGGTAAGTCTTCTAAGCTATAATCCAAGTCTATTGCTTTGGCATGATCGATAATTTTCTCACCTGGATTGGGGAGACTTTCTTGATAGAGTTTCAAGTGTTCAACAATATCCACAAAGCTGGGTTTAGCTTGTTGAAGGCTGGCATAAATAAATCCCAAAGGATTATTCATTTCATGTGCTACCCCTGCTACTAAGTTACCCAGTGCCGACATTTTCTCACTTTGGACGATTTGTAATTGTGCCTGTTGTAAATCTTGTAATGCTTGCCCAGCTTGTTGATAAAGTCGAGCATTCTCTAGGGAGATTGCAGCTTGGGAAGAAAGTAGATTGATAACTTGCAGACGTTCGTTAGTAAATACCTCGCTTGTGAGTTTATTTTCTAAGTAGAGAATACCTGCCAAATGCCCTTGATTAATAATTGGTGTGCATAAAATACTTTTGGGTTGATACTCTAGCATATATTCCCCAATCACCCCAGGAATATCTGTTTGGCAATTATTTATAACAATGGTTTCTTGAGTATGTTTGACATAATTGATAATGTTTCTGGGAATATCTTGACAAGTATCTAGTAATTGTGGGTCAAGTATGGTTTGTATTTTCTGATGATGAATCAAGGTAATTGCTCGGACTTGCCAAGTATTTTCTTGAGGAAGCAGTAGTACAGCTTTTTTGGCGCCAGAGTTTTCTAAGAGAATCCGGGTGAGACCGGCAATGAGTGTATCTAATTCCAGAGAACTGGAAATAGCTTGAGCCGCTTTCAGGGCAGAGGTAAAATCTAAAACGTCGGAAATATTGGTGCTGCCAGTGGTATTCGTGCGGGTAGATGAAAAAGTCTCATCAAAGCCAAGAGTTTCTTGAGGGTTGAGGTTGAGTCGTTGCTGTTGCAGGATGACTTGAAGTAATTGGGGATAGCGTTGTTCTAGATTGGTAACTTTGGCTTTTGCTCCCCACCGGGAATAAGCATAGTAGGCTTCAATCAAATAATCTTTGGCAATGCGTTCTTTGCCCCATTCGAGATAGAATTTGGTGGCGAGTTCGTTGGCGAGAGCTTCTTCGTTGAGGTATTCGTGTTCCTTGGCAAGGGCGATCGCGTGATCGTAGTTTTCTATTGCTTCGGCTCTAGCCCCCAAGATCCGACACCGTTCTGCGACAATTAAGGCGCAACGGTGAGCCTGATTACTAGGTGCATAAGCTGCCCAGCCAGTGAGTTTTTTCAGGTTGGTAGCAACCCGTTCTAGAATGCTTGATTGGTCTGTTTCGCTAGCATCTAGATAAAGCGCTAATTGTACTAGTGCATCGTAGAAGTAGAAAAGCGGAACACTCATCAGTCCTGCCATTCCAGCCAAATACTGGGCTGCTTTATTCGCGTTTTCCAACGCTTGTTCATAGTCTTGGAACAGGTAGCAAAGTATCAGCTTATTTAAATAAACTTGGTGCAGTGCCGTTACTTCACCCGTTTTCTGGTAAAGCTGAATCATTTCACGCTCATCGCAGTATTCACCAACCAACTGATCTGGCTCTGTTGACGCACCCAATAGATTCACGACTACCTGATGGTAAAGACTTTGCGTGTAGAGATAGGTACGCTGGCGTAGTTGCTGCATCACCTTGCGATGGTCTTCTAGCACTAGCTTGAGGGAAGACAGTTCGTGACCAGTAAAATAAGTATTATGGTCATACACGAGCAAGCTGAGTGCTGCAAGATTGAAATCACCAACTTCTAATCCACCGGCATAGGCTTGCAGTAGTCCTGCCAGGGAGGTTTTTGCAGGTTCTTTCCAATGTTTGAAGAAGCAGTTAAAGTCAAAAAGGGCTGCACCAGCAAGCTTGGGTGACTGAAGGTGTTGCAGGAGGTTTATCTCCAGTTGTCCAAAGCAATAGCCCGCTTCAATATCACCCAATATGGCAATCAACATTAACCCATACAGACCGTAGCCATGAATCGATTCTGGTGCATTTCCGTACTGCACCGATAGATCAAACTGGGCAAAGACGACCAGGGGCATCAGGTTTGGGGCAGCTTGATAGGCAGGCGACATTATGGTGGACAGAATCATCATTGCGGCTTTTTTGTCCGGCGCAGTCATTTCGGGTAAATGCAGCAAAGATTCCATCGAGCTGTTACTGAGTTGGATTTGGGTGTGCTGGAGTGCCTGCCCAATGTCTGCTGGGGTAGGCTGCTCTGGCAAATGCACCCCCAGAGGTTCCAGCACGAACCGTGCCAACTGCAACGCTTCTAAAAGCTGGTTTTGAGCCATGCAGGCCCGAATCTTCGTGTCATAAACATTAACCCGATCAAGCCAAGAGTGGGCATGAGTGAGTACAACCTCGGCGAACTGCTCCATTTGTTCAAAGTTAGCACCCAGGAAAGCAGAATTAGCTGCACCTTCATACAGAACGAGGGCGAGAGTGTAGTAGTTCTGCCAGCAATTGCCCTTCAACAAAGAAATGCCCGTGTTGAAATAGTTTAAAGCCGCTCCATAAGCCGTTGCACCCTTAGCTTTCTGTCCAGCCATCAGGTTTAACTGCACGAGTTCGTGTTGCTCCGTCTCATCCTCAATCAGAGATATCCCCTTGTTGAGGTGGTTAGCGATCGCAAAAATCTGCTTATCCTGTTTCCTCGCACTCGTTGCTTGTTGCAGCAAACGTCCAATATTGAGGTGGGTGATTTGCTTTTGATTTTCTGGAATCAGAGAATACGCCGCTTGCTGAACGCGATCGTGCAAAAAGCGATAAGTTGGATTAGCTGCTGCATCACAAACCGACGCACTGTCAGACTGAATAAAAAACTTATAGATTTCCGTATTTGGAATAATCAAACCTTCTTGTAATGCTTTCCACAGTGCCGCAGCCGTATCTTCAGGAAACTGCTGGGACACGATCGCCAATGTTGCTAAATCAAACTCTGCTCCAATACAAGCCGCTAACTTCAACACATCCTGAGTTTGTGTCGGCAACTTCTGCAATTGCAGTGCCATAAACTCGACGACATCATCGGTGATCGCTAAAGCTCTGATTTGGGCAATATCACACTGCCAATGCCGTGCTTCCCTGTCAAAAGTAATTTGTTCTTCTTCATAGAGTGCCTTGAGAAACTGAGTCGCAAAAAAGGGATTACCCTTGGTTTTTTGGTATACCAGTTCGGTCAACGGTTGAGCCAGGGAGCGATCGCAATTCAACGTATCCGCCACCAATTGATTTATATCAACTAGACTTAACGATTGCAGCGTAATCGTATTGACCACTGCCCCAGTTTTGACGATCTCATCTACGGTTAGAATGAACGAGTCAGCGGGTGATACTTCATTATCCCGATACGCACCCAAGATTAATAAATATCCTGTCTGTTCTATCAAGAATTGTAGTAATTTCAGCGATGCCGAATCTGCCCATTGCAAATCATCCAAAAACATTACTAATGGATGTTCTCTACTAGTAAAGACTTGGGTAAACTTTTGGAAGAATAAATTAAATCTATTTTGTGCCGCACTTCCTGATAATTCTGGAGCAGGTGATTGTTGACCAATAATTCTTGATAATTCGGGAATTACTTCAATAATTACTTGTCCATTCTCACCTACAGCCTCTAAAATCTTGCTTTTCCATTGTTGAATTTCTCCATCGCTTAGAGTTAACAATTGCCCCATCAAATTCCGAAACGCTTGTACAAATGCCGAAAAGGGAATATTTTTCTGAAATTGGTCAAATTTACCTTTGATAAAATAACCGCGTTGACGCACAATCGGTTTATGAACTTCGTTAACTACAACGGTTTTACCAATACCGGAAAAACCCGCAACCAGCATCATTTCTGTTGCACCCAGGCTGACTCTTTCAAATGCTTGGAGTAAAATTTCTACTTCGGTTTCTCGTCCATAAAGTTTATCAGGAATAATGAAGCGATCGCACACATCCCGTTGTGCAATTGGGAAACTCTTAATTTCACCAGTTTCTTGGAGTTGAGATAAACAATTTTCTAAATCAAATTTTAGCCCCAATGCACTCTGATAGCGGTCTTCAGCATTTTTAGCCATCAATTTCATCACGATGTCACAGAGAACTTCGGGAATCGGAAAAGAAACCTCACCCGCCTTCGACACCCTCTCCTTACTAAGGAGAGGGTTGGGATGAGGTTTATTCATATTTGGTGGAAGTTTTGCTAAATGACAATGCACCAACTCCATCGAGTCATTTGATTGAAACGGTAATTCTCCCGTCAATAACTCGTAAAAAGTCACACCCAATGAATAGAAGTCAGTACGGTAGTCAATTCCCCGATTCATTCTTCCTGTTTGTTCAGGAGAAATATAACCAAGTGTCCCCTCCAACACATTAGGATTTATTAGTGTTTGAGTTTCCCGTGATAGTAGGGATGCAATACTAAAGTCAATTAATTTAATTTGTTTGGTTTCGGGATTAATTAAAATATTGGCGGGTTTGATGTCTTTGTGAATAATGCGCGAACGGTATAGTATATCTAAGGTGTTGCACAGTGCGATCGCTATCTGTAAAAACTCCCTCAGAGATTCTACGCTTCCCCTGACTCCCCACTCCTTACTCCCTACTCCCCATTCCTTCAAGGAAATCCCCCCAAAGTCTTCCATCACTAACGTATAGCCATTTTGGTAAGGTTCTAGGCTGTAGGTTTGGATGATTAGAGGTGAGTTGAGATTTTTGGCAATAGTGTATTGATTGCGAAACTGCACCAATTCGCTGAAACTGGGATAAGGATTTTTCAGCAGTTTAATCACTACTCTTAAGGAGTCAATTTCTCGATACCCACGATAAACTAGGGTTCTCGAACCATTGTACAGTTCTTCGCTAACTTTGTATCCGGGAATGCTCACAAGAGTGCTAACCATACTGCTAAATCTTTAAGACTTACAGGTTTAGTGTTCCCAGATATGTGCAGTTGTTTACCAACAATCTGCAAAAGTTTACAGTGGAATTTCAATAAAAAATTCTGTCCCCTCACCCATAACAGAGTTAAAACTCAAGTTGCCACTGTGGGTTTCTTCGACGATAGACTTTGCGATCGCTAATCCTAATCCCGTTCCTTTGCCGACAGATTTTGTAGTAAATAAGTGTTCAAAAATCTTTTGTTTTACTGATTCATTCATTCCCTGACCATTATCAGCAATAGCAATTTTCACGCCATCATTTTCTAGGGAGGTTTTAATTGCAATTCGGTTCGGATTGACCTTAATTTGCTCAAAAGTCCGTCCTGTATTTGATTCATCCAGCGCATCAATAGCATTTGCCAGAATATTCATAAATACCTGATTTAATTGCCCAGGAAAACATTCAACTAGGGGCAAATCCCCATAATCAGTTATCACTTCAATTACTGGACGTTGTTCGTTTGCTTTGAGGCGATGTTTAAGAATTAAAATCGTACTGTCGATACCTTCGTGAATATTAAACGGCACTTTGTAATCTTTATCAGCACGGGAGAAAGTGCGGAGACTGGTACTGATATTTTTGAGGCGATCGCACGCCATCACCATTGAATCAATTATTTTGGGTAAGTCTTCTAAGCTATAATTCAAGTCGATTTCTTCAGCATGGTTAATAATTTCATCACCTGGATTGGGGAGACTTTCTTGATAAAGTTTCAAGTGTTCAACAAGATCCGCAAAGCTGGGTTTAGCTTGTTGAAGGCTGGCATAAATAAAGCCCAAAGGATTATTCATTTCATGGGCTACCCCGGCAACTAAATTACCCAATGCAGACATTTTCTCATTTTGGACAACTTGTAATTGGGCTTGTTGTAAGTCTTGTAATGCTTGCCCGGCTTGTTGATAAAGTTGAGCATTTTCTAGAGATATTGCTGCTTGGGAAGAAAGGAAATTAATAACCCTGAGCCGCTCGCTAGTAAATACCCCTTGAGTCAGTTTATTTTCTAAGTAAATAATACCTACCAAATGTCCTTGATTAATAATCGGGGTACATAATACACTCTGGGGTTTTATTCGGTACATATATTCCCCAATTACACCAGGAATATCTGTTTGCAAGTTATCAATCGCAACTGTTTGTTGCGTATTTTTGACGTAATTGATAATATTTACGGGAATATCTTCACAAGTATCTAGTGGTTGTGCATTAAGAATGCTTTGTATCTCAATATGAGAATTTGCTCCATGATTAATAAAAGTAATTGCCCTAACTTGCCAAGTATTTCCTTGGGGAAGAATTAGTGCAGATTTTTTCGCGCCGGAGTTTTCTAGGATAATGCGGGTGAGGCTAGCAATGAGTTGATCTAATTCTAGAGAACTGGAAATAGCTTGAGCGGCTTTAAGGACAGAGGTAAAATCCAGACTATCGAAAATACAGGTGTTGCCAGTGCTAGAAGTGCCAGTAGATGAGGAAGTGCTACGAAAGCTAATAGTTTCTAAGGGGTTGAGGTTGATTCGTTGCTGTTGCAGAATGGATTGGAGTAGTTGGGGATAGCGTTTTTCTAGGTCTTCTATTTTGGCTTTTGCGCCCCAACGAGCGTAGCAGTAGTATGCTTGATGCATATATACTTGGGCGACTTTTTCTTTACCCCAGTCGAGATAGAATTTGGCTGCTAGTTCATTGCTAAGTGCTTCTTCTTGGATGTAGCCGTTGGCTTTGGCGAGGGAGATGGCGCGATCGTAATATTCCATCGCCTTGAGCTTATCTCCCATTACCCGCGCTGTTTCTGCCTCAACTAAGTCATACTTGTGCAGAAAATTAACAGGAGCATTGCCAGCCCAGTAGTGCATCAGTTTTTGGTTGGTAACTACCTGATTTAGCCAACATTCTTGCTGATTCCAATCTGCCAAAGGCAGTAGCGTTTTACTATCGCAGCTAGAATACTTTGCAAGTAAGCACAAAGAGTAGTAAAAGTTATGTCCCACAACTAACAGTAGACCAAAGGCTCCATCCATATACTCGGTGGCTTTTTCTGCATTGGTTGCAGCCTGTTCATACTGGCCAAAGGTATAAAGGATAGCTGTTTTGGCAACATAGATGGCAAATAGTGACTGATGATTGTGGGTGTTGTGAAGATGTGGCAGCATTTCTGTCTCATCAAAATCAATACCAGTCAGATAATATTGGTGAGAGGATCGTCCGAGTAAGTTTAAGGTGACTTGCCTCCAAATCTGGGCATAATCAACACAATGTTTTTGTTTGAGTTTTAAAAGTAGATCAATATATTTTCCTTGCTTTTCTTCAACAGCATCTAGAGTTTCTCCAATTAAGAATAAATGCGTACACTCAGCCATCATCGAATAACTAGCGTATTCGATATCTCCAACTTCTAGTCCACACTGTATACTTTCCCGTAAAAATGTGAGTGTATTTCGACTATGCTCTTTGTAAGCACAGACAAAAACACCAAAAAGCATATAAATTTTTGGACTAAGTTGTTTACTGTGGTATTGCTCTAGTAGTTTTAAAGATATCTGACCGGAGTGATAAGCGGTATCAACATCTCCGATTACAGCACAAAGAAATATACCATAACTTCCATAGACAAAAGCAGCCAAGGATGAATGTCCCTGTTCAAGACAAAGATGGAGCATTGTCAGTGCTACTGACGGAAACATATCCGGTTTAACATGATGAACAGGAGGTGTAATGCTAATTAGCAACCGCAGTGCGGCCAAAGATTCCAGATTAGTCATTTCTGGAATATTGGCTAAGTTTGTTAAAGTTGGTAATTTCTGCTGTTCTACATCAGGTGATATCAACGAAATTTTTAACTCTTCCAGTGCTTTTAACCCTGTTTCAATAGCTTTAACTTGCTGATCTTGGGCAATATAAATCTGAACTTTCAGTTCATAAGCTTTAATTGTGTCCAAAATCTGCATAGTTTGCTGTAAGATCATGTCTGTCAGTTTGATAGCCTGTTCAAAGTTGGTGTTTAAGTATTCTGCTTTTGCTGCATCTTCATACAGCGCCAGGGTGAGATCGTACTGACTTTGCCAGCTATCTGCTGTTAATAGTTCCATTCCTAGCGTTAGATACTCAATCGCAGCAGTATAGGCAGTGGCAGCCATAGCTTTCCGTCCAGCTAACAGATTTAACTGAACTAGTTGATCTCGTTCGGTCTGTTGAGTAATTAACCTCAACCCCAGGTTCAATTGACTAACAATTTGAAATATTTTCTCTTCTTGCTCGCTTGCAGAAATATTATTTAACAGTAGCTGACCCAGTTTTAAGTGAGTAGTCTGTTTCTGATTTTCTGGAATCAAAGAATAAGCAGCTTGTTGGACACGATCATGTAAAAATTTATAGGTGGGGACTTGGAAATTGGAATTGAAAGGCTTTGAATCAGAATCCTGTCCACTGTGTTGAAAGAATTTATAAATATCACCAGTAGGTAAAAGTAACCCTTCTTCTAAAGCTTTCCACAAATCAGCAGCCGTTTCGATTTCTGATGATTCTGAAACAATTGCCAAAGTTGCTAAATCAAACTGATCGCCAATAGAAGCAGCTAACTGCAAGATGTTTTGAGTTGATTGCGGCAGTCTTTGTAATTGAAGTGCCATAAAGGCAACAACATCGTCTGTAACCACTTGCTGATTCACTTGTGCAATGTCACATTCCCAACAGCCTGACTCAAAGTTAAATTTAATCAGTCTATCTTGATGTAATGCTTTGAGAAACTGTGTAGCGAAAAATGGATTGCCTTGAGTTTTCTGAGATACCAGTCGGGAAAGAGGCAACGCTAAATTCTCAGAACACTTAAGTGTGTCAGCAACTAACTGATTCACTTGTCTTTGACTTAGTGGTGCTAATGTAATCGTATTAATTGTTGCTTGTGTTTTTTCAATTTCACTCAAAGTCAAAATTAACGGATGTGTTCTTTGGACTTCGTTATCACGGTATGCACCAATTAAAAAAAGATGTCCTGTATCAGCCATTAATAACTGTATTAACTTCAGCGATGCTGAATCTACCCATTGTAAATCATCTAAAAACATCACTAATGGATGTTCGGCAATTGTAAACACTTGGGTAAATTTTTGGAATAATAAATTAAATCTAATTTGTGCTGCATTTCCTGACAATTCTGGAGCCGAGGGTTGTTGACCAATAATTCTTGATAATTCCGGGATGACTTCAATAATTACCTGTCCATTTTCACCCACAGCCTCTAATATTTTGCTTTTCCATTGCTGGATTTTGGTATCACTTTCTGTTAATAGTTGCTCCATTAAATCTCGAAATGCTTGCACCAATGCACTTAAGGGAATATTCCGTTGAAATTGGTCAAATTTTCCTTTGATAAAATAACCGCGTTGTCTAACAATCGGTTTATGAACTTCATTAATAACCGCAGTTTTACCAATCCCAGAAAAACCAGCTACCAACATCATTTCTGTTGCACCAAGGCTAACTCTTTCAAATGCTTGGAGTAGGGTTTCTATTTCGTTTTCTCGCCCATAAAGTTTGTCGGGGATAATAAAGCGATCGCACACATCCCGTTGTGCAATTGGGAAACTCTTAATTTCACCAGTTTCTTGGAGTTGAGATAAACAATTTTCTAAATCAAATTTTAGCCCCAATGCACTCTGATAGCGGTCTTCAGCATTTTTAGCCATCAATTTCATCACGATGTCACAGAGAACTTCGGGAATCGGAAAAGAAACCTCACCCGCCTTCGACACCCTCTCCTTACTAAGGAGAGGGTTGGGATGAGGTTTATTCATATTTGGTGGAAGTTTTGCTAAATGACAATGCACCAACTCCATCGAGTCATTTGATTGAAACGGTAATTCTCCCGTCAATAACTCGTAAAAAGTCACACCCAATGAATAGAAGTCAGTACGGTAGTCAATTCCCCGATTCATTCTTCCTGTTTGTTCAGGAGAAATATAACCAAGTGTCCCCTCCAACACATTAGGATTTATTAGTGTTTGAGTTTCCCGTGATAGTAGGGATGCAATACTAAAGTCAATTAATTTAATTTGTTTGGTTTCGGGATTAATTAAAATATTGGCGGGTTTGATGTCTTTGTGAATAATGCGCGAATGGTATAGTATATCTAAGGTGTTGCACAGTGCGATCGCTATCTGTAAAAAGACCGTGAGATTTTGTAGGCTTTCCCCTGTTCCCCATTCTTTCAGAGAAATCCCCCCAAAGTCTTCCATGACTAACGCATAACCATTTTGATAAGGTTCCAGGCTATAAGTTTGGATGATTAGAGGTGAGTTAAGGTTTTTGGCAATAGTGTATTGATTGCGAAACTGTACCAACTCACTGAAACTGGGATAAGGATTTTTCAGCAGTTTAATCACTACAGGTAAAGAGTCACTTTCTCGATAACCGCGATAAACTAAGGTTCTCGAACCATTATAAAGTTGTTCTTTAACTATATATCCGGGGATAGTAACTAGAGTGGTAACCATATTGCTAAATCCTGACGATTTACAGATTTAGTATTCCCAAATGGGTGAAGCAATTCATAATTTAAAAGAATATCAAACAAGAAATTATTCGATATTTGTAGATATGGTGCGTTAGGGCGTTTCGCCTAATGCTGGATATTTTTTTAATTGAAAGCCCCTAAAAGAATATTTTCAAAGGTAGAGAATGTAGCAAAAAAGCTGACCTAAAATTGTCGAAATCAGTATCTTGGGTTTCTACAGCTTTTTGGAGTTTGCTCTGGGACTTGCGATCGCGTATGCTAAATTGAGTCTGATTTGAATTATCTTCTGTGGACAGAAACCGCGAACCGTTTATCAGTCTGGCACTTTACCACGCCTTTAAATGGTCGGTCGTCAGCCCCATGCTTCACGCTTACTTTCGGGGCCAGATTTATGGTGTAGAAAATGTCCCCCAATCAGGGCCGTTACTGGTAGTGAGTAATCACGCTAGTTACTTTGACCCGCCAATTGTCTCTAACTGTGTACGTCGTCCAGTAGCGTACATGGCTAAGGAAGAGTTATTTAAAATCCCAGTTCTGGCGCAAGCGATTAAATTGTACGGTGCTTATCCAGTAAGCCGAGGAAATGCTGATCGCAATGCCATCCGTTCCGCCTTAGAGTATCTCAATAACGGTTGGGCTGTCGGTGTTTTCTTACAAGGTACTCGCACCCCAAATGGCAGAATTACAGACCCCAAAAGAGGCGCACTGCTGCTAGCGGCGAAAGCAAAAGCCCCAATATTACCCGTGAGTGTCTGGGGTACTGAGGAGATTTTACAAAAAGGATCGTCCCTACCTCGCGCAGTTCCCATCACCGTGAGAATTGGTAACTTGATTGATGCTCCCAGTTCCACTAATAAAGAAGAATTGGAAGCTTTAACACAAAAGTGTGCCACGGTAATTAACCAGATGCATGATTTAGGAAGATGAGTTAGACAAGCTCAGATGTATGCTTTAGGGAGGTAGCGATCGCGCCTTAGCCTCTGTATCTTTAAGGTCAATGTGCTCTAGCAATAAAGTCTAACTTTGTGCTTAAATGCAACTGCTAGGCAAATTTACCATAAGTTTTTCTCTAAACAATATATATGAGCGGCTTTGAAGCCAAGAATTTTTGGGAGCGATTAAATAATCTGGCGTTAGTCCGCTTTTTACTTTTAGTTGCTTCTGGCTGGGCAATTGTACAACTTTTAGCTTACTTTGAAACAGTCATTGTTATTTTTACATTTGCTGCAATTTTGGCTTTTTTACTCAGCTATCCTGTACAATGGCTGCGGCATTTTTTGCCCCACGGTGTAGCTGTTGGTGTCGTTTTCTTGTTCAGTATTGTAATTATTGGCAGTCTGATAATTACCGTGAGCTTAACAGTTTTATCTCAAGGACAGCAATTAATTGACAGTCTAACTGGCTTTGTAAATTCTTTAATACCTCTATTAGAGCGACTAGAAGGTTTTTTGCAAAACCGGAATTTACAGATAGATTTAAGTTTTCTTCAAGAACAATTACGAAACCAAGCTGTATCTACTCTTGTTACTAGCTTGGCTGTTTTACAAGGATTTATGACGAATTTTCTGACATTTGTATTGATTGCGGTTGTAGCTTTCTTTATGTTACTAGATGGAGACAAACTATGGGATTTTATCATAAAAATAGTACCAAAACAGCGCCGCAATAGATTTACAAATATAATCAGACGCTCTTTTTTAGGATTTTTTAGAGGTCAGTTGTTATTAAGTGCATTTCTCACAATTACGACTTTCCTAGTTTTTTTATTATTAAAAGTACCTTTTGCTTTAATATTGTCAGTGATAATCGGAATTGTTGACATCATTCCTGGTATAGGAGCGACATTAGCAGTAAGCACAGTAACTCTATTTGTGTTGTCTCAAGATGTTTGGTTAGCATTAAAAGTCTTGATAGCTTGTATTGTCCTCCAGCAAATACAAGACAATTTGATTGCGCCCCGAATTATGCAAGGTGCGCTGAATCTTAATCCTGTAGTAGTATTCTTTGCTTTGCTAGTAGGTGCGAAAGTAGCAGGTTTACTAGGAGTTTTTATATCTATTCCCATCGCTGGAGTCATCGTATCTTTATTTGAAATTGATGAAATGAAAGCAGAGGTTTAGTCATTGGTCATTGCTCATTAGTTATTGACCATTTGTCAGGAACTAGGAACTAGTGAATAATGTAAAAATAGCCATCTATAAATAAATATTGGGAAGTAATGTCGGATTTAAGAGCAGAATTAACAGAAATCTTGGATGAGGCAGAATGGGAGTGGCTAATTCCTCATGTACAACGAGATGCAGTAATTTTGGTGGCACTTGAACTAAACTTGGTAGATGTTGGAGTAGCGATCGCCAGTGATAACATACCATCAGTGGAACTATGGATTAATGAGCAATTAATTACCAAACCAACGACAGTACAAATAGGAGAATGGAACAGTGATCGCACTAAACGATTTAATACTCTCATCGTTCAGCCTTACGTTCTAGTGCAAGAAATAGTTGCTGCTTAATCAGTTTTTTTGGCGTTTTTCATCGGAGTTGAAGTCAACAAAAATGTTGATGTAGTATAAAATACATCAATGTATAAGAAGATGGAAGGAAGCAGAGGGCAAATATACCTCTCGACCATTCACTAAAGCAAAATTTTCTTCTTTAAGATTTAGCCATCTAGCAGCTAGAATTGTTACGATAATTTCAGATTAGATGTTGAAACCTTGATCCAATCTGAAACCTTAGAACTATTAGAATGGCATCGCCTCTGCCAGCACCTTGCTACCTTTGCGGCAACTAAGCTGGGGGCGACAGCTGCGCGTCATCTGAAAATACCCGATTCTCAGATCCAAAGCGAACAGTTGTTAGAGCAAACCAAAGAAGTCTACCAGCTGGAAACTCGTCTGACCGCAGGACTCTCATTTGAGGGAATTCAAGATATTGGCGATTCCTTAGAACGGGCAGAACGCAGTGGAGTTTTGGCAGGGGATGAACTGTTAGCGATCGCTACCACCCTCGCTGGCGCTAGAAATTTGCGCCGTGTCATTGACAATCAGGAAGATTTGCCGATATTGACTGATTTGGTTGCCGATTTGCGGACTTATCCAGAACTAGAACAGGAAATTCACCGATGTATTGATGAACGGGCCCAGGTAACTGACCGCGCGAGTCAAAAACTGGGAGAAATTCGCACAGATTTGCGGCGATTACGCAGCCAAATTACTCAAAAGCTGCAAAATATCTTACAGGCAAAATCTGGAGCAGTTCAAGAACAGCTAATTACGCAACGGGGCGATCGCTTTGTCATCCCCGTAAAAGCACCCCAAAAAGATGCCATCCCCGGTATTGTCCACGATACCTCTACTAGCGGTGCCACACTGTACGTGGAACCGAATTCAGTAGTGCCCTTGGGCAACCAACTGCGGCAGATAATCAGAAGAGAGCAAGCAGAAGAAGAAGCGGTTCGCCGTGCTTTGACAGAACTTGTAGCCGCAGTCAAACCAGATTTAGAGAGATTGTTAGCGATCGCCACCACTTTGGATTTGGCAACTGCTAGATCGCGATATAGTTACTGGCTAGGAGCAAATCCCCCACGATTTATTCAGCGTGAAGACAGGGAAATCATTACCTTGCGGAATTTGCGACATCCTCTGTTAGTATGGCAGCAACAGCACGAACAAGGGCAACCAGTAGTTCCTGTAGATTTGCTCATTAGTCCGCAAATTCGGGTAGTGACAATTACCGGGCCAAATACTGGCGGTAAAACTGTAACCTTAAAAACTCTAGGGTTAGCAGCATTGATGGCCAAAGTGGGTTTATTTGTCCCCGCCCGCGAACCAGTAGAAATACCTTGGTTTGATAAAGTGTTGGCAGATATTGGCGATGAACAATCTTTACAGCAAAGTTTATCCACATTTTCTGGGCACATCCGCCGAATTAGTCGGATTTTAGAAGCATTGGAGAATCGGGAATCGGGAATCGGAAATCGGGAAGAAGAGAATCTAGAAATCCCCACTCCCCAATCACTCGTTTTACTCGATGAAGTCGGTGCAGGAACCGATCCAGTTGAGGGTAGTGCCTTAGCGATCGCCTTGTTGCAATATTTAGCCAACCATGCCCAGCTAACGATCGCCACTACTCACTTCGGGGAATTAAAAGCCCTGAAATACGAAGATGATCGGTTTGAAAATGCCTCTGTAGAATTTGATGAAAGTACTCTCTCACCCACTTACCGTCTGCTGTGGGGCATCCCTGGACGTTCTAATGCCCTGACAATTGCCTTGCGCTTGGGATTGAACCCAGAAGTGGTAGAAGAGGCAAAAATTCAAGTGGGAGAGGCCACAGATGAAGTTAACCAGGTAATTGCTGGCTTAGAAGCGCAACGCCGCCGTCAAGAAACTAAAGCTGCGGAAGCCCAAAGTTTGTTGCAGCAAGCGGAACGTTTATACAAAGAAGTATCCGCAAAAGCCGCAAGTTTGGAGGAAAGGGAAAGCAGTTTGC
This sequence comes from uncultured Nostoc sp., assembly GCF_964245445.1. Taxonomy (GTDB): domain Bacteria; phylum Cyanobacteriota; class Cyanobacteriia; order Cyanobacteriales; family Nostocaceae; genus Nostoc. The sequence continues at coordinate 49,133 of NZ_CAXTNE010000003.1, forward strand.
GGGCTTCACAGGAAATAGCAGTCCAACAAGCGATCGCTCAAGCAAAAGGTGAAATTGCCCAAGTGATCCGCCGTTTGCAGAAAGGTACTCCCACAGCCCAAGAGGCGCAGCAAGCAACTAATGCTTTGAATCAAATTGGCCAACTTTATCAGCCAGCAACGCCAGCAAAACCAAAAGCTGGATTTATGCCCAAAGTAGGCGATCGCGTCCGCATTCCAAAATTGGGACAGATTGCAGATGTAATCACCGCCCCTGATGAAGATGGCGAGTTAAGCGTTCGGTTTGGGCTAATGAAGATGAACGTGAAGTTGCAAGATGTAGAATCTCTAGATGGTCAAAAAGCCGAACCAGTCGTCAAACCCAAGCCAGCCCCAGCAGCAGTAACGCCACCACCGCAAAATGTCCCAGAAATTCGCACCTCGCAAAACACCATCGATTTGCGCGGTAAACGGGTGGCTGATGCCGAATACATTTTAGATAAAGCCATCTCCGAAGCTACAGGCCCAGTCTGGATTATTCACGGGTATGGTACTGGCAAACTGCGACAAGGAGTTCACGCATTTTTGCAACAGCATCCCAGAGTTAACAACTACGAACCAGCAGAACAAGCAGATGGCGGTACCGGTGTTACCGTTGCTCACATCAAATAAAGTGGCAATAAATGTCAAGGGTGCTAGTTCGTCCCATCTGTCTTTATAAAGCAATACGCTTGGGTTAAGGCTTGATCCTCCCTAATCCTCTTTAAAAAGGCTTGTCGTTACCCACATTTTTGTAACAATCAAAGTGCCGCGCTGACCGACATTCAGCCCCGAACTTCAGTTCGGGGCTAATAGCTCAAGTCCACTAAGCGTGGACTGAAATTTTCGCTTTTACAGAAAATAGCTATTTACATCACTTAAAATCTTATATTTAGTCCTCTTAAGAGGACTTTAGCTATTAGACGATTCCCGAATATTTGATGGAGAGTAAAAGCAGTGGCAGAAATGCGACGATGAAAGCATTTCGTGCGTGGATAAGACAGCAAATTAGTAGCCCGATTTAGTTGAAATTGTCATAAATGGCTATTCAAAAAGGTTGTAGCTAGTTGAAAGCACTATCAGGTTGATTCAGAATAAGACAAGATTAGGAAGTTTTCTACCTTTTGTGGTCTCATTTGATTAATTGCTTTTTAAAAAATGCTTGTTTTTTATTCAAGATGAAAGCTACACCTATAGCCAGTAAAATTCCATCCGCGCCCTGATGTTCGGGAACAGAAGTAGAGGGTTCAGTAAATCCATACTTGGCTAAAATTTCTTGCCCTTTTTGTGACAGGATATATTCAGCTAATTTTTCACCATCAGGATCGGCGTTTTTCAGTGTAGTCAATCCATAATTAGCTTTCGTTGCTAAATAGTCGGGTAACTCTACTATTTGCAGATTTTTACCACCTTCTATTGCTTGGGCAGTCTTCCCACTGGTGTAATAAGATAAAAAGATATCTGCCTGCTTTGTTTCTTCTAAAAAGTAGACTAAATTATTTTTGCCATTAGGAACTATAGGAGCATTAGGATTACCACCTACTAATTGCAAAGCTTTCTTCTTCAGAATTTGAGAACTACCAGGTTTAATCTGATTGGTCTTATCAAATATTTGCCATGCATAGTCACCAGATGGATCTGCTATAGGGGTGGAGGTTCCCACCTTAATTTCGGGTTTTAGCAAAAAATCCAACAAATTATCTGATGTGATCCTAAGTCCTGATCTCACAACAGCAGTCATGCGGTTGCTAGTGAAGTTCACTACAGGTTCACTTAAACCTTCTTCAAACAATATCTGAGGGTTCTCAATATCTGCACTAGCAAAAACATCTGCGGATTTTCCATTTTCGGAGAATTCTTGTTCTATAAATTGTCGTGTTAACCCAGACGGGCCAAATCGCGTTTCTACTGGAATTCCATATTTATCGTTAAAAGATTCAGCTACTTCTGTGAGACTATCGCGCAAACTACCAGCACCGTATAGCTTAACCGCGAATGCCTGAGTTGGTATAATGACACCGACAGCACAAGCTATCAGTGAAAAGGCAAAAAAATGCTTTTTCATATTTGTTATATTGCGTTACTATTCTTACCAGTGAATTATCTGTAACCCATACTGAATAACGGGTTTTGGTAAATGTCTAAACTATTACCTCTGCCCATCAAGTTGATAAATGAGTTCTGATATGTGCGTGGTTCGCGGTTAGAGCTATAGTACCAACTAAGTTGGAATAAATCAATTACCCAACATCTTCAAACGCTGACTTTATTAAATTTTTAAGTTTGTCATCAATTGCATAGAGACATCAATCGTCCTGATGTTACCTAACCTGTCCTGAAATAACAGGCTACACACAAGCGAAACTGGGGTGGGATTATGCCCAGCAGCAAGCAGCACCTTTAGCAAACAGGCAAAAAATTTGTATAGTAATTATGTATACATGAAGACAAAATAATAAACATCAATAAATTTCAAAATTTAAAGCCGCAAATAAATTAGGAGGTATTCTGGATAATTACTTAGCGATAATTAGCGGTTAGCATTCAAAACAATAGTCTATTTATACTCTTGTACGGAACTAGCAGCGAAAGTCGGGTAAACCTTAACTAGAATTGATACTTTTTTACTTTGTCGAAAATAAATTTTCATCTAGAGTAGGACAAAGATACCTGCTGTTTACCACATAAAAAAGCTAGATGAAGCCTCTGGCTTAGAGCTATGGGAAACCAAGCTTGATTCTTAAGAGTCTGGTTTCAAAATGGGTAACAGCAACATCCTCTATCAGCTTGATCACCTATGCTAAAAGTTATGCACTCGGCCGCCAACTCAGCCACTCCAAATTCCCAGTGGGAGGATTTAATTAAGCTTCCAGCCCCAAACACAGTTCAATGGGATAATATCAAAACCCAATTAGACTTAGTGCTGTTGGCGCTAGAAACCTTAACTGGGATTGGTTCAGAGGCTATGCTTTCGGCGGCAACTGATCTGAATTTAGAGTCAAGAGTGCCAGACCGCGTAGCTTTATGGCGACTGCGCCAATCAAATCCTCTACGTAAAGGTCAAGGAGGGCGAAAAAAGCTTGATGTCGAAGAAGCGCGATCGCTTGTTCTGATCATCTGCTACCTAGCCAAACAGCACCAGGAATTGATTCGCCGCGCTGTCGGACTGTTGGAACAAATGGCAGAAAATAACCGGGAACCTCACCAGGCTGCTTTACTTGGAGATTATATTGATGCTTTTTGCAACACTTACCAAGAGCGGATGGAAGAGGACGAGAAAATCTCAACGGATTTACTAACTAACCTGGCCCTAAAACTGCTTGTAGATTTACTTTTTTACAGTGCTCCTGGTGGGCATCGCCGTCTCTGGCTAGCACTTATAGACCGTTCAACAAAATTTTAGATTTTAGATTTGAAATTCCTCAACCAAAATTCGCTCATAAAAGTTTGCTAGGTAAGAATTCCTTTTTGATGATTGTTAGCCCTTGGGCAATGCACTATCAGCACTGCTTCCTTCCTTGCACACCAGTTTGCATAACAGAAGGAACCTAACAAAGTTCTGAGTGGAGGAATCCGCCTTTCCAACTTTTCTTTGCAAGCAACTGGCTCAATTTTTTGCAAAATCCCAAATAGTCTTCTTCGCAGTTTCTGCCATGCCTCTATCAAATTCTGTTATTCGTTGCTACACACCCCCTACTTGCACGCTAGAAGTATTCGCGCAAAGCTCCCCTCTGTCGCGTTGGATGGGGAAAACTGTTCTCAAGCACCTGAGCTTTGAGCTTCGTTTTGATGATCCCCGACTACCAGAAGAACACAGAGTTCCAATTCGGGGCGATCGCGATCAACTTGAAGCTTTATGTGATGCAGTCACAAGCTACGTACAGCAATTCCTCCAACAGTCTCCAGAAAGCTTTTGCGTCAGTTTTTCCGATATCCAGGAGTCAAGCACAGCATTAGGTGAGCCGGAATTAAAGTCCTCTACAAAAACATTAAATTCCTTTAGTACCCAGATTCCTGGGGCAAATATCCGCTTAGAACCAAGCAGCCATTTAACTCACAACTTATTTCTCGGTTCTCTCGCTAACCAATCATCCGGCCCCGTAATTCAACTCAGTCTACTGCAACTATTCGATTTGGCCAGTGCTTTAGATGAGTACTCAACTGATGTCATGGCACTCCCAACTCTCAACAGCACTTCGACTCTGAGATTCCCTGCTTGGGCACCTGTTGCCGCAGTATTAGTATTAGGTGTAGGTTTTTTACCAGTTACTTGGCAATATGCTAACAACCTTAGGGAAAAGCAACAGCAGACAGCCAAAACCGCAGATCCATCAGCAGTAAAGGCTGCTTTAGAAACTTCACCTTCACTAAACTTTCCCACGCCTCAACCTGGGCTAACTGCCCCATCAGAGAATTTGCTAGGTTCCACTCCTCCACTTTCCACATCCACTTTACCCCAACCACCTCTAACAGCCCCTAGTTCTAGTTTCTCTACAGCGCCACCTCTAAATGTACTGACAATACCTCAGGGCAAGACTTCAACCCTTTCCACTAATCAAGCGATGCCTTCTCTGCGAGACGCTACGCGAACGACGAGCTTCTCTACGAGACGCTCCGCGAACGCTAACGCACCATCTAGCAAAATTTCAGGTCAGGAAATTGCTATATTACCAAATCTTGCACAGAATCCTACGGGGTCAAGTACCCAACCTGGTACTCTTTCTAAGCTGCGGGATTTGCCACCCAGGCTATCTTCTAACACAAGTAGCTTACCAACTAATATATCACCAGTTGTCCCCCCATCTCTTGACACCATACCTAATAATGGCAATACTCCTACCCAACCCTCCCCACTAACCTCACAACAGCTAGAGGAAAGAATTAATTCTCTACAGCAACCTTCTCCTGGAGAGAAACCTGCTTCACAACTTTCTTCCTCTAGAACTGCCAATAATCCTTTTATCGATCAATTAGGGAACGAACGCCAAAGCCCCACATCCACAGAAGTGGCTACTGGCACATTATTTGATACACCTCAAGTAGCAGAAGCTAGAGAATACTTAAAAAAACGTTGGCAACCACCCACTGGACTAGGACAAACATTAGAGTACAGTTTGATAGTCAGTGTTGACGGCACTATTGAACGAATTATTCCTCTCAATAAGTCAGCAAGAGACTTTGTTGATAACGCTGGGATGCCTGAAGTTGGTAAGCCTTTTGTTTCCGCTAATAAACGCGGACAAAATGTCAAAATTCGAGTTGTTCTCACTCCTGATGGCAAAGTACAGACTTTTCCAGATGAATAAAATTAAATTAATCAGTTTAATCTGAGATATTGCACTAGTCACAACAACCGCCTAATAATGAATTACTCTTGCTTATAGCTAAAGTCGTCTTTAGACGACTAAAAACAGTTTGAGTCCACTTGAGTGGACTTTGGCTATTAGCCTCAGCCTTCAGTCTGAGGCGGGCTAGTACCGCAAGGCGGAAGTCAAAAGTCAAAAAAATTCTAAAGTTATACAGAATTAATTACACAACGTCATTGCGAATGTAGCGTTTGCGGTAGCGTCTCTAAGAGTTGTGTAATGAAGTAATTCGCTTGCGGTTAGGATTGCTTCTCTACGAGACGCTCCGCGAATGCTCCGTTCCCAATGAATGTAAAAATTTTGTCCAGCTACTTATTCCAAGCTCTTGTGCCATTTAAAATAGTATCTTTATTTTCGCGCTCTCTGTACTAGTTGGTTTATCGAGAATGCTGTAAGATTTCAGTTTAATGCCACTTATAAAACTGGTACAATCCTTGTGCCATTTTCTACTTACTTCAGTTGCTCTTGAGCTTGCTTTTTGGAGTCCAGTTACCAAACTGGTCTTACTATTGATACCAGTAAACTTACCACTCAATACAATTATTGTTAACACCAATTCTCCAAAATGAAATTATAGATACAAGTTTGGAAACCCAGATTAAATCTGACTTTTTTAATTACGAATTGGTATAAATCACTCATATAAAAACTAGGAAATATGCAAATAATTGGTACTCAAAAAGACAGTCCAGCTTGGATTATTTAAACTTGGGCAGCTTTTGTGATTTCTATTTCTATGACCACCTTTGGCATTGTAAACTTACCTGTAAATGGCTGGGTGAAAGGCTTTATGGGTATGGGTATGGCTTTCTCTGTTGGCTCAACTTTTACTTTGGCGAAAACTACTAGAGATTTGCATGAAAATAGAAGATTAACCGCTAGGTTAGACGAGGCAAAAGTAGAAAAATTGCTTTCACAACACGATCCTCTCAATTTTAAATGAAGGCAGCCATAACAATTTTGGATTAATGGGATTTAAACAGAAATTCTTTTCAGCAATATCAAATAATATTAACTCTTACCATTTGATGTGATTTACACATCAAAAATTAACTAGTATGACAAAAAGCAAAAGGACTGGATACCAGTCCTTTATTATCTTGATTTAACGTTTTTATCTTAAATAACGGGATTTTTTAGTTTTTAACTTTTGCTTTTTACGCCGACGTTCGCTAGCAGCAACTGCATGTTCTACCGGATAACCAACTACAGGAATTACCTGATATTTGCGTTCTTGTTCTAATTTTTTCAGTTCAGTGTAATCAACCCAATGAATGCAATCAACTGGACAAGTGTCAATTGCCTCTTGAATAATTTCCTCAGCGTCCCCATCTTGCCGAACCACGCGCGATCGCCCGTAATCTGGTTCAATGTAAAAGGTATTACGTGCAACATGAGCGCAATGCTTGCAACCAATACAGGTGATTTCGTCAACATAAACACCATTTTGGCGCAGCAAACCACCTAATTCCGGTTCTAAACCAGAACGTTCAGGGGAATCCCGTAAAAAACCCCCTAATTCTGGTTCCAAACCGGAACGATTATCTTCTTGTTCTTCCGGCGACGGCAGAAAATCAGCCATTACGCACTCCAGCGCTGTACTACCAGGCGAATTGAACCATCTTCATTTTTTTGTTGTTCAGAGACTTGAAAACCAACACGAGCGGTTTCTTTCACAACTGTTTGATAAGCATAGCACTGTGTTACCTGACGTAAAAATCCGTCCACAGACAGGTTTTGCTGCCAATATTGCAAGTCAGCTACCAGTTCATATTCCTTGCCATTCCATCTAAAGCCGATGTCATAGCCATTTTCCTGCTCAATACTAACTTCTGCAGGATGGGTTTGACCGCGATAGCCGCGTACTTCTCGTGGCCCGGGTTGCCAGTCTATGCCTAATTCAGTCAGAGCATCTTTCAAAGAATCAAGGTTACGAATTTGAGTCTTAATTTGGCTAAAGTGTGACATGATGGTTGTGAATTAATTACACTAAACTACTGTGAAAACTTACCAATCGCTGTAAGTGGTGTGTGTATTCGCCACATTAGATTGCTGCACTTTTGCGGCGAAATATTCTGAGGTTGGCTCATGATTAAGTACTTGCCCCAGCTGTGCCTCTATTGCTGCTGTAACCTCAGCGCAAGAAGCACCCACAATGCCAGTGACTTTCTCTTGTACCCGACCGTCTGGATAGATTATGAACTCTAATGTCTCCATGCTCTTGGCCAACCACCATAAGTACGGTTAAATTCTACTGCCTTAGTAGAAGGCTACAAATATAGCCCTAGGAACATTTTTACTTAGATACAAACTTACCATTTGTTAAATAATGTTCCATCTCTCAATATATATATCTCAGAATCTTTACAAAAATTATTAATTTTGTAAGCAGTCACATCAGTATTTAGTTAGTCTCTCTTAACCTCATCGATTAGTCAAGGTAACTACTGAGCTTGCCAAGTAAGCGGCAAAAGTCCTAAAAATAAGCATTAGACGTAGTATAGCTAGCCAAATAAGTTACAAAAATATAGAAATTATTGAAAAAATTATCAATATTAAGTTTGCCCTATTCCTCCAGAGTTTCCCGCAAGATAGTAGCTATCATGAGCTGCGTATATCCTCCGGGTTCACCAGTCATGATGCGATCGCTAGCCTTATACTTATTGAAGCGTCAGTTTGGTGTAGCAAAATGTTATGCTGCTTGACTACGTAACAACCTCGAATCACCTTCCTTTGTAATTATTTCAAAACAAGAATCCATCTCAAGAAATAATTCCCAGTAATCTTTTCTGCACTAGGTAGCCAACCTTTTAATCACAATATCTTTCAAGTTGATTATTACGCTTACCTTTCCAAAGGTTATCAGCTAAGGCAACAACTTCTCAAGTCAGCATTCCATTCTTTACTATCGCCCATGAGAACGACAACATCGTGCAAGGTTTGGATTAATTACCTTATCGGCAGGTTTCGTTTCTGGTAGTTGAAGAAACTAATTTTAATGCTGCGATCGCTTTATAGGTTTTGTATATGATGCCATATTGTTACCACACTCCTGGACGCAAGCTTATTTACGACCAAAATCGGCTGGTATCTCTCCCCAAGACACAGTGTTCCATTTGAGAATAGGATTGATATACTCATTAGTTTCCAACCATTTTAATGCTCTATCTACCAAATTAAATATTTCTTCGTTGTCTGTACTTCGGTTTAACTTTGTTCGCACTTTCTTGTTTTTTACCCACAGAATAGCTGTCTCTGAATCGGAATAAATAGGTATATTACTACCTTGATTATTGAGGTGTACAAGAGCATGAACAATAGCCAAAAACTCTCCAAGATTATTCGTTCCATTCGGCATTGGACTTTTATGGAAAATAACTTTACGTGTTGCTGTATAAATACCTCGATATTCAACATAACCTGGATTACCTAAGCATGAAGCATCAACACAAAGACTATTTATAATTAACTCTTTCGCAGGAAAAATTTTTGTTTTTGTCTTCTGCTGCTTTACTTCTTCTTGCTCAGTCGTGATCATAAAATTCTGTTCTGTAAGCTCTAATGCTGCTTCTGCCTCTTCTTTAGTCTTAAAAGACTTGTACAGCGCACCACTGAAACCGTTAATTTGTTCTTCACATTCCTCCCAATTTGTGAATATACCTGTCTTTCGACCTTTAAAAACGGCGTAGTATTTCTTGGATGGCATTTAATATACAATTCCACTTCATTAGTTTCATAATAAGCAATCAACTCATATAAATCTTCAACATATTTAACGAATTGCCCCATATTGGAAAGTAAAACGCCTTTATCTAGGTTGGGTAGTAAATGTGGATGTCCCGCTTCGTTACGGCATATTCTACAGAATTGAAATATCTGTTCAATTTTAATTTATAAATTATTTGTCCAACCATAATCGTGAGGCTTATTTTTAGAACTTTTGAAAGAGTGCTTGAATTCTTCAAATATTCTAGATATAAATTTTCCAAAGGTTCTGGATACAAATTTATTTCTCACAGTTTCATCCTTAATTGCTTTTGTATACGTATCAATAAGTAAATAGATTGCGTTTTCAGATGCTCCACCGAGTAAAAATGCACAGCCCAAATTAAAACCTGCTTTAACTGTAATGATAGCTTACTGAATGAATCTAACAATTACAGGATCTATATTGGTGATTCGTTCTTTCAAAAGTTCTGGGAATCTCTCAATCTCAAAAGGAAGCATATCCCCAATGCCCTCCTCATTCTCAATTGCAGCTTTTGCTTAGTTGAGTGCCTCTCTTAACTTGGATTCAGCGCCTTGTACTTGAACAGTACCTGTTTCATAAACTTTTACACAACTGTTAAATTTACAATTCTGAATGTCTATGTGTTTACAGCCACTCTCTAATTTTTCAGAAAACAACCATTGATTTCTCTCAATAAAAGACTTTATTTGACCATAATGCTTTTCTTGAATTTCAGACATTACAAGACTCCTCTAATTACAAGCTTCTTGTCTAGATATCTCAACTAAAATCTTAAAATACCGTTATATAGCCAAGTCTTATGGCCTAACTAGTCTAACTAAATTGCTATACACAACATTTCCGTATATCTACTATATTTAAAATAATATTAAGAATTTTCCGTAAATACCTTGGTGATACCCAGAAAAATTTTGAAAACGTAAGCCCTAACCTATGTCTTGAAGGTAGACATGTATCTTTATGGCTGCACACTAAATCACCAACCAAGACTTTCTGCTAAAAAAACGCATCCGTCAGCCGAAGAACCAAGGATAATAAAGCATAATTAACCTCTATAGCTTTGAGCTATCAGCCATCAGCCGCCAGTTACAAGCCGGAAGCTGAGATGCCGAATGCTAAAGGCTTTTGATTCAACTTAACCAATTGACTATGAATTCCGAAAAAGTCAAAAATTCTCTAAATATTGCGCCAGCTATACGCGTGGGAGTACTAGGTTTCGGCGGACTAGGACAAGCAGCTGCCAAGCTACTTGCTGGCAAACGGGAAATGATTTTAGTCGCAGCAGCAGATCATAAAGGCTACGCTTACGCTGCTGATGGTTTAAATACTCAAGAATGCATCGCTACCTACCAGTCCCAAGATTCAGTAGGTCATTTAGAGCCAGTTGGTACGTTAACAAATCAAAGTATTCAGGATTTAATCGAAATAGCTCAACCTGTGGATGGGTATTTTCTGGCTTTACCCAACTTGCCAAATGATTTTATTCCCTCTGTAGCCAAGCAGTTTATCAAATCCGGTTGGCGTGGGGTACTAGTGGATGCGATTAAGCGCACCACTGCTGTAGAACAACTACTGGCAATGAAAGAGGAACTACAAGCAGCCGGGATTACCTACATGACAGGCTGTGGTGCTACACCCGGATTGTTAACCGCCGCAGCAGCTTTAGCAGCCCAAAGCTACGCCGAAATTCATCAAGTCGAAATCACCTTTGGGGTGGGAATTGCCAACTGGGAAGCTTACCGCGCCACCGTTCGGGAAGATATTGGCCACATGCCTGGTTACACAGTGGAAACAGCTAGAGCGATGACTGACGCAGAAGTAGAAGCACTACTAGATAAAACTAATGGCGTACTTACCTTGACGAATATGGAACACGCTGATGATGTGATGCTAGAGGTAGCGGGAATAGTGGGGCGAGATCGCGTTACTGTTGGTGGTGTAGTCGATACTCGCAATCCTAAAAAGCCCCTCAGCACCAACGTTAAGGTAACAGGGCGCACTTTTGAAGGTAAGATTTCCACCCATACCTTTATTCTAGGAGATGAAACCAGCATGGCAGCCAATGTCTGCGGCCCTGCCTTTGGCTATCTCAAAGCTGGTAAACAATTGCACCAACGCGGCATTTATGGAATATTCACTGCTGCCGAAATTATGCCCCAATTTGTCAGGTAATAATTAAAAGTTAGGAGTACAGACCCGATTAATCGCGTCTGTACAAAAATTAGCAGTTAAAAATATAAAATCGCAAATTTGGAGCATATTTAGAACCTCCGAACTTGCGATTTTAAACTTAAAACTCCTCACTATTAATTCCTAACTTTTCTAAGCTGATGGAGTTTCTGGAGAAAAAATATCTGTGGAATTCTCTTCAAGCAGCGAATCTGGCTTTTGTATAATAAATGGAAGTTCCGCTCCTATGAGTCCTCGTTGGATGCGTTCTAAAGTCTCACTAAAAATGACAAATAGAGGATATATAGTATTAGCTCCTTCACTCAAAATATGATTGTGACGGAGAGGCATCAACCACTCATAATCATTGTCCAGCCAAACTTGAGTTTGTCGCCAACGTCCTAACAAATCAGAAAAGTCTTCATCAGCACGATGAATAAAGATTAGAATTTCTGCTCCAGTTTTGATTTTCCACTCTGGATCGCACATCAAAATTGCCACATCACAAGGTAAGCAAATCGTTTGTGAGGCTGTTGTAGCAGTATTGCGAAGGCGGACAATTGGCAAGGGGATAGTGATGACACTTTCATCTGGACGGCGCAGACTGGGAATCATCTCCAAGTATGGCCGATATTGTTTTAGTAAGGCGATCGCAGCTAGATGATTGCTGTACTCTGCCAAACTCGCTTCATAGTGAGATTTTTGTACAGTCATAGTTTATTAAATAGTGAAAATTAAGAGTTAGGAATTAAGAATAAAATTAATCAGTTAAGAGTTAAAAGTTAGAAACAAAACTTTTAATTCCTAACTCATAACTTATAACTATTAACTTTTAATCCTCTATCCCAACTTTTCAAATACCTTAAACATAGGCAAATACATTGCTAGCAAAATGGTTCCAACCATACCCCCTACAAATACAATCATAACTGGTTCCAAAATACTGGTCATTGCTTTTACTGCCTGCTCGACTTCATCTTCATAGAAATCGGCAACTTTCATCAACATTCCATCTAATTCTCCAGTTTCTTCTCCGATACTAATCATCTGAATTGCCATAGCTGGAAAAACGCTATCTTTTTGTAAAGCAATACTAATCATACCTCCTTGTTGAATCTCTATACGGGCTGCGTCTATGGCATTGGCAATCACTTTGTTTCCTGATGTATCTCGGACAATTTCTAAGCAAGTTAAAATTGGTACACCTGAACGAGTCAAAGAACCAAAAGTTCGGCTAAAGCGGGCAACCGCAGATTTTTGAATTAAGTCACCAAACAATGGCATCTTGAGGGAAAAACGATCAATTGTTAAGCGACCGACAGGAGTTTTACTGTATTGTGTAAAGGCAATTTTCGCTCCTATAAGAGCAGCGATAAGCACGAAAACCTTCGGACTTCTCAAAAATTGACTAGCATCCATCAAAAATTGTGTTAAAGGCGGTAATTCAGTTCCGATTTCTGTAAAAATCTTTGCAAAAACGGGAATCAGAAAAATGGTCATACCAAGAAAGATAGCAAGTGCGATAAAACCTACAACACTTGGATAAGACAATGCTGATTTAATTTGGTTTTGTAAGCGGGCAACATCTTCTAACAACTTGGCTAAACGATTCAATACTTCGTCTAGAACACCACCAACTTCGCCAGCTTGAATCATACTCACATATAATCCATCAAAGCAGTCAGGATGCTTCCGCATTGACTCTGAAAGATTCATTCCGCTTTGAACATCGTTGCTAATCTCAATTAGGGCTTGTTTGAGTTTAGTATTACTACACTGCTCGGAAAGTACCCCTAAACTTCTAACGATCGCAACTCCCGCATTCATCAAAACGGCAAATTGACGAGAAAAAACGGCTTTGTCTTTCACAGAAACCTTAACAAAGGAATTCTGAAATTTTTTTAAGTCAAAATTTGGCTGAAATCCTTGAAATTGTTTGAGTTCTTGGACTACAAAACCTTGATCTCTGAGATTAGTACGAGCTTGCACCAAAGATTCGGCAGTAATTTTTTCTGTTCGGGATTTTCCTTGAGAATCCCGAACGCGGGCAACGTAGGTTGGCATAAATCAATTCAAAATAATCGTTATTTATTAGAGATGGGACATTGGGCATGGGTTATTCTGCTTGTCCCCAGTTCCTTTAATGCGCTTTGGCAGCCGCACCGGGTTTCGCACCTGCTGCCTGCGGTGGTACAGAAGTACCGATGAGACGTTGGATTTCATCTGGCTTAGAAGTCTTAGACATCGCCGCTTCAAAGGAAATCGTTCCTGCTTTGTAAAAATCGGCTAAAACCTTCTCCAGAGTTTGCATTCCCAATTTACCGCCAGTTTGAATAGCCGAGTAAATTTGAGATGTTTTGCCTTCTCGAATCAAGTTGGAAATAGCAGGAGTGACAATCAAAATTTCTTGAGCCATCACCCGACCATATTCACCGGGTTTAGGGTTTTTCTTAGATACTAAGGTTTGGCTAAATACTCCCACTAAGGAGTTAGACAATTGCACCCGCACTTGGGTTTGTCTTTCATGGGGGAAAACGTCGATAATCCGGTCAACAGTTTGGGCGGCAGAACTGGTGTGTAGCGTACCAAATACTAAGTGTCCTGTTTCTGCTGCGGAAATCGCCAAAGAAATCGTTTCTAAATCCCGCATTTCCCCCACCAGAATAATATCTGGGTCTTCCCGCAGGGCTGCTTTCAAAGCATTAGCAAAGCTCTTAGTATCTTCTCCCAGTTGCCGTTGGTGAACCAAGCTTTTAATTGGTTCATAGACAAATTCAATCGGATCTTCCACCGTTAAAATATGCTCTGCCTTGGTGCGATTAATCAAGTCAATCATTGCCGCTAAGGTAGTTGTCTTACCGGAACCTGTAGGGCCTGTGACTAGAATAAGTCCTCTGGGCTTATCGCACATTTCCCGCACTATATCTGGCAGACCTAATTTTTCAAAGTTAGGAATTTTAGAACTTAATGCCCGTAAACAAGCGGCATAAGCACCACGTTCTTTATAGACATTCACCCGGAAGCGAGCCAAACCCTTAACACCATAAGAACAATCCAATTCCCAGGTCTGCTCTAAGGTTTTACGCTGAGTGTTGTTGAGCATACTAAAAATCAGCCTTTGACATTGATCGGCTGTTAATACATGCTCACCGATGGGGGTGAGTTTGCCACTGATACGAAAGTAGGGAGGCAAACCTGCGGATAAATGCATATCCGAGCCACCCATTTCAATCAACTGCTCCATCAGGTCTTCAATCATCATTTCCATAGTTCTGCTTCCTTTTAATGTTTGTTATTTGTCCTTTGTCCTTTGTTATTTGTCTTTTGTCAGTTGTCATTTGCTTAAAGTTACTAACCATCGGCCAATGACTAATAACTAATGACTATTAGCCTTAAAACCGAGATGTCATACAGTAGGGACAATCGAGCCATTCTGGTTTCAATGTGGCCTCGCAAGTCCGGCAGGTAAGACCAGTCTTGCGTTTGGCTTTTAACTCGGCTTCTAAACCAGTATCAGTAAACGTCACCCGTTCTACTTCTTCTAGGGTGGTAGAACCTTGGCGCACTAAGTCCAAACTGTAAGCCAGCAAGGTTTTCATGCCCTCTTCTATTGCCACTTCCTTGATGCGTTCCGTGGGTGCATCTTCGTTGATGAGAGTTTGCAGGTTTTCGGTGACTCGCATGACTTCATAAACACCACAACGCCCTTTGTAGCCGACCCCATTACATTTTGAGCAAAGCTGATTTTTGCTTTTGGCTTCCGCGATCGCATCTAATGTCAAGGTGTTAGCCTTATAGAAAGTAACTCCGACATCTGAGGAAGCGGATAGACCATAACGACCTAATTCTTCGGTTGTGGGGGTGTAGGCAATACGACATTCAGAACATACACGCCGCACCAAACGTTGAGCTAAAACGCCAATTAGGGAACTAGAAACCATGAAAGGCTCAATCCCCATTTCTCCCAAACGAGCGATCGCACCTGGAGCATCATTGGTATGTAAGGTAGTTAATACCAAGTGACCCGTCAAGGCAGCCTCAATTGCTGTTTTTGCCGTTTCCTTATCCCGCGTTTCACCTACCAGTAGCACATCTGGATCTTGCCGCAAGAAAGCCCGCAGAGCAGTAGCAAAATCTAGCCCTTTTTCTCGAATCACCTGTACTTGAGTAATCCCTGGAAGACTGTATTCAATAGGGTCTTCCACAGTACTGATATTAATTCCGGGATCGTTCTTTTCTGATAATGCAGAATACAGCGAAGTGGTTTTCCCAGAACCAGTTGGCCCAGTTACCAAAATTAGACCAAAGGGACGGCTGACCATATCCTTAACAATATTCAAAGTCTCTGGGTCGGTAATTAACTTATCTAATCCCAATTGGGTAGAGGAGTTATCCAAAATCCGCAGCACCACCTTTTCCCCGTAGCGACTGGGCAAGGTATTCACACGGAAGTCTACCTTACGTCCCTCAAACAGTCGCCGGATGCGTCCATCTTGGGGTAGACGGCGTTCAGCAATGTCTAGATTGGAGATGATTTTAAATCGGGCTGTCACCGCCGGGATGATTTTTTTCGGCATTAAGGGGAAAGCTTCACGCAGTACGCCATCTTTCCGAAAGCGAATGCGTAAGCTTTCTTCTTGCGGTTCGATATGAATGTCAGAAACGCCCTCATGCAAGGCTTTAGCCAGGATTCTGTTGACTAGGTTGATAACTGGGGCATCCTCTGCACCCTTCATCGCTGCCCCTAGATCAGCCTCCATTTCTTCAGGAGCATCCTCAATATCGAGATTTCCAAGATTTTCTAAATCCTGACTAATATCTGTAGAGTTTTCTCGTTCTAAGTGCTTTTGCTTAACAGCCATTTCATCCAAATATTGGTTGATTAGCTGTTGATAGTCTTCCTGTGTAATCACCATGCGCTGCAACGCCAAGCCTTGGGGGCGCAAGATGCGATTCAGATCATCGGAAGCCTCTAGATTATCTGGAGCGACCATCGCCACTAAAACTGAGGGCGGGGTTTGGTCTTCGTGTTTCGATAGTGGTACTAAACGGTGACGACGGCAAATATCCACTGGGATGAGGGTTTCAATCAGGTTCGCCATCTCCGTGTTGCCAAAGGAATTGACTTCCGGATCAAGGAATTCAACACCGTATAGTATTTTAAGTTCAAATAGCTGCTGTTTTTTGTATTGCCTGAGCAACTCAGGTGATAGTTGTTGCCCAGTGATTGACTCTAATACTTCCGTTAAGGGTCTGCCAGATTTGCGGCTTTCAATTAGTGCCTGTCTCATCTGTTCGGTATTGACATAGCCAGATTGCACTAGCTTGTTGCCGAAGGGTGAAAACTCTGTTCTAGTAGTTAGAGCGGTACTGCGCCGTTGTGGTGACGAGTTCATAAATGAGCAATTAATTTGGGAAACCTCTGCTTTAAAGTATTCCCAGGCTGTGAGACAGAATTCTCATTTACCAAAAAAGTCCTAAGTCGCCCAACTTCTCAGCAACAAAAGCCGCCGCTTTGCTCAACACTTCCTCCTGATTCGAGCCGCGTTTCGCGTAATTCTATCTACGTATTTCTCCTGTAATAAGTAGCCGTTCTATTTTTATTTTTTATTTTTTATTTATCGAACAGAATTCAGGAGTCAGGAGTCAGAATTCAGCAATGTTTTCTGTGCGAGTGGCGGATGAATAACTGGGTTTAAGACCCCCACCAAATCGTAGATTTGGTGGTCAACAAGAAAGTCGCGGGTCTGAATCCCCGACTGATAGCGCAGCGTTAGCGAGTCCGCGAGCGTCTTGATTCTGACTCCTGTATTCTGGCTTCTGAATTCTTCTTCAATTTTTTTATTATTTTTTATGTAGTTTTTAGTTTTGTAGCTCTTTTTATTTTTTTGTTATTATTGTATGATCTTGATTATTGTAAAACTCTGATGAAGCTATTTGGCATTCTTCCTTTAGTTGTTGGTAGTGCTGCTGGTATGCTTGCCACTACATCTCCTGCACACGCTTTCGATAACAATCCTTCTGACCCATCCAATTTTTCATTTTTTAACAGTTCTGACCCATCTGTTCTGACCCATACGGATGGATTTGGTGATTCTGATCGTC
Organism: uncultured Nostoc sp.; assembly: GCF_964245445.1. Taxonomy (GTDB): domain Bacteria; phylum Cyanobacteriota; class Cyanobacteriia; order Cyanobacteriales; family Nostocaceae; genus Nostoc. The sequence continues at coordinate 66,541 of NZ_CAXTNE010000003.1, forward strand.
TTATTACCTATTATGGGTGGTTATGGGTAGCCACCTTTCTGAAGTTATATGGTTTTTATATCGTCGTCGAAATACTTGTATATATTATTAGAAATATTTTTTTATTTTAATTGTCGCATTATAGAATACTCGCTCTCGGCGGAAGGAATACTCGCCCTTGGTGCGCCCTGAAATGCTAGAAAGAGCATAATATTAAAAACCCGCATCGCCAAAGAAAGTTACTGCGACGGTTAGCTAGGATAAATTTTTCCACTTCCTGATTTCCCGTTTTTGATACCTGGCACTCTACGGCAAACGGCAGGGATAACTGTTGGGATGGGATAACGGCTTTTCTCCTGTTCGAGGGTGTGCTGCTATTGCTGATACTCAAATCTTTCAACAATCGACTTACCCAACAGCATTTTTGTTGTTTCTTTTTGGGTAGCTTGTATCGCTTATATCTTTATTAATAAATCTCGCACTCCGTTTCTATCGCGCCTCGGAATGAATTCCGAGTCTCATAGCTGAAGTCCACTTAAGTGGACTAAATTGATTGTTCAGCCCACTTAAGTAGACTTCAGCTATAGAGCCGCTAAACTTTAGTTTAGGGCGGGATGTCCGTAAGTGTGACAGTTTAACTCTGACAAAAATGTGGGTAAAAGATTTGAAACGTATGTGGACAGAACTTGTGTGTACACCGTAGCCCGAAGAGCAAGGAGGGGTTGGGGGTGGAGCGTTAGGGACTTTTGCAAGAGGTCTAGTATAGAAAAATTCCTTTCTGGTGGGTTAATTGAACCCGATAAAGTTCCATAAATGAATCAAATTCCTGGGTGTCAAAACTTGTGATCGCTTACCCGCCCATCGTAAGCGATCGCATTCTCGGAATTTTTTTTGCGTTCACTCATGGCTTGCGCAATTACAGACTCGCTTAACAAATCTTTAAAACCTAGCCCCATTTGATTCTTAAAGGTACACTACTCGTTCGGCTTCCCGCCTTAGTGGCGTCTGGGCTAAGGTGTTCACCATTTGTCACAATAAGAGGGCGGTTATATCATTTTCAGAAACTTGTCGGCAATAAAATCAGCCTCAGTGGCAAGCCGTGGATGACGACGGTTGCAAGCTGTGGAGATACACTGCCATCAAAAGCATCTGGAATGAGTAGACAATGATGGATGAAAATAAACAGATAAACAATACAAGCCAGCAATTGGGTGAACCAACAGAGGTAAAGCAAGCAATGAAGAGTGACTCCCCAGCCCAAATTAATTTCAATGAATCTGGTAGCGAGGTGACAGAGCAAGTGACAGCCCAAACTAATGTATCGGGGGATACGGCTAATCTCAATCCAGAAAATAGCGTCGCTGCAAGTGAGAAAACTGGAGTGGAAACAGCAGCTTTGGTAGAACTGACTCAACAAAACGACTCTCTCAAAACGCAGTTAGAAGAGCGTAGTACTCAATATATGCGGATTGCCGCTGATTTTGAGAATTACCGGAAACGTACCAGCAAAGAAAAAGAAGAGTTAGAGACACAGATCAAGCGGAACACCATTCTAGAATTGCTGCCAGTGGTCGATAATTTTGAGCGGGCGCGATCGCACCTAAAACCGCAATCTGAAGGCGAAATGACCATGCACAAAAGTTACCAAGGCGTTTACAAACAATTGGTAGATAGCTTGAAGCGCTTGGGTGTATCACCAATGCGTCCTGAAGGTCAAGAATTTGATCCGAACTTGCACGAAGCAGTAATGCGCGAACCTACGGATGAACATCCTGAAGGAACAGTGTTAGAAGAGTTAGTGCGCGGATATTACTTGGGTGATCGTGTACTACGCCATGCAATGGTCAAAGTAGCTGCTCCCAAGGAAGATACACCTTCTGCACCAGAAGATCAGTCGAGTTCAGCCAGCAGTTAAGCTGTAGTCGCTCGCCTCGCTGACCAAAAGTGCCTAGGTTCTAGTAAGGACGAGCATCGCGTACCTAAAACTTGGACAAGGCTTTGGATAACTCTCTGTGTTTAAATTTCTCTCTTGCTACCAGTAATAGGGGTTCCACAGACGTTATCCGCTAGCCTTGGTTCAGAGCAAAAAAGTTAGTCCGCGACATATTACAGCAGTAAACTCAGTAAAAATACTGATAATTATGGGAAAAGTTATTGGCATCGACTTAGGCACTACTAACAGTTGCGTCGCAGTTTTGGAGGGCGGTCAACCACTGGTGATCTCCAATTCTGAAGGTGGACGAACTACTCCAAGTATTGTGGGATTTGGGAAGAGTGGCGATCGCTTGATTGGTCAATTGGCAAAGCGCCAAGCCGTAACCAATGCCGAAAACACAATTTACAGTATTAAACGATTTATCGGGCGGCGTTGGGAAGACACTGAAACAGAACGCGATCGCGTCCCTTACAACTGTGTCAAAGGTCGAGACGATACCGTTGATGTCCAAATTCGCTCAAAAAACTACACACCACAAGAATTGTCCGCCATGATCCTGCAAAAGCTTAAGCAGGATGCAGAAAGCTTCTTAGGTGAGGAAGTTACTCAAGCAGTGATTACCGTACCAGCATATTTCACAGATGCCCAAAGACAAGCAACTAAAGATGCTGGCACAATTGCAGGATTAGAAGTCCTGCGAATCATCAATGAACCAACAGCTGCGGCTTTAGCTTTCGGATTGGACAAGCAAGACCAAGAGCAGCTAATTTTAGTATTTGACTTAGGAGGCGGAACCTTCGACGTATCGATCTTGCAACTTGGGGATGGCGTTTTTGAAGTTAAGGCGACTAGCGGTAACAATCAACTGGGTGGAGACGACTTTGATAATGCGATCGTCCTTTGGATGATGGAACGCTTCCAGCAACAAGAGAAAATTGACCTTTCCCAAGATAAAATGGCACTGCAACGCCTGCGGGAAGCAGCAGAAAAGGCAAAAATTGAACTCTCCAGTATGGTGAATACCTCCATCAACTTGCCATTTATTACTGCTGATGACACCGGACCAAAGCATCTGGAGATGGAACTCAGCCGCTCTAAATTTGAAGAACTGGCAGGAAAATTAATTGAAGCCACCATTGAACCAATGATCCAAGCGCTCAAAGATGCGGATCTCAAACCACAAAATATAGATCGGATTATTTTGGTAGGTGGTTCTACCCGTATTCCCGCAGTCCAAAACGCGCTAATTAAGTTTTTCAATGGCAAAGCTCCCGATCGCTCCATCAACCCTGACGAAGCCGTAGCATTGGGAGCGGCTATCCAAGCAGGTGTGTTGGGTGGCGAAGTAGATAATCTTTTACTATTAGATGTCACTCCTCTGTCCTTGGGAATTGAAACTTTGGGTGAAGTGTTTACCAAAATTATTGAACGCAATACCACAATTCCCACCAGTAAGTCACAAATTTTTTCCACAGCAGTTGATGGGCAAACCTCGGTAGAAATTCATATCCTCCAAGGTGAACGGGCAATGTCACGAGACAACAAGAGTCTCGGCAAGTTTCTACTAGCAGGAATTCCCCCATCGCCCCGTGGTGTGCCGCAAATTGAAGTATCCTTTGAAATCGATGTCAACGGCATCTTGAAGGTTTCTGCCCAAGACAAAGGTACAGGTAGAGAACAAAGTATCAGGATTACCAATACAGGTGGTTTAAGTACCAACGAAGTCGAACGGATGCGCCAAGAGGCAGAACTGTTTTCCGACGAAGATAGAAGACGTAAAGAACTGGTTGAACTCAAAAATCAAGCAGATAATCTGTTGTTCAGTTACGAATCCACCATTAAGGATAACAGCAGCTTTATCGGCGACCAGATGAAAACCTTGGCTAGTGAAAAAGTTTCACAACTCCAAGCTGCAATGATTGACTCTAGTATTTCCACAGTGGAATTTAAGCAGCGCTTAGACGACTTCCAACAAACCTTGTTTGCAATTGGTGCTGATGTTTACAATCGAGCTAATAGCCAAAGTGATGAGATTGAGGAGGCTTCAGCTAATGTCTTTACCCCAGAAGTAGACTTACCAATGAATGGCACACTAATACCACAATTCAACTTTGATTTTGACGAAGAAAGTACTGCCCAGGTTGATTATGAGGCGATAGATTAGGGGTTGGGCATTGGGAAGAGGCAGAGGGGCAGGGAGCTCTTAGCTGGGAGCTCTTAGCTGGGAGCAGAGGGGAAAGAGTAAATAAAAAGGTAATTCTTTATTTTCTTCCTTGCCCCCAGCTAAGAGCTCCCCTGCCTCTTACCCACTCCCCTAAGTTGCAGATTTTTCTTAAGGCACTTTAATATATCTATATATTTAGATTATAAATTTAGCGAAGTTTCACAAGACCCCAGCAGTTTGCTAGATTGTAGAAGCAAATTACTGTGGGCTAGGCAGTGTGCCAGTTCAGATGCACTTCCATTGCATAAGGGTGGTTTTCCACACCTAATGGTGCGGCTAGCCCCTCTGGTTGATGGGCGGGGTTTTCCTCTCCTACGTAGCACAATTGTAAAAGAGACAGCCGACTCGGCAGTGAGAAGTCTGAGCATAGGCTTCCCCTGCTGCTAACTTCTATCGCTTTTGTCGTCTTCCACGAGGAAAGCACCTGTTGCTCAAGATTTGTCGGTGATTTTTATAAAAGGTAAAGGGTAAAATCAGTTATTAACAAAAATTTATTTTATCTTCTGCCTAACCTCCGGCAAGCCGCTCTCTAAAAGATACTGTGTTGCTTTATTTGTAGGCAAAACACTTTTCCGTAGGGTAGCAAGTGACCGTGACGTTCTACTGCCTTCTGCTTTCTTCCTTCTAACTTTTACCTTTGCTATATGGCCCGCGACTATTATGAAATCCTGGGTGTCTCTCGTGACACCGACAAAGAAGAAATCAAACAAGCCTATCGCCGTTTAGCCCGGAAGTATCACCCAGATGTGAACAAAGAACCGGGGGCGGAGGATCGCTTTAAAGAAATTAACCGCGCTTATGAGGTACTCTCAGAGCCAGAAACCCGCGCTCGTTACGATCGCTTTGGCCCAGAGGGTGTGTCAGGTGCTGGCTCAGGTTTCCAAGATGTTGGCGATATGGGTGGTTTTGCCGATATCTTTGAAAGCATCTTTAGTGGCTTTGCTGGCGGTATGGGTAATCCCACGCAACAAAGACGGCGCAGTGGGCCAGCTAGGGGTGATGACCTGCGGCTAGACCTGAAGTTAGACTTTCGGGAAGCGGTATTTGGCGGGGAAAAAGAAATTCGCATTTCCCATCTAGAAAATTGTGAAGTTTGTAGCGGTTCTGGTGCTAAACCTGGAACCCGCCCCCGGACTTGTTCTACTTGTACCGGATCGGGTCAAGTCCGCCGTGTCACCAGAACACCTTTTGGCAGTTTTACCCAAGTTTCGACTTGTCCCACCTGTAATGGGACAGGGATGGTAATTGAAGATAAGTGTGATGCGTGTGATGGTAAAGGCGCAAATCAAGTCACAAAGAAACTCAAAATTACCATTCCGGCTGGTGTGGATAATGGCACACGCTTGCGGATTTCTAGTGAAGGAGATGCCGGCCAACGCAGTGGCCCTCCTGGGGATTTGTACGTTTACTTGTTTGTAAATGAGGACGAGGAATTCCAACGGGATGGCATTAATATTCTCTCGGAAATCAAACTTAGCTACCTGCAAGCGATTTTAGGTTGTCGCTTAGAGGTAGATACGGTAGATGGCCCTGTGGAACTGATCATTCCGGCTGGAACCCAGCCTAATACGGTGATGAAGTTGGAAAATCGCGGCGTACCTCGTTTGGGTAATCCCGTCAGTCGAGGGGATCACATGCTGACAGTATTAATTGATATTCCCAACAAGGTCACCCCTGAGGAGAGGGAATTATTGGAGAAGCTGGCTAAAATTAAGGGAGATCGCACTGGTAAAGGCGGTATAGAAGGATTCTTGGGAAATTTATTTAAGTAATGAAGCCCTCTTCTCTTTTAACTCCTGATGCTCAACTTGATTTACGCGGCACTCCTTGCCCAATTAATTTTGTGCGGACAAAATTACGTCTGGAAAAAATGCCATTGGGAGGTTTACTAGAAGTCTGGCTAGACCCTGGTGAGCCGATTGAGCAGGTTCCCGATAGTCTGACAATGGCAGGTTATCAGGTGGAACAAATTACAGACTGTAGTAGTTATTTTTCTCTGTTAGTACGCCGTCCAGTTGCTGGCCAATGACAGGGGAAAATTTTGCCGCAACTGGGCAGTTATTGGGTACGGTGCTAGCCGTGCAGGCTAATTTTTACCGAGTACAGCTGGATCAAGAGGATAGAAAGATCGAGGAGATGAGGGAGCAAGATTGTTCTTATCTTCCCTATCTTCCTATCCTCCTCTGTACTCGCCGAACACGGCTGAAAAAAATCGGTCAACAGGTGATGGTAGGCGATCGCGTTGTGGTAGAAGAACCAGACTGGGCTGGGGGACGGGGTGCGATCGCTGATGTTTTACCCCGCCAAAGCGAATTAGATCGTCCGGCGATCGCTAATGTCAACCAAATCCTATTGGTATTTGCCGTTGCCGATCCACCTTTGGAACCTTATCAACTGAGTCGGTTTCTGATTAAGGCTGAGTCTACTGGCTTAGATGTACTTTTATGTTTGAATAAAAGTGATTTAATTACACAGCAGGAACAGCAGCAAATTAGCAATCGCCTCCTTGGTTGGGGTTATGAACCAATATTTATCAGCGTTAAAGACGGTATAAATACTAACCAGGCAGCCAGATATTTGAGCAGTAAAATTACTGTAATTGCTGGGCCTTCCGGCGTGGGTAAATCCAGCCTGATTAATACGCTGATTGAATCTGCCAAACTGCGAGTAGGGGAAGTTTCTGGCAAACTAGCTCGTGGTCGTCATACCACTCGCCATATAGAATTATTTGAGTTACCTAATGGTGGAATGCTTGCAGACACTCCTGGTTTTAATCAGCCGGATATGGATTGTATACCAGAAGAATTAATTCATTATTTCCCAGAAGCAAGAAAGCGGTTAGCAGTTGCTAGCTGTCGGTTTAGCGATTGTCTGCATCAAGACGAGCCTGAATGTGCGGTGCGGGGAGACTGGGAACGATATGAACATTATTTAGAATTTTTGGATGCTGCGATCGCCCGTCAAACTCAGCTGCACCAACAAGCCGATCCTGAATCTACGATGAAGTTAAAAAGCAAAGCCAAAGGGCAGAGTCAATACGAACCCAAGCTAGAAAGTAAAAAATATCGCCGCATTTCCCGCAAGACTCAGTTACAGAACTTGCAGGAATTATATCGGGATGAGGAATAAGGAGTGCGATGTCTACGACGGGCTATGACGCTCGATAGCGCAGCGTTAGCGACGCAGGAGCGTCTGACTCGCTACCGCTTCGCTATCGGTGTCCCACTTCTTCTATGTAAAGGTTGGTCACGATAGCATGGATACAAATAGAAAAACTATCTTGTATGTCTCAGCCCCTTGCTACCACCACTAGTGTAAAAGATGTCAATGAAAGTATAATTTTCCCACCAGGCGACATCTATAGTGACGAACCCCCATTGGAATCTGATTTACACCGCGAACAAATTGATTTACTTATCCGCCTCATCAAATGGTGGTGGCGTGATCGTCAGGATTTTTATGCTACCGGTAACCTGACAATCTACTTCAGTCCTAACCAGAAAAAGTCAGAAGAATTTCGAGGCCCTGATTTCTTTGTGGTTTTAGATACAGAAAAAAAAGACCGCAAAAGCTGGGTTGTGTGGCAAGAAGACGGCAAATATCCCAATGTGATTATTGAGCTATTATCTAATTCCACTGCCTCGGTTGATAAAGGTTTGAAAAAACAAATATATCAGAATACATTTCGCACTCCAGATTACTTTTGGTTTGACCCAAATAACCTAGAATTACAGGGATTTCACATAGTTGATGGGCAATACCAAGAACTTGTACCTATTGAGTCTGGTTGGTTGTGGAGTCAGCAATTAGGGCTGTATTTGGCAGTATATTTAGGCAAATTACGTTTTTTTACACCAGACAGGCAACTGGTAATGTTGCCAGAGGAAGAATCAAACCAACAATTACAGCAAACAAACCAACAATTACAGCAAACAAATCAAGAGCTAAAACAGGAACGTGAACGGTCTGCAATATTGACAGAACGATTACGAGCCGCAGGTATTGATCCTGAGCAAATATTCTGAAAAAGGCATGGGAAAATAGTACTATGAACCAAACAATATCTGATAAAGTCCGTTGGACAATCTCTAAAACTGTTCGCAACTTTGCTGGCTGATGACGAAATTATATCACCACTGTTACTAAGTTTCGGCGTTCGAGTTCAGCGTTTTTTTGAATAATTCTGGCGATCGCCGATCAAAAAATAGTAGAGGTAATCATACACATCACGAATTGATGAAAGAAGGACTTGTAAAGAGTGATTCCCGACGTGGAGTTTGGGAAATTAGTGAAGCTTGATACCAGTATCTTGCTGAACATGAAAATAGTAATTAGTAGATACATTCCAACTTCGCTGCTTTTACACTATGCACCTAAAAAGTTGGGAAATATACTTGTCACGACTTTAAGTCATGTACATCTAGTAGGTACTAGAGATTAGGATTGATAATTTGGTTAGAGATGAACAGTTAACATGAAGCAGCAACCTAAGCGTTCCTTTTATGTGAAATAGTTGACACTCGTATCTTCACTATCCCCATAAAGTCTTAAAATATTGTTAATTTCAGCCAAACCTCTCGACCTTCAACTTACAAGTATCACCCCAAAATCACTATGGCTATCGGCTACGTCGCGCTTGTACTTCACGCACATCTGCCCTTCGTTCGTCACCCGGAAAGTGACTACGTGCTGGAGGAAGAATGGCTCTATGAAGCCATCACAGAAACCTACATTCCATTATTGAAAGTATTTGAAGGCTTAAAGCGAGACGGTATCGACTTTAAAATCACGATGAGTATGACACCACCTCTAGTGTCGATGCTTCGTGACCCTCTGCTGCAAGAACGCTATGACGCACACTTGACCCAACTAGAAGAACTTATAGAACTAGAAGCAGAACATAATGTCAATAACGGACATCTTCGTTATTTAGCCGAACATTACATTACTGAGTTTAAAGAAGCGCGTCAGATATGGGAATGCAATCAAGGTGACTTGGTGACAGCTTTTAAGCAGTTCCAAGACAGCAACAACCTGGAAATCATCACTTGCGGCGCTACTCATGGCTATTTGCCGTTGATGAAAATGTATCCAGAAGCGGTGTGGGCGCAAATTCAGGTAGCCTGCGAACATTACGAGCAAACCTTTGGACAACCGCCCAGAGGCATTTGGTTGCCGGAATGTGCCTACTATGAAGGTTTAGATCGGATGCTAGCCGATGCTGGGTTACGCTACTTCCTCACTGATGGGCATGGCATCCTTTACGCCCGTCCCCGTCCGCGCTTTGGCACTTATGCCCCAATTTATACAGAAACTGGTGTTGCTGTTTTTGGTCGAGATCATGAATCTTCCCAACAGGTATGGTCTTCTGAAGTGGGCTATCCTGGGGCGGCAGAATATCGAGAATTTTATAAAGATTTGGGCTGGGAAGCAGAATATGAGTATATCAAACCCTACATTATGCCCAATGGTCAGCGAAAAAATACGGGTATTAAGTATCACAAAATTACTGGGCGTGGTTTAGGACTTTCAGATAAGGCGCTTTATGATCCTTATTGGGCTAGGGAAAAGGCGGCAGAACACGCTGCTAACTTTATGTATAACCGAGAGCAGCAATCTGAGCATCTCTATGGTATGATGCAGCGCCCGCCAATTATCGTTTCGCCTTATGACGCAGAGTTATTTGGACATTGGTGGTACGAAGGCCCCTGGTTCATCGATTACCTATTCCGTAAGTCGTGGTATGACCAAAAAACATATCAAATGACCCATTTAGCAGACTATTTGCGAGATCAGCCGACTCAGCAAGTCTGTCGTCCTTCGCAGTCGAGTTGGGGTTTTAAGGGTTTTCACGAATACTGGTTGAATGAAACGAACGCATGGGTTTATCCGCATTTGCACAAAGCTGCTGAACGGATGATTGAAATCTCGCATTTGGAACCAGAGGATGAATTGCAGTGGAGAGCGCTCAACCAAGCGGCGAGGGAATTGTTATTAGCACAATCTTCTGACTGGGCATTTATTATGCGGACGGGAACAATGGTACCCTATGCAGTTAGACGGACGCGATCGCACCTGATGCGGTTTAATAAGCTCTATGAAGACGTTAAAATCGGCAAAGTTGACAGTGGCTGGTTGGAAAAAGTCGAGTTAATGGATAATATCTTCCCCGAAATCAACTATCGCGTCTATCGTCCGTTATAGTCTCACAAAAAATAATCAACAGCAGTAGGGTGGGCATTGCTCACCCTATATTATTAGTAGTGAGGAACGTTTATTTTACCAACAACAGAGCAAGCCTTAGCCTGTGTAAGGATTTGCCAAATGCTGTCAAATTTGTACAAAGACATCCGCTTATTTCGATTTGACGACAAAACAGGCAAGTTTACATCCTAGCTGGAGATGAACTGCAAGTCATTGTACTAAATAATGGAATCTGGGATTTTGTCAATGAACCAGAATTATGAGCAAATGAGTTTTACAGAGTTGAGAGCTTACGTGGTGGAAAACCGCGAAGACATTGAGGCTCTACGTTTTTTAATGAGCAAACGTGACCCTAATTCTAAAGGCTATCCTATGCCTGTGACAGAAGCTGATATGCAAGCCCAGATGGAAATCATCAGGCGCAAGATTAATGGAGAACTTTGAGATTATTGTCTAATTCACTAAGCATAATTAGGGTGGTGTAAATCATACTCACCCTATTATTTTATTAACACTGCCGGATTTAGCTAAAGGCTATCTGGATCAATATTTAATTCTCGAAGTTTAGCAGCTAATCTTTGCACCTTTTGTTCCGTTTGCTGTCGAGCTTCTTCTGCGGCTTGTCGTGCTGCTGCTTCCTCTTCATGAGTTAGGAGTGTTTGACCCGTAGCTGGATTGTAAAAACGCAGTTTTCCTGCTTCCATTTTATAGAATTTGAACCTGTAGAATCAGGAACACCTATACCCTATCCGTGTCGGGTTGCTGATTTACCTCAAGTAGTACCGTATGCGATTGTAACTCCCAATAGTGAATGGTATGAATTGGGCGAAGATGCAGGAATAAAAGCCTTTGCAAATATGTTAAAGGGAAATCAGATCGTCAGTGACGAAGAAGCTGAGTGGCAACTTAAAGTCCAGGAAATTCTGGCACACTATTTAGATTACCTTTGTGTTGCTTTAATGTGCCACAGATAATTTTCTTACTACAGCTAACTAACCAAAACCCGATCGCCATGACTGGGAGGCTGTGAAATCACCAAAAATTCCAGATTGCGATCGCTTTCATTGAGCATCTGATGAGGAACATTAGGCGGAACTTCTACACCTTCGTGTTGAGAAAGCACTTGGTGGAAACTATCGATTTCTAAAGTTGCCTTTCCAGATAAGATAAAGAAAAACTGGAATGAGGAGTTTTTATTTTCGTTTTAATACGTGATCGCCACTCTTGAAATTTTATGAATAAGAAAGGAAAAGATTTATCTGCTAGTCGGCTTTGGTCGGAATTTTCACAAAACTATAAAACTGAAGCTATCGCATTAGCTGAAGCTATCAGATTATTAAATAAATGGTTTAAAACTACCGAATTAAATAGAAATATTAAACGACAAGTATATCTTATCAAAGATGAATGGATTCAAAAGCATGAGCAATACTTAACCGAATTTTATATTTCTGGTATTAGTGGCTACTCAAAAAATTTTCAACAGTTGTATGCTTATACATTTTGTATTGATGGAGAGTTTTTTTGTTTTCACAGTTATTTACGGTTAAAACAAAATACAAAAGTTTATATTACTCATCATGGCAGTAGCAAGGAACTTTTAGAGGAACAAATTAGGTTATTAGAAACTGAATTGCCTTTGTTTATACGTATGGTTAAACATCAACTTCAGTCCATACAGCCAGTGAAAGATTAGTTATATAATTTCTGGCTAGTGAGATTCTAATAAGATTCATTTATCGACATTTTCAAAGTCTAGTAGCAGTTACAGCGTATTTGAGGTTTATGAGGTACAGTAACAACAATTAGTAAACCAATTT
>NZ_CAXTNE010000004.1:0-11661 GCF_964245445.1 uncultured Nostoc sp.
GCCCCCTGCTCCCCTGCTTCTTCCCCACTCCCCACTCCTTTACGAATCCAGCGAATATTTCATGATGATGTTGACTGTTGTATTTTTGTTTACAACAAAACTGGCATCACGAAACTTTGGCGAACCTGTTTGTATAGACACAGTTGGATTTTTGGAAATCCCAAAACCTTCTTTGGGAATACCGAAAAAGTCTTTATTGAGTTTGCGATCGCCATTTTGATCGTCAACTACAGCGACAGCATAAGTTCCAGGCTTCAAACCGGTAAATTGTTTTTTTACAGAATTGCCAGTAATCCTAGCGCAGCCACTTTGAGATCCACTAGAATTATTCATCGGAAATCCTTGTTCACTTGCGTAAACTCTGAAGCAAATCTCACCTTTTTGGTGATGTACTCCATTTACCACAACATTAAGTGTTGCAGTTGGCTCTGCATTCACTGTTTTAGCAAAGCTGAAGCTCACTAAAGTAGCAAGCAAAACATGACAAAATTGAGATAGTTTAAACATAGTTTTGTGGGCAATAATCGGTGATTCGGGGGTTTAAAAAAGCTGTTTTTGCCAGCTTATTTTTATGAAGTGATTCCTTCAAAGTCTGACTGGCTGTTTTTTAATTGATGCTGCTTGCCAACCTTTCCAAAGTTTTTGCACCACCATTAGCAAATCTTTCAACAGAAGATATTCTGTCCCTTTTAACTGCTGATGTAAACTTCTATGACAACACAGCCGCTCATCCAAACTCAAGGGACTACGCCATATAGAGAGTATATATTCCCAGAGTATTCTCCAATGTGGCAATAAAATTTGTCCTTTCTTTGCTGAATCAAACCACACTGCATAGGCATAAAAATCAGGCAGCATACTCAATGAGTGTTTTTTTCTGTTGTTAGTAAACAACAAATAATTAGGGAAATACATACTCATTGATTGTTGCGGATGGCTTCTGGCAAAAAATAGGTATTCAGGAATTTCATAAAACCTACCGAGAATACCAAGTCTTAACAATAGAATTCCATCTGCATTACCATAACCACCCATAGGCGGTATCATTCTCAGGGCACTGGCGCGAATTACACCGTAACATTGATAACATAAATGTTTGGTCAGCAATTCGTGGAAACGCTTGTGTGGTTTTAGTGCATCTGCCTTGAGTTTGATATCGTAGTTTTGAAGAAAACTCCCCTCTTCATCAATGAAATATGTCTGGGAGTGACACAAGATTATAGTAGGATCTTGGTCAAGCACCTCAACACACTTCTTGATAAAATCTGGAGCATGTAGATCATCATAGGCTGCCCATTTAAAGTACTCACCCGAAGACAATTTAAAAACTCGATTGAAGTTACGGGCGCAACCGATATTCTTGTCATTGCGGTAGTAACAGATACGTTGGTCTTGCTCGGCATAAGCTCTACAGATTTCCTCAGTTTTATCTGTAGATGCATTATCTGAAATAATTAGCTCAAAATCTTCAAAGGTCTGAGCCAAGAGTGAATCTATGGCTTCTTTGATAAATTTTTCACCATTATATACAGGTAATCCGATGCTCAATCGTGGCTGATTCCTACTCATAGAAAATAAGGATTCCCAAAAATTGTGGATTATTTGATGCTTAATTGCAGATAATTGTTAGGCAGATGCAACGTAATAATCCAAAAGTCAGAAGTCAGAATTTAGTAGGTTGGGTTGAGGAACGTAGGAAGATACCGCAGGGTAACCCAAGATTAATTATTAAGGCTTTATTGGGTTTCACTTACGCTCAACCCAACCTACTTTTCTAATTCTTCTATTCTCCCTACTCCCAAAACACTATTTCATCAAGCTTTGAATATCTGTTTTTTGCAGCCATTCATGTGTTCGCTGCATTCCTGATTCTAGGTCAATTGTTGGTTTATAATTTAACAGGCTTTCTGCTTTGGCAATCGAACAAGCATAGGGACGAGTCATAAAATCTATAGACTCTGGTAGAATATCAACTTTTTTACGGAAAAGTTTTTGTCCTTGAACCCGTAGCTTTAGAAACAACTTGATTTCATCTTTCGGTAATGAAAGCGGTGCTGATAAACCTTCGATTGCTGCTAAACGCATAAAATACTCTTTCCACGAAGTTTCTTGTCCGTCGGTGATATTAAATATTTCACCATAGGTTTCTTTTTCTATCGCAAGAAAGATAGCATCAATCAAGTTATCTATATATACATGATTGATTACTCCTTTACCTTCGTTGGCATAGGCAAATAATTTTTGACGCATCATCAGAATTGGCCTGACTATCCAAGGAATACTTCCTGGCCCGTAAACATCTCCGGCTCGAATAATGATGATGCCAAAATCTGAAAGATTATTGAGTTCTAAGAGTGCTTTTTCAGCTTCTATTTTCGTTTGACAGTATGGATTATTTTCGCCAGAGAGTGGCCCGGATTCTGTAATACTATTAGGATAGTTGAAACCGTAAACCATCACGCTGGATAGATGCACAAATGTTTTGACACCAGCCTGTTTAGCGGCTTTAGCTATGTTGACTGTACCGCCAACATTCACATCACGAAAATGGTTAATTGCGCCAGCTTCTTCGGCAATTTGCTCTGTATGTAAAACGATATCTACTCCCTGGCAAGATTTTTGAGCAATAGCAGAATCGGTGACACTACCAATAATTACTTCAACACCTAAATTCTGTAATTGTTTGTTATGTTCTGTAGAACTTTGCAATCCACGAACATTCATTCCTTGCGCTATAGCTAACTCAGCTGTACGCAAACCGACAAGTTCATCTATCCCAGTAATTAGCAGGGTTTTGTTTTTGAGGTTCATAAATTTGGGTTTATTGTTAAATAGGTGAATTTGATTTGTTAGAGAAAAGATTTAAAATTTATACCGAATTGGAATTTTGGTAACAACTTTTAATCTAAAATCTCAAATGCGTACAAAGAAAAATTTTTCTAGGTAGAGTCTGCACCAATGCTTAGTTATGAGCCTATATCAAGCCAAAATAATTTAATTATTTTGCTGCGAGGAATAGCTAAAAAATATCTCCTGGATCTGCGGAGCGGAGTTTGTTGATAGCAAGCGCTCCTGATGCTATACACATTAAAACTGTTGAAGTTAAGACAAGGAGTGCATTATTAATGGTCATCAATATTGGTAATTTAGTTGCTTTTGCTGCAAAACTATATACCAATATAGAACTAAGAAATCCTGGAATATAACCTAAAATTGCCAAAATTAAAGCTTGCTGAAATACCACATTTAATAAATATTTATTGGCATAACCTATAGCTTTTAAAGTGGCGTAAGCAACGAACTGTGTAGCAATATTGCTGTAAAGGATTTGATAAACAATTACCACACCAACAACCGCAGCCATTGTCAACATCAAGTTAAGTATAAAACCAATAGGTGTTCTGACAGCCCAATATCTTTTCTCAAAATCAATAAAGCCTTGGCGTGTAAAAACTTGGACATCATTAGGCAAACTTGCTTGCAAATTTTTTAGTACTGTTTCTGCATTAGTACCTGGTTTGAGGGAAATCAAACCGATATCTATCATATCTGCCGGACGACTATTGGGATTTATCCTCAGAAAAGTTGAGTCACTAACAATCAAGTTTCCGTCTACCCCAAAGGAAGGCCCTAAGCTGAATAAGCCACCAATTCTGACTCTATAGCCAATTAATGAATTGAAAGGAAATATTTCAATTGTCTGTGCAGTATCTCCCGCATCAAATTTTGTAGCTATTGGACCAAACTCTGGGCGAGAACTCCGGTCAAAAAGCATCACATCGGGAATTTTAAGTTTATCTAAATTTTTCTCAACTTCTGGGATGTTCATCACAGGTCTACCGGGATCGAAACCAATAACATATATTGAATATTTCTCACTAGTTGCCGGATTTTTCAGTTTGGCAAATTGCAAATACATGGGGCTAACTGACTCTACGCCATCAAACCCCAGAGATTGGTACAAACGAGTCCGCGAAAAACTTTGATTTGAGGTCAAAGATTTATATTGAGAACTAACTAAAAATAAATCTCCTTTGAGATTCTGATGCACTGCGGTTGCACTTGAATAGAGGGCATCTTGAAAACCAAGTTGCACAAACATTAGCAGCACAATAAAACCAATCCCAGCTACAGCTACTAGTAAACGAACTTTTTGCTGTGCTAGCTGTAGCCATCCTAAAGGAATTTTGAAATTCATGGATTTATTTGTTATTTGTCATTTGTCATTTGTCATTTGTCATTTGTGAATGGCTAATAACTAATGCCCCATGCCCAATGATCAATTGACTAAATATGAATGGCTACATCTACCTGTAAGTTGGTGAAACGAGCAACCTTTTGACTATCTGCGGGACTATCGATGGAGATTTTTACTTCAATTATTCTGCGGTCTGTATCTGAGCCAGGGTTTAGGCTGAAGATGTTTTGCTTGTCAACTTGCCAACCAATCTCTTTTACAGTTCCTTTTATTGTTCCAGCAAATGCAGTGCTGGTAATTGTGGCTTTTTGTCCTACACGCACTTTTTGAACATCGGTTTGATACACCTCTGCAATCACATACATTTGAGATGTCTTACCTATCTCAGCAAATCCTCTGCTGCTGCTGATTACTTCTCCGGTTTTGGCGTGAATTTTCAATATTTTGCCATTTATGGGAGATTTGATGTAACTTAAATCCAAGTCGGCTTTTGCTTGTTGAACAGAAGTTGTTGCACTGTTGACTTCGGTTTGTGCGACTTGAACATCTACACTACGCACTTCACTAATACTGGTGAGTTGGGCTTGTGCTTGCTTGCGTTGTTCTTGGAATGTGTCTTGAGTCCGCTTGAGAGTGGCTTGAGCTTCTGTTAACTGCTGTTGTGTAGTCTTTAGTTGCAAAGCTTTGGTATCTGCTACAGAAGCCGCGATCGCACCTTGTCTATATAATTGCTGATAGCGATTATTCTCGGCTTGAGCATTGTCTACTTCAGCCTGAATACGGTCGATTGTCGCCTGTTGTGTAGCAACATCCCCTTTATATTGTGGCTCTAAACCGGCGATCGCTGCCTTTTGAGCTTCGATATCTCCGGTTTTCGCTCCAGATTTAACCTGCGCTAGTTTAGCTTTGGCAACTTGCAGCTGGTCTAAAGCCTGTTGCAATGCGGTTCTAGAACGACCATAGTTTTCTAAATACGCCAGTACTTGCCCTGCTTTAACCGTATCGCCTTCTTTTATCAACAGTCTTTCTACTCGCACCCCGTTATTGGAAGCGGGAGCAGTCAAAGAAGTAACTTCGCCTTCTGGTTCCAAACGTCCCAAGGCTGTCACAGCAAGTTTTGCAGGAGCGACTGCTTTTGGAGGAAACGCTTGTGGTGTCACAACTTTAGGTTTAGACCAAAACGGTACCACACTATAAAAAGCTATTAATCCCGCCGCCAAGGTGAGAGAAGCTGCTAAAATTACTTGCGATCGCCCTACGGGTTTTGTGAATAATCGGCTTTCTTTATTTACTGCCATCTTTTCATTCCAATTCTGTTTTCTAGGGGATAGCCTGGTTATATTTAATCGCTTAGATATAGACTCATCCGCAAATTACCAAGAGGGCTTTTCCTCTAAGGTTTCTACCTTAATAAAGTGGATGGGTCTAAATTGGTTTTATATGAATTGTTGTACGCTTTTGCCGCCCAAACTCACTATTGTGGCGTGAAAATTAATGGTGGTGTTACTTCAAAGCTTCCTAAGTTATATCCTAATTTGACATCTAATCCCGTAGCGTAAAATACAATAGGGCTAACCGGGAAACTTAACTTTCAAGAACAACGAAGCGCTAATAAAAATGATCTCAAAGTTTGGATAAACTTGTTATCAACAATGACACGAAAATTGAATTTTGTCAACAGATTAACTTTGCATAAATCCTGATTCTCTCACTAAAATATTTCATCACAGTCAGATTAGAGACTGAAGAAATTTGCTCATTACTAACCCCTTGTCTGCTAATTGAATACCAAAAGATAGTTCGTTATTAAGCAGATTTGATATTACTAACAGATTATTCTTATTAAGGTTGTGTATTATAAGACATTATTATCAGCTTTGCTCATAGTAATTAAAGGCATAAAGCGATACATTTGGTGCGTTACGTCAACGCATATCTAAAAATACACGAGTCCACTGTGGCGGAAGTTTGTTTACCTTTAACAAGGGATTCGGCCCCTTGAAATTACTAACATACTTATAAATCTTCTGCTTCGTTGCTATCCCGTCTTGGAATAAATTCCAAGACGGGATAGCTAAAGTCCTCTCAAGAGGACTAAATACAAAATTTGAAGCTATGTACATGCCTATCCTTAATCAAAGGGAAAATTTCAGTCCACTTGAGTGGACTTTAACTATGAAAAGCAGAACTTAAGTTCTGGGCAGAATCTCAGTCAGCGCGACACTTTGACTGTTACCTGTGTAGCTATGCTTTATAAACGCCCTTTTAAAGGATGTAATCATAATTATGTTTATCACGCAACATACTAAAAATTAACATTTGCTTTATAAATAACCGCTTTGCGTCTTAACTTGACTTATATTGAAAAATAACCCAAAACTTTGATTCAATTATGATGTTTCTCTGAGAAAACATACTTATGGTTATTCAATTTATCTATGTATTCATGGAATTGTTACTTACTAGACAACAGATTTGCATTGTTAACTTAATTCAGTACAAATTTTTGGCAAACCCGTAGATAGCAAAATATCTTATATATTTATATCGTCATAAATTATACTTGGATGCGGAATTTTATTCAAAATTGACATAAGTAATAGTGGAGGCTTCTTTATAAAATAACTTTAAAGGAATGATTTAGTTTATGTAAAGTGTGTTATTGTTTTTATTAATTCAATGCTTAAAAGCAGTTAAGCAAACTAGTTATTTAATTGGAATTTTAAAATTAAAAATAACTAAACATAACTGCTTATCCATCACTTTCTGATCGTTTATTTACTTTTAAACTTGCATTATCTTGGATTAAAGGTGGTGTCTTTTCTGTAACGAAGTTGTCAACTTTACTGGGTCAAATCCCATAGAATATATTATCCTGGACGTTGAAACTGGCTATGACGTTGATCAAGATACAGAACGTTGTCATTAATAACAGCTATGTTGCTGTGGTTAGGCTAGATAATCAAACGGGTTCAGGCAAAAAAAGCGTTTCTGTTTTCTTAGCTACTCTTCAGTTTTTATTGTTCCAGTGGGATACTATTGCTCAAAATCTCTACTATTACAAATGGATTGAATTCACTGGTCAAGCAGCTATTACACTCCAAGACTATTTTACCAGTTTTAACAACGTCATCGACCTATTGCCACGATATCAAGAGTCTAGCGTTGGATAACATTTTTTCGCGATCGCAGTGTGCCAAAGTCGCTTGGAAACATAAGGCTTTACCCCGGCAGTATGTATCGTGTGGTGTCGATTTCAAGACAAGCATTTAGCAAAAATAAGATAGCTAATTGCTTACAAAACTAGAGTTTTTCATTAACTAGTAGGCAACAGAATTACTGTAGCTACACAATCCACAGTACTAACTATGCCCTATGTCTGCTTATTCGATTGATACTGCCTTAGCAGAGTTAGAGAGCCTTATCAATAATTGTGAGAAGGCTGTGATGAGGTCTATAGAGGAAAAAAACATGAAGTCAGATAAATCAGATAAATCAGTGTCAATCAACAGAATTAACAGACAATTACAACACAATCCTATCGCCATTGTTGGGATGGCTTCTCTATTGCCTCAAGCCAGAAATTTGCGGGAATACTGGCAAAATATAGTAAACAAAATTGACTGTATTACTGATGTTCCTTCTACTCACTGGAGCGTCGAAGATTATTACGATCCGAATCCTAGAACTACTGAAGATAAAACCTACTGCAAAAGAGGCGGGTTTCTTCCAGAGGTAGATTTTAACCCAATGGAATTTGGCATACCACCCAGCATTTTAGAAGTTACAGATGTATCGCAACTATTAAGTTTAGTGGTTGCGAAAGAAGCTATGGAAGATGCAGGTTACGGCGAAAAACGTGAGTTTAACCGCGAGACTGTTGGCGTAATCTTAGGCGTGGCGATGGCCAAGCAATTAGGAATGCCACTTTCTGCAAGATTGGAATATCCGATTTGGGAAAAAGCTCTCAAAAGCAGTGGTTTATCTGATGAAGATACCCAAAAAATTGTTGATAAAATCAAAAGCGCTTACGTGAAATGGGATGAGAACGCTTTCCCTGGAATGTTAGCTAACGTAGTCGCGGGTAGAATTGCCAATCGCCTAAATTTTGGCGGGATGAATTGCGTAGTTGATGCCGCTTGCGCTAGTTCTTTCGGTGCTTTAAAAATGGCAATTAGTGAGCTAGTTGAGCATCGTTCTGACATGATGCTGACTGGTGGTGTTGATACCGACAACACCATCATGGCTTACATCTCGTTCAGCAAAACACCGGCGGTTACTCCTAGTGAAAATGTCAAACCTTTCGATGCTAAATCGGATGGGATGATGCTGGGTGAAGGTATCGGGATGGTTGTCCTCAAACGTTTGGAAGACGCTGAACGCGACAACGATAAAATATATGCCGTAATTAAAGGTATTGGTACTTCCAGCGATGGGCGTTATAAGAGTATTTATGCTCCCCGCAAAGAAGGTCAAGTCAAAGCCTTAGAACGTGCTTATGAAGATGCCGGTTTTTCTCCCGCTACTGTTGGTTTGATGGAAGCACATGGCACCGGCACAATGGCTGGAGATCCGACAGAATTCGGATCTTTAAAAGACTTCTTTGATGTACATGATGAGAAAAAGCAGCACATCGCTTTGGGTAGTGTGAAATCACAAATCGGACACACAAAAGCGGCTGCGGGTGCGGCAAGTTTGATTAAAACTGCTTTGGCTTTACATCACAAAGTATTACCGCCGACAATTAACATCACCGAGCCGAACCCCAAACTCAACATTAAAACTTCATCCTTTTATTTGAATACCGAAACTAGACCTTGGATTCGTGCTGAAGGAGAAGCACCAAGACGCGCAGGTGTGAGTTCCTTTGGCTTTGGCGGAACCAATTATCACGTCGTTTTGGAAGAATATGAAGCCGACCAAAACCAGGCTTACCGCTTACACAGTGATGCTAGTGAAGTGCTGTTGTTTGCTCCTACAGTAGACCAATTGTTGAGCAAATCTGAAGATATTTTAGGTAAGTTGCGATCGCCTGAAGGCAAATCACATTACGCACAATTAGTTAATGAATGCAAATCGCTACAAATTCCCCTCTCTGCTGCCAGATTTGGATTTGTAGCTGAGAATCTGGAAGAAGCTTGCAAGTTATTGCAAACTAGCATTGACTGGCTGAAACATAAAGGTACAGCAGCATCTTGGGAGCATCCCCAAGGGATTTATTACCGTTCCTCTGGTATGCAGTTGGGCGGAAAAGTTGTCTCTCTATTTTCTGGTCAAGGTTCGCAATACCTGGAGATGGGCCGCGAACTGGTGATGAATTTTCCTTTGATGCGCCGTCTTCATGGTTATATGGATAGCCTGTTGCTCAAAGATAATTTGCAGCCGTTGTCAGAAATCGTTTTCCCTCATCCTGTGTTTGGAGAGGCAGAAAAAAATGTCCAAATTGCTGCCTTACAACGCACAGAATACGCTCAACCAGCCATCGGGGTGTTGAGTGCAGGTATGTACAGCATATTGCAACAAGCTGGATTTAAGTCAGATTTTGTTGCCGGTCATAGCTTTGGTGAACTCACAGCGCTATGGGCTGCGGGGGTTTTGAGTACGGAAGATTACTTGTTCTTAGTAAAAGCTAGGGGTCAAGCAATGGCTGCACCCGAAGATCCAGATCATGATGCGGGAAGTATGCTGGCTGTCAAAGAAGACATCAGCAAAGTGGAAGCAGTGCTGAGACATTTTCCCCAAGTTGCGATCGCTAATCAAAATTCTCCGACTCAATTTGTCTTGGCTGGCCCTACCGGAGAAATAGTGAGAGTCAGAGAGGCTTTACACGAGAAAGGATATACAGCTGTATTGTTACCTGTTTCAGCAGCGTTCCATACACCGCTAATTGCCTTTGCTCAAAAATCCTTTGCGATCGCCACCAAGTCTGTCAAATTCCAAAGTCCCAAAATCCCTGTTTACAGCAACGTTACCAGTAAGCAGTATCCCAAAGAACCCCAAGGTATTCAAAAAATTTTGGAAATGCACCTTTCCAATTCAGTGCTGTTTAAACAGGAAATTGAAAATATCTATGCGGCGGGTGGTACTTGCTTTGTGGAATTTGGGCCGAGGAGAATTCTCACCAACTTAGTAAAAGATATTCTTGGCGATCGCCCACACCTGACTGTATCTTTGAACCCCAGCACCCAAAAGAATAGTGATCGCTCTTTGCGGGAAGCAGTTGTGCAGTTGCGGGTAATTGGTATGGCTTTGAATAACCTCGATCCTTACCAACTTCCCCAAACTATACCCCCAATTGAGACGAAGAAGATATTAAGTGTCCGTTTAAACGGCATAAACTACAGATCCGAAAAAACGAAAAATGCCTTCGCTCTAGCTTTGCAGGATGGGCATAAAGTCACATTACCCACCCCCGAATATTCTGATGCGGCTCCTTTGTTTAGCAGCCCAGGTGTGACTCCAACTCTCGCTGCGATTGAGACTAACGGACATAAAAAACTTACCCCAGCAATGAGTAGTGTGACTTCTAATATCACCCAAACAGAGCAACAAATGAATCCTGTTACCCTGTCACAACCAGCCCAGGAATCTAAGATGCAACCAACACCAGAAAAACTTACAAATTACGAACAACTTTTAGCAAGTTTAGAGTATCTCCTGACACAGTTCCAGGAAAATCAAGCCGAGAATTTACAAGTTCACGGTACTTATCTCAACCATCAAATGGAATACGCCAAAGCGTTTTTCCAACTGATGCAGCAGCAGAATTCCTTGTTGAGTGAAAGTAAATCAACAGCCGAAACTGCCAAAATGAAGCTAGTTGTCATGGAAAGCTTAGAGCGCAGCATGATGCAGTTTCATTCCCAACAAGGTGAAACCCTACGCATCCATGAGCAATATCTCCAAGAGCAGTTGGAATATACCAAAAACTTTTTCCAACTCATACAGCAAGAATATTCTCAAATCATCTCTGGTGATGGAGCAACCCAACTAACAGAGAAACTAAACAATTTCATCCCATTCACAACAGAAACAACTGTTAGTGATGCACCAGTACCTGCTACTACCAAGATAGTAGAAAGCCAGCCTTTGCCTGTAACTGAGCCTGTAGCTAAAAACGGCTCAACAGTTAGCCAAGAACCTCTGCCGCCTTCTGTAGAGCCTGTAGTTGAAACTCCTGTATCCCCAGAGACGCGATCAATCGCATCTCTACTTCCCACACCGCATTTCGCCACTGTCGAGACAGTAGAGCCATCTGTCCCAGTAGTAGAACCCCAAGCTGAGGTTGTAGTCAAAATTAGCTCACCTCCAGTCAGCGAAGTTGTTGCATTCACCCCAGAGCCAGCACCCACAACTGCTGCACCTGTATCTGGCGCAACCATCGATATTGTTGACTTGGATAAAAACCTCTTAGCCATCACCAGCGACAAGACCGGCTACCCAGTCGAAATGCTGGAAATGGA
>NZ_CAXTNE010000004.1:11761-75684 GCF_964245445.1 uncultured Nostoc sp.
TCTTAGCCATCACCAGCGACAAGACCGGCTACCCAGTCGAAATGCTGGAAATGGACATGGACATGGAGGCGGATTTAGGAATTGACTCCATCAAACGGGTGGAAATCTTGGGGGCACTACAAGAAATGTACCCCAACTTACCCAAGCCCAATTTAGAAGAACTATCAGAAAAACGCACCATCGGTCAAGTTGTAGAGTATCTGCAATCCCACGCTTCTAAAAGTATTACTGTAGAAATTGCAGTTCACGAAGTACAACAAACAACCGAGATTTCAGTAGAGGCTGCACCAGTAGTTGAGGTGGTAACTTCACCTGAACCAAGCGTAGTTATCGCATTCACTCCAGAACCAGAACCAGAACCCGCTACGAGTGATGAATTTGCAAACTTAGGTGAAACCCTATTAGCTATCACCAGCGATAAGACCGGCTATCCAGTAGAGATGCTGGAACTGGAAATGGACATGGAGGCGGATTTAGGAATTGACTCCATCAAACGGGTAGAAATTTTAGGGGCGATGCAAGAAATGTACCCCAACTTACCCAAACCGAATATCGAAGAACTCGGAGACCTCCGCACCATCGGTCAAATAGTCGATTACCTACAGCAGTTGGCTGGAGGTGAAAAAAAAAAGTCTGAACCTGAGTTTGTCCAACAGCAGCCACCGGAATTAGAGCATAATATCCAGCGCCATCCCGTCAAACTCAGAACCCTAGCACAACCCGATTATTTGGATTTCACGTTACCAGAGGGACACATCGGTTTAATCACCGATGATGGTTCCCTCACCACTTATAAATTAACTGAATCCCTAATCGAGAAAGGCTGGAAAGTAGTAGTTATCAGCTTCCCCCAATCGCTTATCGCCCAACAAGCGCCTTTACCCACAGGAGTAACCCGCGTTACCTTAGCAAACTTGAGTGAAGAACATCTCCAACAACAATTGCAAGCGATCGCATCTCACTGTGGAGCGATTGGGGCCTTCATCCATCTACATCCGATGTTTGTAGGAAATCACACGGGGAGCATTTCTTATAACGAACAAGAAAAGGCGATCGTTAAGCACGTATTTTTGATGGCGAAACACCTCAAACCCTCTCTAAACGAAGCCGCAAAGCATGGACGTAGTTGTTTCTGCACAGTAGCTCATCTCGATGGTGCTTTCGGCTTAGAGTACAAAGTCAACTTCGGTGCGATCGGCGCTGGTTTATTCGGATTAACCAAGACTCTGAGATGGGAATGGCCAAAAGTATTTACTCGTGCGATCGACCTAAGTCCGAGACTTGATGCTAAACAATCAGTACAAAACATTATCGCCGAACTTCACGACCCCAACCTTTATATCAGTGAAGTTGGCTACGGCTCACAAGGACGAGTCACTATTATCGCCGATTAACGCCGTGTGCAACTTTCTCTCGAACCTAACCCCCAACCCCTTCCCTACTAGCGTTGGGGAGTAAGAATCAAAGCCTCTCTCCCTGTGGGGGAGAGGTTTGGAAAGGGGTTTCAATAATCAGTTGCACATCAAAACCAAAATTATGCAGGTATTCACGAGGATTTATGACACAAACAGCCCAGCTTAGTCCATCATCTGTCTTTGTTGTGAGCGGCGGTGCAAAAGGGATTACGGCTGAGTGTACTATCAGATTAGCCCAACAGCAACCCTGCAAATTCATCCTCCTCGGTCGCTCTGAACTATTAGAAACCGAGCCAGATTATGCTCAAAATTCTGATGAATCCGCATTGAAAAAATGCATCATGGAAAATCTTCTTTCTCAAGGAGAGAAGCCCACACCCATAAATGTGCAAAAAATATATAACAAAATTACCTCCAGCCGCGAAATTAAAAAGACTCTTGCAGCAATTGAAAAAACAGGAGCTAAAGCACAATATATCAGCGTCGATGTTACAGATACGCAAGCTTTACAAGAAAAACTTGCCACTGCTGTGCAAAATATCGGGCCAATTACAGGAATCATCCACGGCGCTGGAAACTTAGCTGATAAGTTAATTGAAAAGAAAACAGAAGAGGATTTTGAAAAAGTTTACACCGCTAAAGTTAAAGGTTTAGAAAACCTGTTGGCTTGCATCAACCCTAATCAACTTCAACATTTAGTTTTGTTTTCTTCTGTAACAGGATTTCACGGGAATACCGGACAATCTGATTATGCGATCGCCAATGAAATTCTCAACAAATCAGCCCATATCTTCAAGCAACAATATCCCTCATGTCATGTAGTGGCAATCAATTGGGGCGCTTGGGATAGTGGGATGGTGACACCGGAATTAAAGAAAGTTTTTCAAGAGCGTGGAATTGAAATAATTCCGATTGCAGCTGGGGCACAAATGCTCGTTAAAGAAATGGGTAACGCTAATCATGCAACTACACAAGTTGTGATTGGTAGTACGTTGATTCCAGTTGCGACAGAACTAGATTCTCAACTGCGAACCCATCGTATTCGTCGCCAAATCACACTAGCAGATAATCCTTTTTTGCTAGATCATACTATCGCTGGTTCTCCAGTTTTACCAGCAACTTGTGCAATGACATGGATGATCAATACCTGTGAACAACTTTATCCTGGTTACAGATTATTCAATCACAAAGATTTTAAAATTTTGAAAGGGATTACTTTTAATGAATCTTTAGCAAAGGAACATATTTTAGACATAGAAGAAATTTCCAAAGTTAGCTTTGAAAACATTGAAGTTAAAGCGAAAATCTGGAGTAAAAACCTAGAAGGAAAAATTCACTACCATTTTAGCGCTCAACTCAATCTCCAGCGAGAAATCCCCATTGCACCCATTTATGAATCAATTAATCTTGAACAAGATAACATCATCACCGCTACAGGAAAAGCTTTTTATCAAAATGGAGGAACTACATTATTTCATGGCCCTGCTTTTCAGGAAGTCAAAAAAGTTTTAAATATCAGCCCTGAAAAAATCACTACAGAATGTCTTTGGGAAGAAATCAGCCATCAGCAACAAGGACAATTTCCAGTGCAATGGGTCAATCCTTATACGATTGACTTGAGTATGCACGGGTTATGGATTTGGACACAGCACTTTTATCAAGAAGCTTGTTTACCTGGTAAGGTGGAAATATATGAACAGTTTGCACCTACACCACATAACAAACCTTTTTACGTTTCTTGTGAAGTGAAAGCGAAAACAGCAACTAGTGCGATCGCTGACTTTATCATACATGACCGTCAAGGACAGATATATTCGCGTATGCTCGGTGCCCACGCAATTATTTGGTCAATGAAATTACTCCGAAGCTAGTAATCTTCAACTTCTTTTCTCTGCGCCTCTCTTACCTCGTGCGTGAGATTTGACTATTTTCAAGTTTGGGGAACAGCGTAAATCCTGCGTTTTAAATATCTCTTGCCTAATACTCAAACCTTGAGGATATAACTAGTGGAAAAAATAGCCATTATCGGATTATCATGTCTATTCCCTGATGCTAAAAACCCAGAAGAATTTTGGCAAAATCTTGTTACTCAAAAAGATTCGACATCCTCTGCAACTGTCGAGGAAATCGGAGTAGACCCAACAATCTTTTATAATCCAGCTAAAGGTACACCAGACAAAACCTATTCCCTCAAAGGCGGATACATCCGTAACTTTCAGTTTGACCCTAGTGAATACAATCTGCCATCAGAATTTGTTGCTAGTTTAGATAATACCTTCAAATGGTCATTGTATGCTGCTAAACAAGCAATTGTGCAAAGTGGTTATTGGGGTAATCAAACTGTTCTCTCCAAATGTGGCATCATTTTAGGTAATTTGTCGTTACCAACAAAATTATCTAATCAATTATTCTCTTCCATTTACCAAAAAGTTCTTAACCCTGCTGTCAGAGAACTTTTGCAGGATGAAGACTTTGATTTAGCTGCTCTACCAAGTGCAACTAAAGCGTCTTTGTACAATGTAATGATATCTAGCTTCCCAGCATCTATTGTTGCTCAAGCCCTCTCTCTATCCCAGATCAATTTATGTCTGGATGCTGCTTGTTCATCATCATTTTATGCTATTAAACTGGCATCTCATTACCTATGGTCACACAAAGCTGATGTCATGTTAGCTGGAGCCATCAGTTGTGCAGATTCACTATTCGTGCGGATGTTATTTTCTGGTGTTCAAGGATATGCAGAAAACGGTATCAGCCGCCCCTTAGATAAGTCCTCTAGAGGGCTAATCCCTGCCGATGGTGTTGGGATGATGATGCTGAAAAGATATTCTGATGCCATCAGAGATGGTGATAATATTCTTGCCACGATTTGCGGTAATGGACTTTCAAATGATGGCAAAGGTAAGCATCTACTCAGTCCTAATCCTAAAGGACAAATCCTAGCCTTTGAACGAGCTTACAATGAGGCAAAAATTAGTCCAAAAACCATCGATTATTTAGAATGCCACGCCACTGGCACATTACTAGGAGATACAACGGAATTTAACTCTATAGAAACATTCTTTGGTCAAAATCAAGCTGCGCCTCTGGTGGGTTCTACTAAAGCAAATACAGGTCACTTGCTAACTGCTGCTGGCATGGTTGGCTTAACTAAAGTGATTTTGAGTATGTCGCATGGTGTAATTCCAGCAACTATAAATGTTTCGGAACCTTTAGCGTCAGAAAATAGTACAATTTCCGCCGACAAATTTGTTAGAACAGCTACGGCATGGCCCAATAATAACGCATCAATTAAACGGGCGGCTATTAGCGCTTTTGGTTTTGGCGGCACCAACTCTCATTTAATTTTAGAACAAGGAAATACAACAACACAACCAGTTGAATCAACTGCACCTGTTCCACCTGCCAAAATTGCCATTGTCGGCATGGATGCCTTTTTCGGTAACTGCAATGGCTTAGATGCTTTTGAACGCAGCATTTATGATGGCACGCAGCATTTTACTTCTCTACCGCCTCAAAGATGGCATGGTATAGAAAACCAAGAAAATATCCTGAAAGAGTACGGTTTAGCAGATGGGAAAGCACCAGTAGGAGCATACATCAAAGATTTTGAAATCGATACTTTATCGTGCAAAATCCCACCGAATGAAATAGAAAAATTAAACCCACAACAATTATTACTCCTGAAGGTTAGCGATCGCGCCGTGAAAGATGCGAAACTACAGGAGGGTGGCAATGTGGCTGTGATTGTTGCCGCCGAGACAGAATTCTCTGTGCATCAGCTACAGCAAAGATGGAATCTATCTTGGCAAGTTAAGGATGGCTTACTCAACCAAGGAATTTCTTTGCCTGCCCAACAGCTTTCCCAACTAGAAACCATTGTTAAAGATAGCATTCACCAACCTGTAGAAATCGGCGAATATGTGAGTCACATCGCCAACATCATGGCGAGTCGGATTTCAGCTTTATGGAATTTCACTGGTCCTGCATTCACCATCAGTGCTGGCGAAAATTCTGCCCTCAAGGCGTTGGAAGCTGCACAAATGCTACTCGCTACAGGGGAAGTTGACGCGGTGGTTGTGGGTGCAGTAGATTTAGCCGGCGGTGTGGAAAATGTCTTATTCCGCAACCAATTTGCACCAATTAATACGGGTGTCAATACGTTGGGTTTTGACCAACAAGCCAATGGCTGGACGGTTGGCGAAGGTGCGGGTGCAGTTGTCCTCAAGCGCCACGAAGCTGCTAAGGAAGAAAATGAACGCATCTATGCAGTAATTGATGCTATAAGTTTTGCACAAGGTAATTCTACTTTGGGTAACGCTTTAGTAAAACCTGATGCTTCAGTTATCAACAATGTCTGTAAACAAGCCTTCCAGATGGCAGATATTCAACCCACAGAGGTTAACTATGTGGAAGTCTTCGGTAGTGGCGTTCCCCAGGAGGATGAAGCGGAAATCACAGGTTTGTTGCAAGCTTATCCGAAAGTAGGAAATGGTCTGCACTGTGCATTGGGCAGCATCAAAGCTAATATCGGTAACACCTATACAGCATCGGGAATCGCTAGCCTAATTAAAACCGCTCTTTGTCTTTATTACAGGTATATTCCCGCCACACCAAAATGGTCTGGTGTCAAAACACCGCAAGTATGGTCAGGTAGTCCATTCTATGTGGCAATAGAATCAAGACCTTGGTTTATCGATCAAGGCGCTACACGCAGAATAGCAGCAATTAATAGCATGGGTATAGATGGGAGTTATGCCCATTTAATCTTATCGGAAGAACCCAGCCAACAAGAACGGGACAACAGGTATTTGCAGCAAATGCCTTTTCATCTGTTCCCGATCGCAGTTAGCGATCGCTCCAACATACCAGATTTTCTGAACAATCTTCAACAAACCATCGAAGAAAGTTCCTCTTTATCGGCTACCGCCAGCCAAACATTCGCTAATTTTGAAGGACATTCTGATGCAAAATACGTCTTATCAATCACAGGACGTAACAAAAAAGAACTATTCAAAGAAATTGAATCTGCCCGCAAAGGTGTAAATAATGCTTTTGAGAACGGCACAGATTGGCAAACACCAATAGGAAGCTATTTCACAGCTAAACCATTGGGTAAAACTGGAGCATTAGCTTACGTTTATCCGGCAGCTGTCAATTCTTATGTGGGTATCGGTCAGAATCTCTTCCGCTTATTCCCAAAAGTCTACGATGACACAATATTCAATAGTCTTGCTAATCGTGCTATCGAAATTCATCAGCGACTTTATCCCCGAAGCTTGCATAAATTTTCCACCAGGCAACTAGAAACTCTTGAAAAAGAATTTCTAGATGATTCACTAGCGATGTTTGAAACAGAAATTGCTTATTCTCGACTCATTACTACAATTATTCGAGATGATTTCCAAGTCAAACCACAATGTGTTTTTGGCTATAGCCTGGGCGAAACTAGCATGATGTCTGCTCAAGGAGTTTGGAGCAATTTTTCTGGTGGAAGTAACAATTTAAACTCATCCCCTCTCTTTGGCGATAAGTTATCTGGCCCTAAAAATGCTGTGCGTGAATATTGGGGATTAACAGATTCACCAAATTTACAAAACAACAATTTTTGGAATACCTATGTTCTCATGGCTACTCCATCGCAAGTTAGAGAATGCCTGAAACATGAGAATCGCGTTTATCTAACTCAAATCAATACACCAGAAGAAGTATTAATTGCTGGTGATGATGCAGCCTGTAAGCGGGTGATTACAACTTTAGGTTGCAACGCTTTCCCTGCTCCCTTCGACCATGTAATACATTGTGAAGCGATGCGATCGCAGTACGAGGAAATCAAGAAGGTAAACACCTTACCATCCCAAAATCTCCCAGGTATTGTATTTTATTCTGCCGCCGATTATCAACCGATTGCCCTTGAAAGTGATACAATTGCTCACAACATTGCCAAAGGATTGTGTCAAGAACTTGATTTTCCGCAATTAGTTAATCGTGTCTACGGTGATGGTGTCAAAATATTTATAGAAGCAGGTGCCGGTAGTGTCTGTTCACGATGGATTGATAAAATTCTCGCCAACAAAGAACACATCACAGTTTCTCTGAATCGTAGAGGAATGGATGATCATGCTTCGATGGTCAAAGCATTAGCAAAACTACTCAGTCATCAGGTGAACTTGGATTTATCACCACTGTATAGCAAAGCCCAAGAAACCGCTAATTCAAATAAAGCAACATTGAGAACAGTTATCTTGGGTGGGAAAGCGATCGCAGCTACAATTTTGAGTGACGAAAATCGCCAGATTGTTAAAGATTTTGCTGGGGATCTTAGGAGCGCTCGCTTCAAAATACAGCATCCAAACATACCTAATCTCCAACAATCTGAAATCACAGATTATCTTAACACTTCCAACCACATAACTCAACAAGAAAGTCATTCCCCTAACATATTGCCTCAGCTAGAAGAAGTAAAACCGAAAAATATCATTGATAACGTTTTTGAAACGAGAGAACAATTACAATCTTCTGAGTCAAGCACAATTAGACAGCCAATTTATCTGTCTTCCCCGCCAGTCATAACTAGAAAAATTAGTAGCATCATCAGCATGTTCGATTTAAATAAGACTCAGTATCAAAAGCTCAATGCTAATAATTCAAAGATAACTAAAGCACATACTGCTTTTTTACAAGCTAGACAAGATTACAGTCAGCAAATGAGCGAAATCATTCAATTGCAACTAGCTTGCGCCCAAAATTTGCTTAACGACGAATCTTAATATCTCATACCAATTCTCTCTAAACTTTCTCTTCCTTCTCTTCTCTACGAGAGGCTGCGCCCTAAGCGAAGCTATGCCGCAGGCTTTACGAGACGCTGCGCGAACCCGCCCTTTGCGTCCTACCCTGCGGGAAGCCCTCCGGGTTCAGCAGTCGCTCATGGGGTAAACCCCCAAGACCGCGCTGCTTCACCGCTTTGCGTCTATGCGGTTCGTTTAATAAAGATTAAGTGCATCTTTTAGAGAATTGGTATTACTATGTTCCTCTGTGTTCTCTGCGCCTCTGCGGTTCGTAAAAAAAGAAAACTTAGACTCCTATAAAAAGTCTACACTCTTCAACTTTAATCATCCATTGCTTGTAATCCGAGGGATAACTGCCGTGACAACCGTA
Organism: uncultured Nostoc sp.; assembly: GCF_964245445.1. Lineage (GTDB taxonomy): Bacteria > Cyanobacteriota > Cyanobacteriia > Cyanobacteriales > Nostocaceae > Nostoc. The sequence goes on from NZ_CAXTNE010000004.1 coordinate 20,335, forward strand.
GATACGGTACTAAGTAAACACGATAATGGCCTTAATTTCTCTTCCTGGTCTTATAACAAAAACCAGGTTTGGAAAGGTTCTTTAGAAACTGTATCTTTTGAGAAACAAACCATCAAAGATAAATTGATGGTGTTAAATAAACCCTGCTACATCGTGAAAGTTGCCGGAAAAATCGGTGTCACTAATGAGGGTTATTTATCCCCTGGTGATAATGGCACAACAGCACAAGTAGAGTTGCTAACATTTGCAGCACCAATTCGCATTCAACAATTTGGAGATCCTAATTTCCTCTCCTCTCATGGAGTGAAATATGCCTACGTTACTGGCGCAATGGCTGGCGGAATTGCTTCTGAAGAAATGGTCATTGCACTTGGAAAAGAGCAAATTTTGAGTTCCTTTGGTGCAGGTGGTTTAATTCCAGAACGTTTGGAAGTAGCGATAAATCGCATTCAAGAAGCTTTACCTCAAGGCCCTTATGCATTTAATTTAATTCACAGTCCCAATGAACCTGCGATTGAACGCCGGGCTGTGGATTTATACCTCAAATATCAAGTGAGAACAGTAGAAGCCTCTGCATTTCTCGACTTGACTCCCAACATTGTTTATTACCGTCTTGCTGGATTGGGAGTAAATAACACCAATCAAATTGAAATCAAAAATAAAATCATTGCCAAAATTTCTCGCCGAGAAGTTGCTACTAAATTTCTGCAACCAGCACCGGCCAGAATAATCAAAGAACTGCTGGAACAAGGGTTAATTACTGAGTTACAAGCAACCCTTGCAGCCAAAGTTCCAATGGCTGATGATATTACCGTTGAGGCTGATTCTGGAGGTCATACAGATAATCGTCCCCTGGTTTGTGTGTTACCTTCTATTATTGCCTTACGGGATGAAATTCAAGCACAATATCATTACCAAACACCTATTAGAATTGGTGTTGCAGGGGGAATTGGTACACCACAATCAGCATTAGCAGCCTTTATGATGGGTGCTGCTTATATAATGACCGGCTCAATTAATCAGTCATGTGTTGAATCTGGGGCTTGTGAACATACCAAAAAGTTATTATCTCAAGCAGAAATGGCTGATATGATAATGGCCCCAGCAGCAGATATGTTTGAAATGGGAGTCAAACTGCAAGTTCTCAAACGGGGTACAATGTTCCCCATGCGAGCGCAGAAATTATTTGAACTCTATCGCGCTTATGATTCTATTGAAGAGATTCCTTTAGCAGAAAGAGAGAAATTAGAAAAACAAGTTTTTCGCAAAACTATTGCCGAAGTATGGGAAGGAACTGCGGCTTATTTGTCCCAAAAGAATCCTGAGAAACTTGGGAAAGCAGTTAATAATCCTAAACTGAAAATGGCGTTGATTTTCCGTTGGTATCTAGGATTATCTTCTCGCTGGTCTAGTTCTGGTGAAAAAGGTAGAGAAGTCGATTATCAAATTTGGTGTGGCCCGGCAATGGGCGGTTTCAATGACTGGGTACGTGGTTCTTATCTATCGGAACCAAATAATCGTCGGGTAGTTGATGTAGCTAATCAAATTATGACTGGTGCAGCCTTTTTGTATCGTGTCCAAAATTTGAAAATTCAAGGGCTACAAGCTTCCGATTATTACAGTCAGTATCACCCTGTTCGTTCTACATCATTGTTGGAGATTTAAAAATGACTATAAAACAGTCTTTCACAGCAGACGATATTCAAACATTTTTGGTATCTAACTTAGCTAAGTTGCTAGGAGTCGCAACTGATGAAATAGATGTAAAAGAACATTTAGAAAACTATGGCTTGGATTCAGCCCAAGCAATGGTTCTAGTAAGTAACTTGGAAAAGTTGCTCGGATTTCAACCCTCTCCATTGCTACTGTGGCATTACCCAAATATTGAAGCTCTTTCACAGCGTTTAGCTGAAGAAGTGCAAGAAGGTTCACCAATTCAAGATACAGGGGTGACATCCTCTAATGCCAATGCTGCACCCTCTGTTCTAGATTTAAGTGCCGAGGCTGTTCTTGACCCTACCATCAATCCCGGTGCTGCATCTAATGTAGCTGTGGGTGAACCCAAGAATATCTTTTTAACTGGAGGAACAGGCTTTTTAGGAGCTTTTGTCATCCGGGAATTGCTACAAGAAACCAATGCGGATATCTATTGCTTAGTGCGTACTGCTAATGCTGAAGAAGGCAAAAGCAAACTCCAAAAGAATCTGCAACAGTATGCAATTTGGCAGGAAGAATTTAACTCTAGAATTATTCCAATTGTCGGTGATTTATCTCAGCCATTGTTAGGTGTTGGCTCTGAACAGTTTCAATCTTTAGCTACCAATATTGATACTATCTATCATAGTGGTGCTTTGTTGAACTATGTTTTTCCCTACTCAGCATTGAAGGCAGCCAATGTTTTAGGAACACAAGAAGTTTTGAGGCTGGCATGTCAAATTAAAGTCAAACCTGTACATTACGTTTCTAGCGTTGCTGTTTTTGAATCCACTGCTTATGCTGGCAAGGTTGTTAAAGAACAGGATGAATTCAATCATTGGGAAGGTATTTATCTTGGTTACTCACAAACTAAATGGGTAGCTGAAAAGTTAGTTAAAATTGCTCGTGACCGTGGACTTCCTGTAACTATCCATAGACCACCACTGATTTCTGGTGATAGCAAAACAGGCATTTGTAACACACATGACTTTATCAATTTGATGACCAAGGGCTGTCTACAAATGGGAAGTTTCCCTGATGTAGATTATATGTTGGATATGTCTCCTGTGGATTATGTAAGTAAAGCGATCGTTTATCTATCACGGCAAAAAGAATCCATAGGTAAAGCTTTCAATTTACAACATCCCCAACCTGTTTCTTTGAAAATATTAGTTGAGTGGATTCGCTCTTTTGGTTATTCAGTTGATATGATTCCCTACGATAAATGGCAATCAGAGTTAATCAATAATGTGTCTTCTGTAGACAATCCTTTATATACTCTACGGCCATTTTTACTAGAACGCTGGTCTGATGAGCAACTGACTATTCCTGATTTGTACTTACAAGCTAGAAGACCCCATATTAGCTGCCAAGATACTCTTCATGCACTAGCAGGCAGTTGTATTGTTTGTCCTCCAATTGACTCTCAATTGTTTATGACTTATACTGCCTACTTGATTCAAAGCGGTTTCTTAAATATCGCTTAAGAATTTACAACTTTCGTAGGATGTGTTAACAACGTAATGCACCATCCCGGATACTTTCGGTGCGTTACGGGTTCTGTAACACACCCTACAAAATAATTTGATTTAGTCCATTTTTTAAAACTCAGTACTACTGAACAGTCAATATTTCAGATGCCAGCAACAACTTATATATTAACAATGGCAATATAATTGCCTTGTTTTTTTATGCTCAATAATGTAAATTTTTAGGATTCACCCCTTGACAGAAGCAATTGAGGATAGAATGGTTAGTGTCGGGCATAAAAGTTTGATTTTACCTGCTGGCTTTTGTGAGTAATCAAAAGCCAGCGCTAGTACTTTGAAATAACCGAACTTCTTTAATGCCCAATTTATTCGATGCATAAATCCTAAATTTCCGTTTGGACTGCTACATCTATCCAACGCATTACACAAGCAATTGAAAGGGTAATAGCTCCAGACATTTATCGCTGGTTCAGATATTACGCGTACTTAATTGTAGAACGAAAACCACTGTAAATGCAACGCAGCTTCATCAAGTTGAATTCACCAATATTTTTACATGAACACAACACATCAAACTCAGAGCAAAAAAACTGCTCTTATTACTGGAGCAGCCGGTGGTATTGGCTACGAATTAGCATGTATTTTTGCTGCTCATGATTACAATCTGGTCTTAGTAGACAGAAACGGGTTAAAGCTTGTAGAAATTGCAGCTAAATTCCAAGAAGAATTCGGAAATCTTGCCAAAACTATTGTTAAGGATTTATCTATATCAACAGCTCCTGAAGAAATTTTCACGGAGTTGCAACTCGCCGATATTAATGTTGACGTGCTGGTAAATAATGCCGGATTTGGTATCTATGGATTATTTCACCAAACAGACCTAGCTGCTGAATTGGAAATGCTACAGGTAAATTTGGTGTGCCTCACCCATTTAACCAAGCTATTTGTGAAGCACATGGTAAAGCAAGGTGAAGGTAAAATATTAAATGTTGCCTCGGCTGCTGCTTTTCAACCAGGGCCTTTGATGGCGGTTTATTTTGCTACTAAAGCTTATATCTTATCTTTTTCTGAAGCGATCGCTAATGAATTAGAAGGTACAGGTGTCACTGTGACAGTTCTTTGCCCAGGCTCAACCGCATCTGCTTTTCATGAAAGAACCGGAATGGCTGACTCTAAGTTGCTTAAGGGTAAGAGGATGATGGATGCACAAACAGTGGCCGAAATTGGTTTTCGCGCCTTAATGAAGGGCAAAACTATTGCGATTCCTGGGTTTATGAATAAACTACTTGCAAAAAGCGTCAGATTTGTACCTAGAAAACTGGTAACAAAAATTGTGCGAAATATGCAGGAAGATAAATAAGCAGGTTGTCATTTGTCATTTGTTCGCAAAATTTCTCTTGTTTCACCCAGGAGATGAGCTTAGTCAACATCAGTACTGCCAACACTTCAAATCCCAGCCTAAAGTCGCCACTGCAACAGCAGCAACATAATTGTTAGCAGGCACTAGTTCAAAAAGACTCCAGTCTTCAGTTATCCGTAACTTAGCTGGTTCTGTGGGAGTCAGCAATACTTCAATTTGCTCTAACTGAGCTAGTCCGTCTCCAGTTGCTTTTAAATAAGCTTCCTTACAAGTCCAGTAACGGAAAAATACCTCTTGCTGTTGGTTTGCAGATAGCGATCGCAACATTTCATATTCTCTTGGTAAAAAGAACCGTTTGGCAAGAGCTTCCAGATCAGACATCGGGCGAATATGTTCTAGGTCTACACCAATTTCTCTAGTACAATTCACCGCACACAAACCCAACCCTTGGGAATGAGACAAGTTAAACGCCAGTCCACTATCGGCAAATGTATTTGCTAATACTGGTTTGCCACGCTGTTGATAATTAAACTGCACTTGTAGGGGCTGCATATCCAAATAGCGACCTAATATAGTTCGGAGAATACCACGACCAGCAATGAAACGCTGCTGATGTTCCTGAAAATAGAACCGTTCAGCACGAGCTATTTCGTCACTGGAAAGAGTCGCTGCTAAATTTTGCAGCTGTACTTCTGGTTGGTCAAGTTCTATGCGCCAGACATGAATCTCATTCTGTAATAGAGTTAAATCTGTCGGTGCAGGTAGCCAAATATCATTAGGAGCGGTCATTGAGTCAAAAAGTCAAAGGAATTGTACTCTAGTACTTTGTTTAATTACGACGATTATTATCAGTGGATCTGGTTTGACGCTTTAGCGCTACTATACTATGCGCCAGACCAATGCGGTAAGCGTAGCCATGCCGCCAGGCTCATCGCTTCGTCGGTTCAACGCAGGGTTACAGCTTTCTTGGGCTATGATTTTGCAGCGTTGCAGTTAACGGCGCTCGACCATCACGCCCTTGCCATCTTAAATCTTTTCATCAAGCTTTAGTAAATTTGCAGAACAGGAACTATTCATATTTCAGCAAAATTTTCAATCCTCTTAAGGATATATTCGTACAAAGATGTGTTATAAACAGTTCGATTAAGGACAATCATCTCTCAACTTCTAGCCGCAATTAATAGTCAACAAATACTTAATTTAAAAAAATAAATATAAATCGCAATCCTTCACACGCCCAGGATGGGCGATTGCCCTCACTGTTTATACAACTGTGCCTGTTTTTCATAAAATCTGCCAAAAGAGTTGTTAGATGTTTATTCTGGCTGTCAACATAACTACTTAATACTGAGTTACAGTAGCTGCAATTGCTTTTTTTAACTAATATTGTGATTTATTGCTCTAGATGTACTATCTTTAATTCAAGGTTAAATCCCCTGAAAGAGAATGCATTAAAACCCTTGACAGAGAATAACAAATTTTCTTTTGGCTACAACATTAACTATTACAGTGTTACTGAAAGGAATTTTGAAGAATGTCTGCAAGTGTTTTACCAGTACCTAAGTTTTGTAAAGGTCAGATAGTAAGTTTTATGGGTGGGAAAGGCGTTATAAAAAACTACCGATTTGAGTCAGGCATCTGGGAATATTTGGTGAAAATGCCTATGGGGCCAAAGCCATAAATGGGTCGGGTTGGTTATGAAACCATGATTTGGCTATTTGAAGTAGAGATATCTTCAAAGGTAAATAATTTTTATCCTAAATTGTTAAATCTGAAACAAAAAACCCTTAGCAAAGCTTGTTAAAAACCTATTAGGATTACTTTTTTGTAGAGATAGCGAGGATGAATGATAAATAATTTTGAGTACCTTGCCTTCTTTGTGCTGCTACTGACAGCGCTTGTATTAGCAATTAAGGAAATGAGCGTTGCTTTGGATGAAGTAGATATTGAGCGCTTTACTCTCTGGACAGGTATTGCTTCTGTCATTGCTGGTTTACCAATAATATTGTGGTAACTTCTTAGTCAATGCCATTCTCTCTATTTTGGACTTCCAAACAATACGACTCCATCTTTCGAGTATCCTAGCAACTAGAATATTTTCTCGCCTATTACCCTATTCGCTTTTCCTCCAACCATTGTAAAACCCGATTCCATGCCCACCAAGGATCAGAATCGTTTACTTGACGCTGGCACTTTTTGCTGCTCAAATAACCAACATGGCCGCCGTACTGAGTCAGTAACAAATCTATTACGGGATTGCGATCGCAGGCTTCTTCTAATTCCGGTATGATAGCTGGGTCAAAAAGTGGGTCATCAGCAGCATATAAAATCAAAGTCGGTTTTGAGATTTGCGGCAATATTTGTAAAGCACTACTAGCTTGGTAATATGCCTCTACAGACGGAAAACCCAGTCGCTTAATTACCAATTCATTATCAAAACCCCAGATACTGTTCGCCCGTTCAATCGCCGCCGCATCAATGCTTCCGGGATGAGCATCATGTATCCGCCATGCCAGTTTTTTTAAATTCTGGGCAATCCCCGCTTCCAAATATCTGCCGAAGGGCTTTTTAACTAGATAAGATAGCGATCGCTCCGAATCCAAACTCGGACAAATCACCATACCACCGCCAATATCGCTATCTTCTAGTCCTAAATCTTCATGCTCGCTAATCACCTCACCAGCGACTTTCACCGCCCATAGCGCCAATTGCCCTCCTAAAGAATACCCTGTAAACCAAAATTTACCCGGATATCCCATTGCCTTAGCAGCAGCAGCGATGCAAACAAAATCTTCCCCCTCATACAAACCATCAGAAGTCAGAGTCGGGGACAATTCGGCAGTTTTGCCGTGGGCCCGCCAATCAAATAACACCACAGCATAGCCTTGAGCGTAGGCTTTACGCCCTAGCACTCTCAAATACCATTCCGTCTCTAACTCTCCAGTAATGCCATAAGTGCCAATAATCGTGCTATGAGCATTTTCAGGGATGGCAACCAAGCCAAAAATTGGCACACCTTGGCCACCAACAAAGATTTTCTCGTGATAAGACGGTTCTGGTAATAGAGCAGTACTTTCCCAGTAACGCTTTCCCCACAAAGCGGTGTATACAGTCATCATCACACCGTTTTGTAAAAACCAAGACGGATTGTAGGGCGGAGTATAACACATCATAGACTATAAGATTTCATATAGTTGAGTCTTGATTTCACAGTCATTTAATCTTAATATTTATGTAAGATTTAAAAACTTTTTTAGAATCGATTCAAAAATCTTTGTATCTATCAAAGGTTGTTAATTATCCTTAATAAGTAGTAATAATTTTTAAGAATGCCGAGGATTCTTGTCATAGACGATGACCCAGCGATTTCAGAACTAGTTGCCGTCAACTTGGAAATGGCTGGCTACGATGTTAGTCAAGCTGAAGACGGCATCAAAGGTCAAGCGCTGGCTCTCCAGCTGCAACCAGACTTGATCATGCTCGATTTAATGTTGCCCAGGGTAGATGGGTTTACCGTTTGTCAACGCCTACGCCGAGACGATCGCACCTCTGAGATTCCCGTGTTAATGTTGACGGCTTTGAGCCAAACTCAGGACAAGGTGGAAGGCTTTAATGCTGGCGCAGATGACTACCTCACCAAGCCTTTTGAAGTTGAAGAACTGCTAGCGCGGGTACGGGCACTTTTGCGGCGTACTGACCGCATTCCCCAAGCAGCAAAGCATAGTGAAATTCTAAACTATGGCTCATTAACCCTCGTTCCCGAAAGATTTGAGGCTATATGGTTCAATGAGACGGTGAAATTGACTCACTTGGAATTTGAGTTACTTCACTGCTTATTGCAACGCCACGGTCAAACGGTTTCTCCCAGCGAAATCCTCAGAGAAGTTTGGGGCTACGATCCTGATGATGACATAGAAACGATTCGAGTCCATATTCGCCACTTGAGAACCAAGCTAGAACCAGATCCCCGCCATCCCCGCTATATCAAGACAGTGTATGGTGCTGGATATTGTCTTGAATTACCCGGTGTACCTCCAGCAAATGAAGGGGCTTCGGTAACAGTCGTTGAATGAAATTACGCTAAATTCCCTTAAACTTTGCTATCACTTAGACAAGAACTCTCTGTAACTCTTATTCCTTACTGTTTAGTTAAGGTTATTAGTGGGATTTAGTAGTATGTAGAGATGTTACAATACAACGTCTCTACAAACGCCTGACTTTTCACGGCATCTGGAAAACCTCACTTCTATTTCTCTCTTTCTTTAAGGAGAGAGCTTTTGAATTTCCCCCCTTCCCGCGTCGGGAAGGGGGTTAGGTTTGTGGTGGACTTTTCCTCATAACGTGAAAAGTCAGTACAAGTCAAGATACTGTGAAAAGTCAGGTTTATCTGTAGGGTATGAGGGAGTGGATTTGATTTAGGCAATTCGAGTTACTTGCTGATTCACACGGGGACGGCCAAAGCGTTCCCAAGCACTCCCTCCTCGCAGAAATAGCTCTAAAAAGCGCAATGGTTCTCCTGAATCGCCTATTGACCAACCGGAACTACCAGGAGCAAAGGCTAAAGTCCCTTCAGACACCTTGAAGCTGCCATCAGAATACACTGCATCACTGACCACATCTCCAATTCGGATCACGATCTTGCTTTGAGGCTCTAAATTCAGTGTATGCGCCCCAATAGTTGTTTTGATGTTGCCGTAGCCATCAATCCAGGCAATTCGATCTGGTGGAACATCTGGGATTTGCTCACTCTTAAGGCTATCTCCTAGAAGGCTAAAATCTTCATTCATAATGGCCGCCGCCGCCGGAGGAAATACATCCCGTGAGCGAAACTGCGAACCACCACGAGCAACGTTGACCACTCGCAACTCCTTTGTATAGTCTTTGATAAAAGAGAGCGTGTAGCCTGCATTTACACCCACTACTTTTACACCATTAGATAAAAGAGCATAAGTTAGTCCTTCACCTTCATTATCCCGACGGGCTTCAGGATCATCCTGACGAGGCGCACAGTTATGATAAATTAGGCGATCGCTAGGGCCTGGGTTAAGTCCTAGTTGGGCAATCCAGAATCCCGTTGCCAATGTACTGAATGCTGGAACCGAAAGCAAATGAATTTGGGCATGGGGAAAAGCCATCAGCAGACGTTGTGTGACTTCTGTAAATGCCGGATCTCCTGTACCGTAGTCTGCAATGACGCAGATAAACATTCTGCTCCTCCTTCTAATGGGTGTAATTTGCAATCAATGGTTAGCAATGGTTGGCCTTCAAAGGCTCCAGTGAACCTGCCTCATCAGCAGTCTACGTGTGATCTCAACTATATGCAAGATTTCTAGATAACATTGAGCGCAATTTTCCAGCCAAAAATACTGGAACTACACAACTTAGATTAATTACATCAGTCATCATGTGATTACAGGTTTAAATAAGCAGTTGTCTGCTCATTTCACTCCTAATTAATAACGTTAAAGTCTTAGTCAACGCAATGAAAACAATTACTTCACTTTTTAGCGAAGAACGCAACCAACTTCAGACAGATATTGATAACACAACCAACATTGAGGAGATAGTTAAGTTGGTTCAGAATCGACTTGATAATCTCGAAAGAATTTACATTGAAAAACTTAATCTGGCTCAAATTCGTCTGGCTTCCTTTTTCCTAGATACCCTGCGGCAGTCCATCGCTACTCTTGCTGCGGCTAACTATTCTCAAATTGCTCCAACAGAGCAAAAGCAATTTACTAACCCAAGTACAAACCTTTTTTCCAGCAGATTAATCCTGAAACTGCTAAAAGGACTAATTTATATAGGCATCTTAAGTTCGTTGTTCTCTTTAACTAAAACTACTCCAGGTGCATGGATGGCTATCTTACTAACCTCTATACTTCTAGGGGTAGAAGTTGTGCTTCAACTTGAGTTAAAGAGCCAGCAAAATTCTATGTCTTCAGAGCTATTGGAATTACCTAAACCTATGCTTCAAGTTGATAGCAAAGTATTTTTAGATCATCTTGGCGATGCTCTCAACACTATCGACCTAGCAGTAGCTAGAGTAGAAGAATGGAATAAACATGAAGGCGACTTAGCAATAGAAGAACTGCCAGAGCTATTGAATTTTCTGCAAAGGCTGATGGGCGCATCAAAACTTGATAAACCCCAAATGGCTTATGAACTTGCAAAACTTCTGCCACAGATTTTAATGTCTCAGGGAATTAATACTCAAATTTACCGACCAAATGACCCGCACAGCGATCGCGAGTATTTTGACTTTGAGCCAAGTATCGACCCCGATACCAAAGATCATGTGACTCTAACTCCGGCTTTGTTGAAAGGCGATCGCTTGATTCGGCGCGGTAGGGTAATTGAGCCAGCATATTCCTCTGCTAGAGAATAATAGACAATAAGGGTATGGAAATTTTAGAAACAATCGGTTTTGATTTGGGACACGGTGAAACGGCTGTAGCTAAAGCTGTAGTGGAAAGCATCGACCCCCCCCAGATGCTAGAGATTAATAACAAGAAAAACCAAATTACAGCCCTTGGCTGGCATCCCAAACTCGGTTATCTTGTTGGCGAACAAGCATTAATTCAAGCTGGAGTTACCCAGCTGACAATTTCTTTCAAGCAAAAACCCAATAACGATCCCAAATATCGGGAAACAATCAGCACTTTTGTAGCAACCTACTACCGCCTTTTGAAAGAAAGCAAACAACTTGAAGGTGGGGAAAGTAGCTATTTTTACATAGGTTGCCCTTCAGGATGGTCAGTTAGCGATCGCACCGAATACCAAAAGCTACTTCAAGAAGCTGGCATTCCCCAACTAAATGTTGTACCCGAATCGCGGGCTGCTTTCATGCAAGCCAAGGAAGCCGGGAAACTGGAGTATGACAAACTTGTTGCATCGGTGCTAATTGTCGATATTGGTTCTTCAACTACAGATTTTACTCTGGTTAAGAGCTTAGAAGAGATACCTATAGATTTCGGGAGTAATACTTTAGGTGCATCTCTAATTGACAAAGCTATTTTTGCCCGGACTCTTGCCAACCACGAACAAAAAGCATTACTCGAAAAAGTATTTAAGGAATATCCGCATCACCAAGCTCGTTGTGAACTTGCTTGTCGCAAAGCTAAAGAAGATTACTTTTCTAATGAACAGCTATACAGCGATCCTGAATCCTTTGCGCGTGGCTTCGAGTCGATCAACGAACAGATTTATTTTATTCCCCAAGTCAATAAATTGATGATGGAGGAAATTTTAAACCAGCCCTTACCGGAACTGGGGCATCATAGTTGGGTGCGATCGTTTACCGAATCTTTAACCGAGGCGAAAGAAAAGCTAGAAAAACTTGGAATCGTGCCGAAACTTCTGCTGATGACTGGCGGTGCATCTCGCATGAAGTTTACGCACTTGCTTTGTCAGGAAATGTTTCCCGAACCAGAAACGCTGCTTCGCCCCGATCCGGAACCGGAACGGTGTATTGCACTGGGATTAGCACGAGTAGGACGATGGGATCTGCGTGCTGCTGCTTTTAAAGAAGAAGTCAACAAGCTATTTACCTCGAATACGCTTAAAGGTTTGATTGAAAGGCATATCCCGGAGTTAATCGAATCACTAACTAAGCCTTTGACAGATGGTTTGATTGTCAATGCAGTTAAACTAGGTTTAAAAGATTGGCAAAAAAACAAAATACGGACTTTAGCCGATTTGGAAACATCTTTAATTAGTCGGGCAGAACAGTGGCTCAAAAGCGATGCCTCCGGCAACGTCTCCGACGAACGCGCTGTGCAGATAATTAATCATCAATGCGCTTCTTGGTTTAGCAATAAAATCCAACCCGATTTAGCCGCACAAACCGATCCAATATGTCGAAAGTTTCAGATACCTAGAAGCAGCTTAAGGTTCCAGGATAGTATTGACCCAAATTTTGTTAACCCAGAGTTACGGATTGGAGATGCCATCCTGGCTGAGACAGTGGGCTTTATTGTCAATGTAGTAATTGGTGGAGGCACTGTAGCTAGCATCATCACTCTTATACTCACTGGACATTTAACCTGGCCTATTGCACTAGTATATGGGGCTTCGGTTATGGCGGCAGGAATGGAGCTAAATCGCAAGAGTGTTCAAGAAGTAATTAAGACAAATGTGGATGTACCTAGTTGGGTTCGTTCTAGTTTTTTGAGTGATAGAAAAATCGATGATATGTGTGAGCAAATAAAGCCTGAGTTAGAGAAAGTTCTTCAAGAACAATTGACAGCAGATCAAGAGGCTTTTGATAAACTGATTAGCAAAGTTGAGCAAGGGCTTCAAAAAACCCTTTCTACCAAAGTCCAATCTTGCATAATCCTGATCCAATAGCGGTAATATGTGCCAGTAAATATAGTTTTCGCATCTTCCCATTGCATTGACTAAGTATTTTAAAATGGTGACGCTACTTAGAATAATTCGCACCTAAACTATCCACTTAAACCAGTATAATTAAAGTATCTGCAAACATGAAAGTACTACTTTAAAAGTAACTTGCCATATCGTGGTAACGATTCGTCCCTATCAATTAAATGATTTAGAAGATATTGTCCGTTTGTGGTATCGAACTTGGCATGAAACATTTTCTCCTATTAAACACCCACAGCCATATTCTTTATGGAAAGCTCGATTTTGTGATGACCTGGCTGTACATGGGGATATTTGGCTGGCGGAAGTTGAAAATCAGATTGTGGGTTTTGTTGTAGTTCTCAAAGAGGAACAATGGTTAAGTCAGCTGTTTGTAGATGCGACCTATCAAAATCAGGGTATCGGTTCAGTCTTACTTGCCCAAGCTAAGGCAATTTGTCCGCAAGGACTGAAGCTTCACACATTACAAGCGAATATGCAAGCTTGTAAATTTTACGAACGACATGGTTTCAAGTTCAGTAAGCTATCAACTAACAAAATCAACGGTCAACCGAATGTTGAATATTACTGGTTACCTGAGTGCAATGTTTAACTAAACCCGTCATTTCATCCATTTTAAAAAATTTTAGCTTTAAAAAGTATTTGTTAGGATAGATTGTGTAAGTTGCTGCCATTTTTTTCTTTTCTTAATGGTTTTAGTAGCTGTAGAGTGTGTTACAGCGTTAGCGTAACGCATCATTTTAGGTTTTTGGTGCGTTATGCTAACGCTGTAAATAATTATTTGCACCTAATTAACAGTAACTTAAATATGTAACCTGCTCATAAGTCAATGATTCAAACAATAGTTGTCTTTATCATTATTGGGCTGATTCTCACCGGGATTTTAATCAATCCTGTTATAGTAAAAAGGCGAAGAAACCGTCTCAAGCACCGTCCTTTTCCCCCACTGTGGAATGCAATTATTGAGAATAATCTTCCTATTTATCTGTGTCTCTCTCCCAATGAAATCAGACGAATTCAGGGACATATTCAAGTATTCTTAACAGAAAAGCAATTTATTGGCTGTAGAGGATTACAGGTGACGGAGGAAATGAAACTGACCCTTGCTGCGATCGCCTGTTTACTCCTATTAAATGAACGTGGGCAATACTTCCCTAGACTTCGTTCAATTCTAGTCTATCCTAATGCTTATTTTGTTCAGGAAACGACTTCCATTGGAAATTATGTTGTTGAAGAAAGACGTGTGGCAAGACTGGGTGAATCGTGGACAAATGACCAAGTAGTACTGTCTTGGGAACAGGTGAAACAAGACATTAATAACTGGGAAGATGGACGTAACGTTGTGCTTCATGAATTCGCCCATCAGTTGGATCAAGAAGATGGTAAAGCTGAAGGAGTTCCTATACTGCAAAGCAACTCAGACTATACTATATGGGCGAAGGTGATGACACAAGAATATCAACAACTTTGTAATGATGTTCTACAAGGCGTAAAGACGGTAATGGATAGCTATGGTGCAACGAATCCCGCAGAATTTTTTGCCGTAGCGACTGAGACATTCTTTGAGAAACCGCACCAATTATTGTCCAAGCATTCAGGACTTTATGAGCAACTGCAACGTTACTATCAATTAGATCCTGTGCAATGGTCTTAAACTACAACCATGAACTACTAAATATAACCTCAGCTTCAGATTGCATGAATCGGAATAGTAATAAAAACATAAATCCTTGAATTATGCATAAAAAAGAAGTTTAAAAACCTTGAATTACTAGATTTAATTTCAGAATATTGAAGTGGAGTTAGGCAATATACTAATTTTGATCGCTGATACAAGAAGTCCTGCCGAGTGGTAAAGTTAGACAACGCCATTTCAACTATTTGATTCAGCCGCAAGGGATTGTATGACCTCAAAAACGGCGGGCGCTGCGTTTATGGAGCAGGGTAAAAATAAATTTAAGACAGGAGTTAAATGGTTAGCCAGATCAGGAGTTTTGGCTTCGGTTAGCGCCGGGGGCTGGCTAGTTTATGTCCATCAAAATCGATCAGCAGAGTCGGCACAGCAGCCTGTTGTCACCGTAGAACGCCAAAGGCAATCAGCCAATTAGTAAAGGCGAGGCAATTGTTTTACCCAGGAAAACCCGATCGCATCCAACAAACAGCGCAAAACCTACACTTGACGCTTCAAAAATGGAGAACACACTTGTAGCGGATTTGCAACTTCAGAACTAAAAAAACCAGCAGCTTCTTAACAACCAGATGCGATCGCTAGTAGCGCAATATCCTGACAGGCGATGGTCTTGAGGCAAGAAACGCAGAACTTAATGCAACTATTGAATATCTCAATGCTTTGACGAACCTAGATAAAACTGTAGGAACCACATTAAACACTTGGCAAATAACAATTGAGAGGAATCAAAATTAATTTTTCTGTAGTAAGGACTTTAATCCTAGATTTTTAAGCACGCTTTGTGCTTACTACAAACTCATCAAAATTAATGGGACAGACCACTAGTACTCTGTCATTGACTTTTGAATACGTGACTTCCGCCTTGCGCTACTAGGAGGTTTTCATCGCCAGAATCTTCAAAGCTATTGCTTCAGGGACGGGCATCACTGATAACCGATTTCCTTGTCTCACCAACATTAACTCTTCGGCGCTAAACTCTTCTTTGAGTATTGGTAGCAAGATAGGGTTAGAAAAAGCCTTAACAAATTCCACTACAACTGTTTGCCACCGAGGGAATTCAAAACTTGATTTCGGGTCGTAGTATTTACTTTCTGGCTCAAACTGTGTCGGGTCAGCAATATCTTTTTTCACTACACGCATTAACCCAGCAATATTAGGAGGATTAGCATTGGAGTGATAGAAAAAAGCTAAGTCTCCTTCATGCATTTGGCGCAAAAAGTTGCGAGCTTGATAATTGCGAACACCGTCCCAGATAGTCTTGTTCTGCTGTTGAAGGTCAGCAATGCTATAGGCTTCTGGTTTTGATTTCATTAGCCAATAATTCATTTACACAAATTATCTATATACAAATAACAAGGTTTTTTAACAAGGGGATTTACCCTTGTCTTTGAGATAATATAGCAATCCTAAATCATTCGTGAAAATCCCTCTTTATTCTCTCTGCGTTCTCTGCGCCTCTGCGGTAGTCTGCGGCTTGCCGCTTCTCTACGAGACGCTCTCGCGTTTGCGTCTACGTTATAAAAAATTATTTTTCACAAATTCAGATAGGATTACTATAGCTGGATTTACGCCATGCTGTACCAGTGAATTTAATTGCGGTAAGCTATGACAGCATAAAATGGATCTCCTCCAGCTGCACCCAACCACTGTAATAAACTCGGTAATGTTGACTTATGAACTATAACTTCTGCGGTTGTAAATCCTGGAACTGAGGCGAAATACTCTTTGACTAATTCTACTCGCTGCGCTTCTGAAGCCTCCCGCCAAGCTTGAATCGCCTTTTCAAAAAACATCCGGTTAGAAAAGCTAATAATTGCAACACCGCCGGGTTTCAAGATGCGGTAAATTTCAGAAAATACTGCTTCTGGATATTGCACATACTGCACAGATACGCAATTGAGAACAGCATCAAAATCTTCATCTGGTAAAGGTAGCTGCGGATTTTCGTTAAGATTTTGCACAAAATAATGATTTAAGCGGGAATTTCGTGCTAATTCCTCAGCGTTGAGTCCGTGTCCTTCCACATGGGCAAACTGCATCTCTTCTGGCAGATGAGACACCCAGCTGCTCATCATATCAAAAATGCGGGTGTTGGGTTTGAGGCGATCGCGATATAAATCCGTTAGCTGTTGAATAAATCCTTCATCGACATGGGTAACAAAGCGCGGATAGGCATAGAACAGCTTATCGTCTGTGTCGTCTAATTTTAGGCGCTGATTCGGTTTTAACTGCATAAATCTCTATTTTGGAGTACTTTTTCCGAAAATTACGGCAATTTCAGATATTTTTCAACAAACACTATGTAACATATTTTAATAACACCAGGACATATAAACGAGTCTAAATAGCAGCATTCAATTGTATCAATTCAATGTTATATAAACTACACTTCTTGCAACGTATTTGGCAACAAATTCGCCTAGTCGGATCATTACCCTATTTAAGTTTGTTAGTTTGGATACTGCCTTTATTATTATTTACTTCTGGGCACAATAGCCTGATGGCACATGATGAAGCACTTTACGCTTCGCGTGCCCGTCTGATGTTTGATTCTGGTAATTGGATAACTCCTTGGGAAAAAGCACATCATAAAACCCCTGGGCCTTATTGGATAATTGCCAGTTTCTACAAGCTGTTTGGTATGAGTGATACTAGTGCGCGTATTCCTAGTATGATTGCTAGCATTTTTAGCTTATGGCTGGTGTATGAAATCGGCAAAAGTATGCTGGGCAAAAAATTAGGTTGGCTAGCTGCTGCAATTTTAAGTGTGGAATTTTTATGGCTACAATACTCTCGCTTAAGTACACCTGATCTCCCGATGGTTCTATTAGTACTTTTAGCTATTTTGTCTTTAATAAAAACGGAATCATATCCTAAATATCGCTATTTTTGGAGTTTTATAGCTGGTTTAAGTTTAGGTTTAGGTTTCTTAGTCAGAAGCTTTATGATTTTTTTGCCAATCATAGCTTTATTCCCTTATTTAATTTGGGAACATCGCCGTCATCATCATCTTACTAACCCATTTTTGTATTTAGGCTTTTTTGTAGGTTTAATCCCTACCTGTGTTTGGCTGTGGTTAAGCTGGCTGCACTACGGAAATCAAAGTGTTGAAGAATTGCTCAAGTTTGTTGTGCAGCTAGGTTCTGAAAATAATTATAGAAATGATCGACTATTTTATTTATGGAATATTTTTTTAAAAGCATTTCCTTGGGCTTTTTTCGGACTTTTAGGTTTATTTTTGACTGTACGTCATCCTATTCCCCGTTATCAGTTAATATTAGTTGGCTTTCCACTTATCCTATTTTGTGAACTTAGTCTTTTTAGCACTCGTCTTGCTCACTATAGTCTTTGCCTTTATCCGTTTATAGCTTTGCTTGCAGCTGTAGGTTTAAACTGGTTAGGTAGTATTTACCAGACAGAAATTACTCCCCAATTACCTCTTGAAAAAGGTAAAATAAATATATTAAGCCTTTTTGCAAAAAAGAATCTTCCTCGAAATCTCAGTTATGGCTTTGGTGGGTTCGGTGTTTTACTTGTAATAGTGAGTATTGATGTTCTTAGTTGGGGTAGTTTTGACATCCGCAAGTATGCAACTATTGGCTTGGCTATGGGCTTGGGTTGGTTAATTTTACCTGTAGTGTGGATTAGTCGTTACCACTTTGGCAAGAAGTTTCTCACAACGCGTTATTGGATTGCAGGTTGGTTAATTCCTTGTTGGCTAGCTTTGGCGATGACGGGTAGCATAGGGCTTTTAAGTGACTATAACCCTGTTTTGAAATCTTTCTTACAACAAAGTGCGATCGCCTCGATTCTCCAATCTCATCCTACCTACTTTGTGCAAATAGACCAGAAAACCCAAGTATTACTTAATTTCTATCTTTCTATTCACCCCCAACAAGTAGGCTCCATATCCCAAATACCTGCTTTGAGCTATGCTTGGATATATGCTGACCAGTCCCATAAATTATCTCGACCTCACCGCATCCTCGGTACAGCTAAAGAGTATCAGTTAATTCAAATCCTTCCCTAGCTGGTATTAGCTTTGGGATATTTTCATGTTTAATTAGATCCTTTTCAAACGTCCTCTTAAAAATATTATTTAAAATAAAGTCTGGGACTGCCTAAACAGCCTGCTGAGGTAGTCTTTTCACCTTTACTTTATTCTCGTTATAAAATTATTTATACCTTGAATTTTGTATTCTAGAATACAAAATACGCCGAGTTATTTTTCTTTTTTCAAATAATTTTGCGCTTTTAGTAATATTCAATTTTGCAAGGCACTGGCGATTTTAAAATGGCATTTATTTAAGTTAACAACGCCTTGATTTGGGTAATCTGATTGACCATCGGCTTGCAAAAATTTTTGGTCTACTGAAGTTAGGTATTCTTTGGGCAAAAAGGGAGTAATATTATTTAAGGTTACTAAAACAGCCTTTTGGTAAAGACTTTTAATCTAAAATATCCGAAGTTCTGATCTTAAGAAAACCTGAGTTTCAGACTTCTGTCAAAATCTCAAATCCAAAATTGGTATAAGAGAGATGCAAAGCAACTGTTGCTAAAAAAGATTAATCTTGATAAAATAATAGTACGTACACTAAGTATTATTCTAAATGGTTTCTACATCTAATCACTCTCCACCTTTAGATTCGTGGCAGCAAAATCTGGCACCATACAATTTGGGTTACAGAATCAAATTAGTTTCACAACTGCTTGGACGCAAGTTTACAGAGAGGTTAGAACCCTTTGGACTTACGCCATTTCACTGGCTGGTGTTGTGCTGTTTGTGGCAAGAAGATGGTTTACCTACTTCTAGTATTGGGGACAAACTCAAACAAGTAGGAGGAACTTTAACAGGCGTACTAGATCGGATGGAAGAACGCGGCTTGGTGCGTCGAGAACGCGACGGTCACGATCGCCGCATCTGGCGAATCTGGCTAACAGATGCAGGTAAGGAACTGGAAGGGATTTTACCCCAAATCGCCGCAGCAGTGCGTGATGAAGCGATGGATGGTATTTCCTTTGCTGACCGAGAACTGTTTTCCCAAATATTAAACCGGGCGATCACTAACCTCTCCTAATGATGATCCCATAATCACCCGACCGGGGGAGGTGCTGTGAAGATTTGTTTTGAGATAATAATACGCATACTAAGGAAATAGAAATTTTTTTCAGGAAATACTACGCATTCTAAATAAAAGCCTATCAATCAAATTACTGAACGAATAAACAAGTTAACAATCATGAAAACTAATACTTTTAACGGACGCAACGGATACAAAACCCCAGTTATCGAAAAACAATTGATTCCTAATTCCGAGACTTTAGAAACTGTGACAGCAGAATCACCTGTTGTAACACCTGATATAGAGAAAGAAAAAGAAACTCCACCGAAGCGGAAAAGACCGAATGGTTTAATTTTGGCAGCATTAGGTGTGGGTGCGATCGCCGCAGGTGGTTTTGGTTATCACTATTGGCAATATGCCTCCACCCATCAGGAAACAGACAACGCCACCGTTGCTGGAAACATTCACCAAGTTAGTAGCCGCATTCCTGGAACTGTAAGTCAGGTGCTAGTGGATGATAACCAACTGGTGCAACCCGGACAATTGTTAGTGAAGCTAGATCCACGGGACTATGAAAGCAAGGTGCAACAAGCAGCAGCAGCCCTAGAAAATGCTCGTGGACAGGCGCAAGCCGCCCAAGCAAATATTGCTTTAACTTCACAAACTACCACTGGTAAAACAACTCAAGCCCAGGGTGATGTTAGCGGTGCGGTAGCAGCAATTTCTACAGCCCAAGCAGCAGTCCAAGAAGCTCAAGCTGGGATACCAGCAGCGCAAGCTGAAGTCAGACTAGCCGAAGCAGGGATTCCCGCCGCCCAAGCGCAGGTAGCGCAAACAAATGCGAATTTGGAAAATGCCCAAGCAGATTACAATCGCTACAACCAGTTGTATAAATCAGGTGCGATCGCTCGTCAGCAGCTAGATGCAGCCAGGGCCGCTTATAACGTGGCTACGGCACAAAGGAACGCTGCTCTTCAAGGAGTAGAACAAGCCCAAGCCAAGTTAGCATCTGCTAGAGTTGGTGTTGCTAAAGCCCAGTCTCAACTAGCACAGGCGCAAGAAAATGTCACCAACGCCCAAGCTAAATTGGCAGCATCTAGGGGAGGATTGCAACAAGCTACCGCAGGTGGACAAGATACAACAGTCAAACGTAGCCAATACGAAGCGGCAAAAGCTGCGATCGCGCAATCAGAAGCAGCGCTCAAAGACGCACAATTGCAACTATCTTACGCCAACGTTACCGCCCCCAGTGCTGGACGAGTTGGTAGGAAAAATGTGGAAGTTGGCAACCGAGTTCAATCGGGAACACCATTAATGGCGATCGTGGATAACAACTATTGGGTAATTGCGAACTTCAAAGAAACTCAATTAGAAAAGATGCGCCCAGGAGAACCAGTAGAAATTAAGCTCGATAGTTTCCCTCATCACACCTTTGTTGGTCATGTTGACAGTATTTCTCCAGCTTCCGGCGCTCAGTTTGCTTTATTACCACCGGATAACGCTACAGGTAACTTTACCAAAGTTGTCCAACGCATCCCAGTAAAAATAGTTTTCGACCAAAAGAGCATTCAAGGCTACGAATCACGGATTACTCCGGGGATGTCTGCGGAAATTGCTGTGGAAGTCAAGTAATACCATGTCTTCCAAATTACCCATAAAAGAACCCCACCTCCAACCCCTGGGGAACTCAAGGCCCCCTCTGGGGATTAGGGGCAGGGAGACAAAGCGTAGCTTTGGTGAGGTGGGGTTCTTGGGATTTAGTAAGTAATCAACCGCACATCATTAATACGAAATTGCCTGTAAACAGATGAAAAACCTCTTTCTGTCTATGACATTCTCATACATCTAAAGACAGGCGTATAGAGATGAGGTGAGATGATATTTATGAAAGCAGATTGGTATAAAGCAAGGCTGACATGAAAAAATCGCTACTACCTGCTTTAAGGTCAAGAAACTACCAACTGTTTTTTGCCGGACAAGGTATTTCCCTAATTGGGACGTGGATGACGCAACTTGCCACGATTTGGCTAGTTTATGACTTGACAAAATCCCCATTAATGTTAGGAGTTGTGGGCTTTTCGAGTCAAATTCCTAGCTTTTTTTTAGCTCCCTTTGGCGGAGTTTTTGTAGATCGTTTTTCTCGGTATCGTACCTTAATTAGTACGCAAGTCTTGGCGATGATTCAATCGTTAACATTAGCAGCACTGGCTCTGACTGGTGTGATTCAGGTATGGCAGATCATCGCCTTGAGTTTATTTCAAGGATTTATTAACGCCTTAGATGCGCCAGCCCGCCAAGCATTTGTGCCAGAATTGGTTGAACATAGAGAAGATTTAGGCAATGCGATCGCTATCAACTCCACAATGATCAACGGTGCTAGATTAATTGGCCCTGCGATCGGGGGTTTACTAATTGCCAGGGTTGGAACTGCTTATTGTTTTTTATTTGATGGTTTGAGCTACATTGCTGTAATCGCCGCTTTATTGGCAATGAAAGTTAAACCTTGGAAAAATGTAGTAACTGACGGTAATCCCTTAGAAAAAGTCAAAGAAGGATTTGTATATGCCTTTAGCTTTCCACCGATTCGAGCAATCTTATTACTATCAGCCTTAGTTAGCCTCATGGGGCTGCAAAACACTATTCTCGTACCAGTTATTGCAGAACAAGTTCTCAAAGGTGGTGCAGAAAGTTTGGGTTTTTTAATGGCGGCTTCTGGAGTTGGAGCTTTAACTGGTGGTATTTATCTAACTACGCGCCAAACAATCTTAGGAATTGGTAAATTGATTGCTTTAGCACCAGCAATTTTAGGAATTGGTCTAATTGCCTTTTCATTGTCTCGGTTTTTACCACTCTCTTTATTTACAATGTTGTTTGTTGGGTTAGGTACAATTCTCCAAATTGCTGCTAGCAATACCTTTTTACAAACAATTGTTGAAGATGACAAACGTGGGCGATTGATGAGCTTATACACAATGTCATTTTTGGGGATGATTCCCGTGGGTAATTTATTGGGAGGCTTTTTAGCCAGTCATATTGGCGCTCCCAACACTTTAATAATTGATGGTATAGTTTGCATTATAGGGTCGATCATTTTTAGCAGAGAGTTGCCTGCTTTAAGGAAAATGATGCTTCCAATTTATGAGCAAAAGGGTATTATCAAAGCTTAGAAACTTGAAGTGAAAATAATATTTTAATTTCGCTGCACAGAGAGAAAAATAAGATTTAATAAGAGATTTTTTACAACTTAAGTTTGAAACAGGAAAACATTATGGCTAATACAGGTGTAATTCGTCAGCAAGCACCACCAGAGACTGTACCGCTAAGAACCTGGATTGGTGTATTAGCCAGTATGCTTGGTGCATTTATGGCGGTATTAGATATTCAAATAACTAATGCTTCGCTGCAAGATATTCAAGCAAGTTTAGGAGCAACTTTAGAAGAAGGTTCTTGGATTTCTACAGCGTATCTTGTAGCAGAAATTGTGGTAATTCCTCTAACAGGATGGTTATCACGGGTGTTTTCTTTACGCCGTTATCTGTTAGTAAATACTGCACTCTTTATTTTCTTTTCTATATGCTGTGCTTGGTCGTGGAATCTCAATTCCATGATTTTCTTTCGCGCCTTACAAGGGTTGAGTGGAGGAGTATTAATCCCCACCGCTATGACAGTTGTATTAACAACTTTACCCCAATCTAAGCAATCAGTTGGACTGGCTGCATTTGGGTTTAGTGCAGTTTTTGCACCTTCAATTGGCCCAACATTAGGAGGTTGGTTAACAGAAAACTTTGGTTGGGAATACAACTTTTATATAAATGTAATTCCAGGGGCATTAATGCTAGCTGGTGTTTGGTATGGAATTAAGCAAGAAAAACCCCAAATTAATTTACTTAAGCAAGGTGACTGGTGGGGAATTATTGCGATGGCTATTGGGTTAGGTTCCCTGCAAGTTGTTTTAGAAGAAGGTAGCCGCAAAGATTGGTTTAGTTCAACGTTAATTATGCGCTTAAGTGTGATTGCGGTAATTTTTTTGGCGATATTTTTCTATATAGAATTAACTCGAAAGCAACCATTTATTAATCTACGGCTTTTGTCTAAACGTAACTTTGGTTTAGCCAGTATTGTCAATGTGTCGTTGGGGGTAGGGTTGTATGGTTCAATTTATATTTTACCGTTGTATCTTGCCCAAATCCAAAAATACAATGCGCTGCAAATTGGTGAAGTGTTGATTTGGGCTGGTATTCCCCAACTGTTTATTATTCCCCTCATCCCCAAATTGATGCAACGCATTGATGTGCGGTTGATAGTAGCTGTTGGTGTAGCTTTGTTTTCCATCAGTGCATTTATGAACTCTGGAATGACTAATGAAACAGGATTAGATCAGTTACGCTGGTCGCAATTTGTGCGTGCAATGGGTCAACCTCTAATTATGGTGCCGCTAACTTCTATTGCCACTGGTGGATTAAGTCCGAAAGAAGCAGGTTCGGCAAGTGGTTTATTTAATATGATGCGGAATATGGGCGGTTCTATCGGAATTGCTTCTTTAGCAACTTTATTAGCAAACAGAGAGCAATTTCACTCTAATAGATTGGGTGATGGAATATCTTTATATAACCCAGAAACTCAACAGCGAATTGACCAAATGACGCAGTATTTTGTCAGTAAGGGAGCAGATTTAAGTACAGCACAAAATCAGGCGCTCGCAGCCATATCTAACATAGTCCGCCGCGAAGCATTTGTAATGGCTTTTAACGATTGTTTCTATTTTATTGGCATTGCTTTGTTAGTCAGTGGACTTGCCGTTTTATTCTTCAAAAAGGTAAAACCAACTGGTGGTGCTGTCGCTCATTAAATTGGTTATAAACCTTGAAAGTCTTGTTGTAAAGTAGTCTATTATAATTAAATTACTTTCCAATACAAAACAGCAAGCCCTTGTATATTAAAGCTTTTTAAATTTCTGGCTTGAATGCTACTAATTTTCTACTTAAATGAGTTTTTTATACCCCGATTTTTAGCGATCACAACCAGCAATCACGCTACTCAAATGCTACTCATTTTTGACGATCACACTTTATAACAATTTGGTGTCTGCTGTGCCGAGTCGAACGGCTTACCACATTCCTGGTTTAGGCGAGAACAGCTACCCACTGATATCCTCCCACTGGACGCAGGGTGATCAATTATAATTCTAGCCATATATGGCAATAAAGGGCTTTCAGCCACCTATGTTATGACTCGGGAATTATGACAAATGATTGAAAATCATTCTAAGGTGGTTGAAAAAGAGGAAATAGACTTTGTTTACGAAAACGTCAAAGAAGATTTAGGATTTGAAAACTCTACAACAGTAGTAGATGTAAATTCTTTAGATGAAGAAGAATACGAAAACTACATTAAAGAACACGCCTATGATTAGGAAAATAAATGATGGGAAGAAGATACCTAAAATCCGGCGATCGCGTAACTTTTGAATCGCATGATGAACAGTGCAAACCATTTCAACAATCCGGCACTGTAAAGCAATATATTTATCCAGATTTCCACCCAGATGGATACATTGAGGTGGTGGATGAAGCTGGGGATATAATTCTTTATGGCAATGCGGGTAAAGAGATTCAGAAAACTAGGTGACAAAATGGAGATTTTGACTACTCTCCACTCCCCATAAATCGCTAAAGTGAATCCCCAGTGACTGGCTAAAATTTGTCGTCTCGGATCTGAAAGCCGGTTTTTTTGTGCAAAAAACCGGTTATCTGAGTTATCCAGTTAGCAAGGCGATTAAATTTATGCTCAATGGCCTTATCGTTGGCATTTAATCGGTAAATATAAATATATTCTTTGTCGCCCTTGTATTCGGTTATATGTATTTCAAGCCTGCTGTCAATCGTGTTTAATTTATCATTTAAGCTATCTTTCAGATTATCAACTACTAACAATAATTTCGTTTCGACGGTGGAAATTCTACTATTAATATTCGCCTCAATTTGAGCTAGTCTGTAGATTGAACCAATCAAAGCAAGTAAGCCGAGAGCAATAGTAAGAGCGTTGTTTATATCAATTTTCATGCTAACAAAGCATTAATTTTAGCTCATTATTCTTCAGCAATTGGCGACACTGATTGTATTTGTGAATAAACAGCGTTAGCAATATTTGAAAAATCAGAGAGTAATTCTGGTGTTGGAGTAAATTTAATCATTCCCCCTGCTTCATTATTAATTATCTTTCCTTCACTATTTACCCAATCAATCCGCCAAAATATCTCTAATACCAGTGTAGATAAATCGCCATTCTCTACATCACCTTGAATTCTCCAGATTCGAGGTACTTTTTGAATTTCAATTGTTTCAAATGTCATTACATTAACCAAGTAGAAAGAGCCGCACGTTGCCAAGTGTTTGTTGCAACGCATAAATAAACAAATCCATTCGCCCACCTTATCTCCCCTACTGTGCCAGTATCGTTAGCGCTTGCTGGAGGAGTATTGAGGGCAGATAATTTGTATTGAGAAGCTCGAATTGAGCCATTTACTTGTAGTTTATCTACAGCATTATCAGAAGTAGTGCCGATTAATAAATTGCCATTGCTACTCAAGCGCATTTTGCTAGATAAACTTTGCTGGGTAGTGCCGCTAGCAATAAGATTAGCTACTTGGAAATCAATATATGGTGGTACAGCCGAACCTGTTCCTGTACCTGTGGCTAATATTAAATTTGCAGCCGCCGTATCAGTAACACCAGAAATATTCGCAGCCCTAAGAGTACCGTTGTTAGCGACATTATCTTGCCCAACAATTACAGCAGGAGCTGCACCAGTGATGACTTGTAAACCAGCAGCATTGGAAGTGCCATCAGAAACAGTAAATCTAGCACTTACCATCCTGATACTGACGGTAGTCGAACTTCTTACAAAGTTGATTAAACTTCCTGTTCCCGTCGTATTTAAAGTTAAACTTTTATCATTGGCGGATACAATATTACCACCAATTTGCATGTCACCAGCATTCCCAAATCCCCCTGCATTTATTAATGAGCCTGTAGTTGGGGAAGTAGCAGCGGTTGTATTACTAATACTTTGTTTCCCCGAGAAAACATTGTCATTAACTAACTTTGCACTTTTTGTATAAACCTCATCTATTGCAGCCGCCGTATTAGTTGAGATTAATCCACCAGTAGAACTAAAGTTAATTTGATTAGCATAGGTGCTAGGGGGAATAGTTAGGGGCATTAGGTTAATTCTCTCACTAAAGCACTTCCATTAGCAGCATCCCAGATGCCACTAATTACGCCAGTATAGCGAAAAGGCAATTCATAGTATCCACTGGGTGAGATTCTGGCAAGAAAAGCTGAAGTACTAGCAGTTGCACCAAATTCTATATACAAATTAGCGGTGCTATAATTCCAAATAGTCATGCCGATTCTATTAGTATTAGGAGCTAAAATTGTATTACTAGTAGTTGCTGCTGGAACAGTAGTAGGAGTTGAGGTGGTGCTAGAAGGAGTAATAACAGTGACACTTGGTGGATTATATAATGCCATTATTCAATACACTCTACAAAAGATAATTTACAATTAGAGGCAGAAATAGCTGAAACTTTGCCAATGTAAAGATTGACAGAATTAATTTCATAGCTTCCTTTAGATTTTAAAACGATTCCTTTACCAATACCACCCTTAGATTTATCACCCAAAATCAGAGTAATATCAAAAAGAGAATTATTCATAAAGACAGCGTATTGCCGATTACTATTTGGCTCTAAAATGGTATCGCCAGCATTAGAATTTAGTTGTTTATCGCCATTGGTGCAATTGCTAAACTTATTGATTTCAATTAAATTGGCAGAGTTATTAAGCATAATTAATTGATGAGCAGACTTAAAGTCAATTTTCGCCGATATATGTCCAAATCTTCAGAGTAGCTTCTTGAATCCATTCAGGAGGTTGAAACGTCAAACTATAACTATTAGTAACAAGAGGGAATTGTAAAAGCATGATTTTATTTAAATCAATGCGATATTTAGGATGCAGATACGTATCTTGATTACTACCAGCTATTCCAGTTAGAATTTTTTGGCGGAAGTATCCTGCATACTTCCACGTTGGTTGATTTAAAGAAACTAAGATAGATACAATTGAGCTTTCAAATAAAAAAGGAATTGTCACTTCTCCAATAACATACATAAACCGGGATTTAGGAGCTTCTATATTTGCTCTGTGAAATTGATTATAGACAAGTTGCCAATTTTGATTATTTGAAAGCTGCAACATTAGTAAAAAGTAGCGCGTAAGGGAGTAACAAGCCCAGTAATTTTACTTCCAGAAAGTTTTGTATTATCAGTACTAATGATTTTGTCTTTTAGCGCATCTTCAACTGTTGCACGTTTAGCAACGGTACAAAGCATTTTACTAGTAAATTTTGTGGTTCCTTCTACAGAGCGCACTACAAGTCTTTGAACCAAACCAGATTGTAAAAGTTTTTCAATTTTCACCTCAATTACATCCATTTCATTGTCTGCTGCTTCCTTGATGCCAGTAGCAGTTGCAATTGAACCAACATAAAGACCTTTGGGAGCCTTAAATCGAAGTTTTTGGACATTAGGAGCAGTTCCGACTTCTACAATGGCTGAAATCAATTTAGCTGGCATATTTTTGTTTCTTTTTTATATAGTGTTGACCAAATGATAATTTTCTTTCAATTAGCCCAATCGACGCCGAGAAGAAAATCCAGCAGTCTTAATTTTGAAAGTGTTGTAAGTTTTTCCAATAACTGCCTTTGGTGCAGTTTTAACTTTATCGACTGAAACTATAACGTCTGAATATCTGCGCTTTGTACCTTCTTGGTAAGAAATGTACATTTTGATAAATGCGGCTGTTTTAACGCCTATGCGAACGGTGGTGCTGCTTGCTCCATCCGGGATATCGCCCGTAACTTTACGTACTCCTACTAAGTCAGCAATTGCTCCGTAAACATCCGGTAAGTCAACAACCACAGCATTTGCGCCAGTTCCGACAATATGTGCCTCTCTGTCTAAATTTTTGGTAGTCGCCATAATCTAGTCTTATTTAATACTTTGTCTACACTGGTTTAACACTTCAAAAAAACATTTCAAGCTTTCCGAAACCCTATAGGGTTTCTTGGTTATTGCACACCTTAAACATGGAAGATGGGATTTACTTGTAAACCAGATGCATCAACTAGTACACGCTTACTCTTGTCGTTCCATACGTTAGCGTATGCATGATCAAAGGTGACAAAGACATTTGGTCGCCACTGTGGCTCAGGTACTAATTCTCCTAAAACCCTAACTTGAGGCGGTGTCGGGTCAGTATTTCGCTCAGGAGTCGTAAATCTAAATTTGTCGTTGACATAGGTTTTTGTTGTCAATTCAATAACCTTTCTGATTACAGTTTTGGCAATTTCATCGCTGTAAGCATAAACTTGAAAATCAAAACCGTTAGGTTTATCTAAATACAAACCGATGATTTTACCTTTATGCCATCGATAAAGTGATGGCTGAGTAAATTCTGTTCTAATTTTATTAGCCCAGTTTTTTAGTTCTGCTTCAGTTAGAGTTTCTGATGTTTCATGCATTAATCTAAAGCTAATTCTGGCATCTTTTGCGGTCTTGCCTTTCGGGACAGACTGTTTATCTTGCAAAAAATACAGCACAATCTGAGGATGATATTTAACATCTGCATCATAAGAAGATTTAGGTTGACCGATAATAGTTGGCTTCAGATGTGTTTTTTGAATTATCTCTCTAAATGCTCTGATTTTTATTTGAGCAATTGGGATACTGTCTTTTGCCCCAATTAATAAATCATCTCTTAATGCCTTTCTAGTATCATTGCTATCAGCATCTCGAAACCATTCGTATACCTCACGATTAAAACTATCGCCGTTCCGAAGAACTTTTCTAAGTTGTGCCCAATCTCTAGCAGGCATTAGGTTAAATCCTCCCAAGAGTAATTTTTAGCTGGGAGTGCTTCTACTTCCTCTTCCCGCTTAGTTTTAGATTGATTAAATAGTTCTTTTAATCCATCATCAACCTCTTTAGCGTTTTCTTTAATTTGATTTGCTGAATCTACGGCACTTCTAATTTCGGAGGTAATAGATTCAATAGCTTCTAACCCTTCGGTAGCAATATTGATTCCATCTGCTAATTTACCAAACTTTGCAAACAGTCCACCTTTTAGCTTTAAACTCTCAGGTGAATAATCCCAATTAGCTTCTGATAATAAGCCTTCATCCTGCATAGCATTAAAGCCTTTACCAGTTAGCTGTGCAGTTTGTTCAACAGCACTAATAATATTTCCGCCAATGTTACGGACTTCATTAGCTCCATTAGCCGCCGCTTGATATATCCGATTAGCGGTTGCCCATCTAGTTTTTATTTCTGTCCATTCAGAAACACCAAAGATATTTTTGAAGAAATTATCAATAACTCCACCAAAAGCTTGTTTTGTATCAATAGTTTCGGCGTTAGGATCAACAATTAAGGCTGGAATTGCCAGCACATTATCTAGTATGCTAAAAAATGTAGTTACCGCTTGGTCTGACAACATGATGACGTTATGAATCGCGGCAGTCATGGTTATCAAATTGATTGCCCGATCAACCCATTGATTTTTAACAATCCGGTTCATAAAACCAGATATGCCACCAAGTACTTGCTCGCCAAGTTTATTATTTATAGTTTCTAACAGGGCTAACTGTGCTGCATTTGCACCCGCATTACCCGCTCCTAATGCAGCATTGAGTTCGTCAAGTTTATTACCGTTGTTTTTAGCTGCATCTTCTGCTTTTTTGATTGGCGCACCAAGACAACCAGTAGGTTGAGCAATTTCACATACAGCCGTTTGAGTGGTTTCTTTGTTTGCGGCTTGCACCGTAGGACTTTTTGCAATTGCATCTGGAATTCCTTTTATTGCTGGTGTAAGTGCCGCGATTGCAGTAGCAATCGCAGTTAATCGGGTAATTTGATTGTCAAAAGCTTTTTTTGTATCTTCACTATTTTGGGCTTGTTGACGTGCTGCTGTTTCAGTGGGGGTTTGTGTTTTTGGCGCACTATTGGCTTTAGGTATTGAGGATTGGGCATCTGGTACTGGTTCAGCACGAGATGTTACCGGATTACTGGATGAAAGAGCATTAGGCCGGATTGGATTTGCTTCTAATGGTGTTGCGGTAAATTCAAAAGGTTTATTGCCATTAATATCAGTTGGTAGCACATTTCCTTGCGAATCATAACGGACATTTGCAATTGGAAATGTGGGAGAATTTGGGAAACTTGCAATCGGAAATTGTTCACTATTTCCTGCTTGTTTGTTGCTTGTGCCGACGGGAGATGAAATTTCAAGGGATCTAGCTATTGGGATATCATCTGGTTCAGCAAATGGTAGTGGTTGCTTAATAGGTGAAATTGCAGGTAATAAACCACCAAGATTAGATGGTGTTTGTGTTGGATTCGGGGTATATGAAGGTGCTAGTCCACCATGTCCGGGAAAGAATGGCGCACCATTTGGCGTATTATTCGACGGCAGCGACGGAGCAACATTACGAGTTTTGCCGCGCTTACCGGGTGTAGTGGGTTTAGCTGGCGGCACTGTATTATTTTCTCCGATCGAAGAGGCATTGTACCTATAAGGTAAATTATCTGGAGGTGGTGCTGGCTGTATTGGATCGCCGGATACCGGGGCGTTTGGATAACGGTTGACCCACCTAACAAAACCTCCGAAGAATGGAACATCTCGCGTTTCGGTAGGCGTTACGATCCGGGTGATGTAGTAAGCATAAAAAACACCATTCCTTTCAATTTCATGTTGGGGGTTGATAGCGATAACCGTCATGCTTAAAATTGGCCCAGTGAAAGTTAATAGGCTATCCCCTTGACCTTTTTCAGTAAGATTATCAATTTGTGATTGTCTCATGCCTTTATCGATGGCATTGTACTGAATACCTACACCTTGCCCGCCTTGGAAAGGGGGATAGTTTAACGGTGTTTCTGGGACTTCCGCCGCCGACGGTGTACTTTGAAAAAATGCATCACTAATTGCACCTCCAACATATCCACCGATAGCAGCACCAATAACACCTCCAATCGGCCCAGCAATAGCCGTACCAGCGATACCACCGACGATGGAACCCGCAGTAGCAACGATTGCACCCGATGCCGCTTGAACTACCGACTGACCGACGATAACACGCGCACCAAAAGTTACCCCTGCTGTAACGCCAGGAACGACTAACCGTCCTGCGGCCTGTGGCAAGGCGCGAGGCAATGCTGATGCGGCATTAGCGACGGTATTGGATACTGCTTCTTTCAGCATCACCGGTGCTGGTGTTGCCGTTGGCTCGATTAAAGGATTTGCTCTTGCTGCTGTACCCTTTGCTGTTGGTGGTGGGGAACCCGTTGATGGTGGTGATTGTTGTGTATCGGAGCTAAAAGGAGCTTTGAATTTTTTTTCGTAATCCCTACTGGATACTATTGGTTGTTCTGGATTATTAGGCTGCAATCCAAGGGCTGCTTTATTTCTAGCAATCTCCCTTTCTCTTAATGCTAATTCTGCTGCTTTTTGCGTCTCTTGTTGTTCTTTGAAAAGTGATTGCCTGCGGATTTCCTCATCTCTACGATACGCTTGCTCTAAAGGTGATTGATTTTTTGAAGGTGTTTTATCAGCAAAATTTTCTAGTGGAATATTTAAGGGCGTTGCCGTTGGAGGACGTTGATTCAACCCTGAATACATATCAGCGTTACTGTAATCGAGTGAAGCAAATTGATTAGGGTTGATGTCCATATCAAAAACTTACCCGTGCTTACTAATTAGCCTTAAAAGATGCAGGTAGCGCTGTGTTGGAGAGAACTTGAACATACATCCACGGTTTCGCCGAGCCGCTCAGTTCATCTGCGGATACTTCTAAGGATGTGCGAGAAATCAACCTACTTTTAGCGTCCGCTGCTACCCAAAACTTGCCGCACTGTGCCGCCCGTTCTGTGTAGCCAACTCCCTCAATGACGGTCACTGTTGGATTAATGGCAAACAAAGCATAGGCAGTCCACGCATTTAGCTGTTCAAGGGTAGTAATTTGTGATGGAATGTCTGTGGCAATATTTATTGTTGTCATTGGAAGAGTTTGTAATTAGTTACTTTTCAGTTTTATTAGTTAATAAAAAATAAGTAAATGTTCTAGTTTTATGTAAATGCGGAAGTAATTTTACCGACCGGAAGTCTTGCTATACCAAAGATGCGGGAATAGTACTGTTGTAAGTATTGAGAAGGTATACCTGTTTAACCACGTCACCGGGTTAATCAAGAACCTTGATTCAGAAATCTCTTCACAGATAAACCGCATATATACTTAATTATTCAGTTATTAATTTTTATCAAGATTTCACAAACCAGGTGATTCTATGAGCCAAAAAGGCGATCGCACCACAGACAACCACCTTTTTGAAAATTGTTAGTGGCTATTGAGTAAGCTGATGCCTAGTGAAAATGCACTGGCTAGGTTGTCTAAAAGTTGTTGTATTTCTTGATCTGACTTGTCTACTGCTTGATTATCGTTGATTGATAGTTTTGGTTCAGGGTGATTTTTCGCTACATCAGCAAGACAGACATAATCAGGTAAAACCATATTTGAAGTAAGCATAATCTCGCTCTTGTTGGGGAATTTCACTATATTTCTAACTTTCTTAAAAAATGGCTACAGCAATATTACTGACAAAGCCTTGCTAGACGAATAAGCTGGACTTGGTTGATACCACCTGCTTTATTTCATTGGATAAGAGTGCGATCGCAGTACTTGGCGCGATCGCATTTCATTCACTGATTCTTCGGCTTACTTAGCTGGTTTGCTCGGACGTAATCGAAGCGCCCAGAAGAGAACTCAACCTGCCACTTCCCTTGCCAGCGTCCGACGATTTTTACCAGTTCCCCACCGTACATAGCATCTCTGTTTACTTGAGGCTGCCACGGCTTTTGTTTTTCAAGCCATTCTTTAGCTATTTTGTTAGCGCATTCTTCAAAAAGTCCTTGTTGAGTTAGCCCTACTCCGTTAATAGTGCCTTTTTCCCCAGTAGGAAAAATCCAAGTCATGGAGCATTCGTAACCAATAAGGGTCTTAGCTTTAGTCAAAATCCTTGCTTCTGGCTTGGCAGTGCATACTATGTCTCCAAGGTGGGTCTTGATATGGAGAGTAAGAACCGTGGGGTCTATTAGCCAGAAATTAAAATCTTTTTTGGAACTAATGGTATTAGGTTTTTCGGTTGCTTCATGTTGCACACTATTTTTTTCAGGAAAAGTTTGGAAAATAGGTGGATCACGTGGATCACGTGGATCAACCTTGCTATGACTGGGTTCTAGATGATCCACCTCCGTTGTGGTAGGTGGATCAAGTGGATCACTGAGTTGGTTAATAGTTGAAAAAGACACCTTATCTTTCTCTACGTGATCCACGTGATCCACCTCCGTTTCTGTACGTGGATCATACTCAAAGTCTTGCTCTGTCTGGCTTGATCCACTTGATCCACGTGATCCACCTATTTTCTCAACTTTCCTGATCCAAGTTTGTAATGCGTGACCATCTACCCACTTTCTCTGTTTGCACCAGCCATTTATCTTCATAATGGATGCGACCCTTTTCTGGGACATCATGTCTTGGCGACCTGTCTCTATACCCAATGCGGTAAATAAAATGTCATAGGTTGTTACCCAATCACGCGCCCGGACGAATGACACTACTTTTTCTTCCCACGGATCAGAGGTTTGGTAGTCCTTGTTGGCTTCGGCTTGCAGGGCAGACTCTGCACGAGTTAGCCACCACTGATGCCCCATTTGGTAAAGCTGGTTGGCCGCAGCCCAAATTAAATCTCGTTCGCGGATCAATTCCTCTATGGGGATTTCTTTAAGGACTGGGACGACAAAAAATCGGCGGCTGCCTGTGGGGTCATTGAGCAATTCTTGCTCGTTTGAGGTGGCGACTAACAGGCAAGCTCTAGGATGCTCTTTGATTTCTCTGTCGTAGGGAATCCGAAATGGATCAACGGTGTTGCTCAAAAATTTTTTGAAGGAGCTAACGTCTTTCTTCTTATATATGTGTTCGATTTCTGCCAGTTCAATTCCCCAGAAGTAGTGAAGCTTCATTAACTCATCCTTTTCGCTACTATCACTCAGTTCGTCTGTAAACCAGTCCGCGCCAAACAGTTCTTTCCAAAAGGTGCTTTTCCTTAGTCCCTGATCGCCAACTAAGACACAAATATCTTCAGCTTTCTCGCCTGGTCGTCTGGCTCTGGAAACTGCGGCGATGAGTGATTTTTTGATGTAAGTGTTGTGTAGAGGGTCGTTAGTGCCAAAGTATCTGAAGGCTAGGTTGTCCAAAATTGACAAGTCTGGACTAGGAAATCGGGCTTCAAGCTCATCGAGATATTCTACTACTGGGTTGTAAGCGCTTTTCTTAGCAATTGACATAACTATTGAGTGAGCATCGTCTTTTGAGATATCTATGTCGAATTCTAGTGCGATGTAGAGTTTTAATAGGTCTAAGTCCATTCGATAATTGTCTTGCTCAACATATTTTTTGAGGGTGTTTAATCGAATGGAATCACCCCATCCTTGGCTGATGATTTTGTGGGCGCGAGACATCCTAGATTTTCTCTCTTCATCGTCGAATTCGATTTCCTGAGCTTTTCGCTTTTCATCCAATTCTTTTTTCCACTCTTCGATAGTGGAGGCTTCATCGATTAGCTTTTTAAATTCATCACCACCCTTGGTAGCAATAAAGTCATCCATCCCTTTTAGCTCAATAGATGGCAGTGTGATAATCATCACTTTGGAACCAGTTGCAGATAAATCACGAGCTAACGATATCAGTGCATATTGAACTGGACGTTTATCGATGATGTCAGCATCAAATGCTAGGTAAAAAGTCCGACCAAATCCCGCGAATGCTTCCAACCAGTAATGTAATCTGCCATTTTTTCTACAGGTGGTAACACCAGGAAGACTGATAGTAGGAATACCCAGAGTTAGCCCCGCGCCTGCTTTTTTAGCACCTTCAGTGATAATAACTGGTTTACTTTTATCTTCTATGATTGTTTCCCAAAAGTTCTCAATACCTGTATTCAAAAATAATGGTGCTGTGTTGGCTCCTGTTGCACCTATGTATTTTTGAAGTTTACCTTTTTTATCGGATGGGGGTGCATCTGGTTTGACTTGAACGCCTTCTAGTGTGTTCTCTCCAGTCAATGGGTCAACTCCAGAAACACACCATGCAGGTACTAGGTGGTCAGAATGCTTACGACGGCTTTTTGTGTTTCGATTTAAAATTCTATCGAGTTCTCTAGAATCTTCGATTGTTCGGAAGTTAAGGTCAATTATTGTATCAGAAATAGCACTAGATTTGAACTCTTTCCAGTGGCGTTCTAGCACGCCGCTTACAACACTAAGGGTAGATAAAATCATTGTTCTATCCCCCAAATAATGTTAAGATGGTTGGCAGAAAGAGAAGATTCCCTAATCTTCCTTTGAAAGTATTTATTCATACATAAAATCCTTTTTGGCTCTAGTTAATAACTGGGGTCTTTTTCTTTTTAAAAAGGTTTGATCGCAATTTCAAGGCAGCTATTAACCCACTGGTTAATATCGCTGACGCTAGAAAGTGAGTTGGCTGATTCCCGCAGCCCTGCTAGCTCATCAGGGAATCCTCCGGTGGTATCCCAGCAAGGGGCGTTGATGTAATGCTGGCAGTATTCAGCCATAAGGCTGATTTCGTCGGGGGTAAGCTGCTGGGAATTAAAGTATTTGGAAATTGCACGGGGCAATTCTCCTGATGTCTCGTCTTGCCAGTTCAGAGGTAAGCCCAGAGGTGGGCGGTAAATATTAGGTATTCGCTTGTGCTGGTAAATAGTTACTCTGATTTCATCGGTCATTGGCGATGACTCCTCAGTACTTGACACTCGGCTTTTATCCCAGCAATCAGTTCTGAGTCTGTTTCAAGCAAGCTCGGCAGCCCGTCTAAGATTGCGGCTGTCATGGTGATCGCTTCATGCCGTTTTAATTCTGGGTCTAAGGTTTGGACGTAATCGACAAATTTATTTAGATTGCGGCAGGCAACCTCTGTGGCACCATTTATCGCTGGGTCAATGATCGCAATCAGATCGCCACAAGCCGCGATCGCAGCTTTTATCTGTTCTTCTGGTGTACTCATTGGTTATTAGATGTTGGGGAATCGGTCAGTTGCAGGTAAAGCAGAAAGTTATCTAGCTCATCCTCGGTCAGTAGAAGGCGCGATCGCACTCCGTAATATTTCATCAAATGCTCTCGACCCTGTTCTGTTGTCCAGCCCAATCGCTGCATTTCGGCATCTGTCTTATTCACGAGGTCAAGAAAGTTTGGGTATGGTTCGTATGGTTTGATATTCATTTAGAAGCCATCCACTATTTCTGCTTCGGAATGGGACTCTTCTTCAACCTTTACGGCTGCAAGTAGGTTGTTAAATTGCGGCATTGGTGGTGCGTCGGGCTTGATGCCCTGCGTCCTCAAGAATTCGGCTGTAGCGTTCCATTCGGTGTGAGCTTTTTCGAGCCTTTTCTCAACTGCCCAGCATTGCTCTTGTAGGTTCCTTCGGTGGGAGTAAAGTTCGTCAGCTTTTGCTCCAACAACTTTTATGGCTTGGTTTCTTAACTCAGAAACTACTGATTCAACTGTGTCTTCTTCTTCAAGCTCAACCGTGAAACCAATTCTTTCATTTGAGTAATCACCAATGGAAATTAGGAAGTGAGCGTGAATTTGTTTAATTTTCATTTGTTTATTGGGTATTGGGTATTGGTCATTGGGTAATTGCGATCGCACTTCAAATTACAGGGCAGAGGGTGAAGTCAACGTAATACTCTCGCCCTAAGATGAATTTCTCCGTTGCCTGTGGGTTGGTGATTTCGAGCGTTATATTACCGGCTGGTGTTGCTTGCCAGAAAGTTAGGTTTTCTTCACTGGGTGGGTTGCTGGTTACTGGGGTGAGGATAACTGTTGCTGTCTGGGTTTCGTGGTTGAGAGTATTTTGCTGACAGGTGAATTTAGCTCTGATCATTGGTTTTATTTCTTGGTGGTCAATAAAAAAGGCGGCTGTCCTTGGTGCTGATCAGCCGCCGCTAAACTTCAAAGAAGAGAGTTAGCTAACGCCGATCGCGTTCCAAGTCGTAAATTACTTTTTCTAGATACCAACCGTATTGTTTACCTGGGCAAGTCTCTATTTGTTGCATTAATAGACGATGGGCTGCGGTGTCATCTCCTTGCAGCATTCCCCGAAGTCGTGAATACATTTCGGAATCTCTGATTTTGATTTTGTCAATGGTCTGCTCCAAGTTGTAAATTACTTTTTCTAAATACCAGTTATCGTGTTTGCCGGGAAATACTCGTCTCTGTTCCAGAAGTAATTTCTTGGCGGTAGAAACATCGCCTTGCAACATTTGCAAGAGTTGAGCTTGTAGTTCGCGATTCCTGGGGTCGGTGAGATAAGTATTGGAGTATTTTTGTTGTTTTTGGAGAGAGGATTGAGCTTTACGGTCTTGATCTTCTTTGGCGCAACGATAATAATAAAGCGCCATCAACAAGCTACATAGTGCTTGGACAATGTAATAGGCTAAAGTTTCCATAGTGAATTGAGTTGGTTCTCAGTCCACCATGCGGGTATTCTCCAGTTGAAAGCATCGGAGGATACCCGTATTTTTGTTTATTTTTGCTTGTTTGTCCGGTCATAACATTTTTTACTCGTTTTACTAATTGGTGCGGTTAAATACGCCAATCGTCAATGTATAAGCAGCTTACTGAACTGTGATATCGCCGTCTTTAGTTGGTTGTGAGA
The DNA here is from genome assembly GCF_964245445.1 of uncultured Nostoc sp. Taxonomy (GTDB): domain Bacteria; phylum Cyanobacteriota; class Cyanobacteriia; order Cyanobacteriales; family Nostocaceae; genus Nostoc. The sequence goes on from NZ_CAXTNE010000004.1 coordinate 58,867, forward strand.
TCCTAAATAATGAGCGGTGATGTTGACCGCTCATGTTGTTTATGGAGTTGCGCTTTTATCAATAGGTTTTTAAAACCGCTTGATTTAAGCTCTTGTTATGATAATATGACTGTAGACCAGAAAAGGCAACATCTGCCACCTAAATCAGTGTTAAAAGCGCTTAGAGAAAATGCAGGTTTGTCACAGGAACAGCTTGCTGTCTACCTTGGCATCGCCGTTTCCACTCTCAGACGATGGGAGAACGAGGGGATGGAACCTTCAATGACTAAAAAACAATGGCAAACTTTCTGCCAACTCATTGGCGTACCGTTTGATGCTCTGCCTCAGAGTTTAGCTACTCCTGCTGAAGCTACTGCCTAAGTAAAAGTAAGAAAGTTAACGGTAGACCAAAGACTAATCAGGGCGTAAGCCCTGAAATATTGTCATGAAAATATTCCACCCCAAACCAGGCAGAGATAGCAGCCTGCCAGCACTGAGCAAATACCAAAGACCTGCTAGGCGGAATAGACAACGGACAACTGACAACTGCATTCACCCATAAGTCGTAGCGTCGCGGGGTTAGCAGTACTTAGATTCCATCCATGCTAAATGTATCAATTGACAACTGTATTCACCCATAAGTCGTAGCGATCGCGGGGTTAGCAGTTCCAAGTAAAAAGGCGATGCCCTCTACAAAGCGATCGCCAGGATCAAATTTCAATTAAGGAGATTTTAGCAATATCAACAGCAATTAAAAATCCAGAGCAAGATGCCCTGGATATCCTAAATCGATCGGCAAATAAATAACTTTGAAAGAGTACAGCATGAATGTAACAGAAATTAATCGTCTAGACATCATCAGCCACATTGAGCAGAACTTTAACCGCACTCAAGCCACTGGACTAAACTGCTTAATCTTCCTAGCACTGCGAGAACAGTCTACCATCGCTTACCAGAAGAAAGAATGGGGTTTTGAGGACATACCCGAACAAATCATTGTTTGGTGCGATTCTCTTGATGAAGGTGAACGCTTTGAACTCGGAGCCGATATTGCAGCCTTTTTACTGGACGAAATTATCACGGCTGCGGTCGAGCCAACAAACGCTCAAATTACTGCTATGCAAGCCATTGAGGCAAAAGTCAACACCCCACTGTTGAGCGACTATTAACCCACGATCAAGGCACATGTCACCCACTTATGAGGCACACATCACCCACATGTCACCCACTTATAAGGCACACATCACCCACTATCGAGGCACACGTCACCCACTATGACCGACCAACAGACCACAGATCGAGCCACTACTAACGGCAAATCAGCCACATACACTGAACCTAAAGCCAGGAAGCCGAGAGAGTGGAAAGAAATGTCAACAGATCCACTCTCCGAGGGTTTTGAAGTTCATCAAGCTGAGTACGTAGTTGGAAAAACTCAAGTAGGCTTCGATACTTTAGCTCCCGGACAACTGTTTTCTCGATCCAAAAGCGGTAAAAGCCTTTATGTGAAACTCAACGACGGACGCGCGGTTTGTCTTGATACCCGTCAGCCCATAGAAGTCAGTCCGCAAAAGCGAAAAACTTGGCAGATATGGCTAGTAACTAATTTCAATTCAACCACTGCATCAAAAGTTGATTACTAGGAAGAAAGACATGATTAACGAACCAGATTATTCAGATCCCACTTACTGGGAATCACTGGGGATTAAGCCGATCGTCATCGACCCCGAATCCGAAGAAAGCGTTAGCGCAGGTTTTGAAGAAATTACGCAACGCATTCGAGAAGCAGTTTCTGAGATCCAGGAAACAGATGATGCCGATTTTTAAAAGCGATCGCCATCCGCACAGGTACGCGATCGCCCATGAGATTAGTCTGCGCCGCTACGAAAACTAAACATCACCCAGTATTATGACAGAAGACATCAACAAATCCTACGTCCAGCGTCAAGTTAGCCGAGCAAACACTACAAAGAGTGAAGCCGAGAGAAAGAACTGTCTCTACCGTGCCGGGACGCAGATGGAAGTCATTCCCTGCTCAGGCAACGACAATCTCACGCCTGAGCAACAACAAAAAGTATTGGATGCAGCCAACAGGCTGCTAGGGGGGTAAAGGTGAGTCAAATAAGCATTCTTATTTGCATCATTGGCGCTCTAGTAATTGCAATCGTCGCACTATGCAAACAGGAGAGTAACCGTCCCTTTTACCTCAAAATCGAGGTGCAGTATGGCAGATGAGCAAAAAATTGTCGTTGAGGTTCCGAGCGATCAGGGTCATTACTCGCCACTCCCCACTCCCCAATTATCCAAGTTGGAGGAATTCAGGAAAGGATGGGTGAGTGCGATCGCGCTGCCAGACAATCTGCCAGATTTGGCTTACACCCTTGCTTCTACAGTAGCGATTCCCGCTTTGTTGAGTAGCTGTTGGGTAAATCTCCCCATGCCTGGTTTTATCCGCTTGGGAGTATTGGGAATTTTAGCGCTCGCTGGAATTTTCACACTTTACTTACGGCAAGCCGTGCCAGAGGTTAGGGATATTTTGCTGCTACGCGTGGGGTTAGTTGCAGTAGGAGTCTTGTTAGGAATATGACAACCTACAAAATCAAATATTGGGATAACGAGGGACAGGGGACTACCTTAATTGATTCGCCTATTGAGTTGGACGCAGACGAAGCAGCCAATTTAATACAGGAGCAATTACTAGAAAACGGAATTAAGACTAGTACAGTGCAAGTGGAAGAATTTAGAGAAGTCAAAAATCCTTTGGATCTCCTGGTAGCAAACATCCAAAGATTGGGATTCGGGGGTTAAGATGAGCAGTGATTTACACCCATCACAGTTACACCAACACTTGCAGATGTACGCCTGCGCTAAGTGGTCATTCTGGGGTAGTCTAACTGTCAGCTGTGGCTTATTATTCCTAGGTGCGACTCAAAAACCAGAGTCTAAACCGTGGATACTGGGCGCGTCTGTTGGCGTTCTTGAAGTCGGTCGCAGACATCGCCAAATAGCCAAATTGCTCGAAGAATCGCTAGGGGACATAGACCGAGCGTCGCGGGTCAACTTCCAAGCGTGGTCCCGTGCCAATACCCAACCCACAGCACAGTTGGCTGTCACCGTTGGCGCTCTTGATGCCAACTGGAAACCAGAGAACTTAATCACTGATCCAGTTGAGTACATCCAGAAAAAACAAAAACACGTTGCTTTGGTCGGTGGCACGGGCGACGGGAAGTCAACCTTTACCCAGTATCTATCCTCTAAGGTTGGCGGGCGAGTTGTTGTCTATGATTCCGATGCCAAGCCCGACGATTGGGCATGGCTGGATCAAGCTGATGTCATTGGTAGAAAAGGAAATTTTAAAGCCATTGACACCGCAATGGGTAAAGATTTAGAAATCCTTGAAGACCTAGTTCAGCTTAGGGGTGAAGGGGGAGATAACGCGATTGCCGGTCGTGAGAGATTCCTAATTGCTGAGGAATTCCCAATTTTAGTAGATGAGTGTGATAATTCTACCCCCTGGATAAAACGCCATGCCAAACGGGGCAGGCGATATAAACAGTTCATTTGTGCCTTGGCCCAAAATGACACAGCTGAGAATTTTGGCTTGCAAGGTGACAAAGACACCCTCTACAGCTGCTTTTGTCTGGTGCGTTTGGGACAGTTCGGGCGTGATTACGCCAGGACTAAACTCAAAGATCCTCAACTAGAGCAATGGCTTAAAGCTGGTGGTAAAAGGCGATTCATGGTCGATGACTGCCCTTGTGAGCTTGACCTGAGCAACTGGGGAACTGGAGCGACGGTGCAGGCGGAAAACTCCGGCGGGGGAGACAAGGTGCAATCGCAACCTACAGCCATGAACGAGTACGAGCAATTTATCCTTGACTGGGGTCAACAGCACCCAGGCGAGATTTTGAAGGCCGCTGCACTCAGTCGGGCCACGCGGCTATTCGATGGTATGCAGCCGGATGAGGTGCGGATCATCTTCGCTTCTATGGCTGATAGGGGATTGGGGGAAGTCGAAGGAAATGGCGATCGATTGGGCTGGAGGTGGTACTCGTAATGTCTACAGTTTGCCTACAGTCCGTCTACAGGCTGTAGGCAACGCTTTAGGGGTAAATTACAGCTTGAATAGGTAGTAGTTGAATGGAAGTGCGATCGCTCAATTCATAGCCGTTAACTATTCATAAGTGCGTCTACACCGTCTACAATTTTTTAGCCCCAAAAATTCGGCTGTAGACGCTAAAAACAGTCCCCAGAGCGGGTTTTAGCGACTGTAGACAAAAGTTTTTGGGGTTAAAAAATTTCAAAAAAGATATGAAAAAGACTGCTAAGTACTCAAAAGCCTGTCAAATATTAACCTTTCCCCACCAGCAGCAAGAAGAACTTTACTCTGAACTAAACCGATTGGGCTGGTACTGGCAAGCTGGGAAGAAAAAATGGGAAAGGGATGATACCCCAGCCAAAGAAGCAACTAAATTAATCAGAATTCGGGTATGGGCTGCTAAAGAGATGGTGGAGGATGCAGCAGAATTATTTGTAGAAAATGCCGAAAGCAATGGGCTGAGACTACTAGAGAAATCTGCACCTTACCCTTGCCGACCACCTAACCAACTAGAAAGCAGAGTCTATCTAACCTTTGAAGATATTCATAAAACTGAAGAATCGTGACTGAAGATAAGTGGATCAACTCTGATGCTCGAACAAAAAATTTAGTTATTCGCTTCTGCGTAAAAGGATTTACCAAACAATTTTTTCTCAGCACTGGGTTAAAGGATACTAAACGCAACCGGGAGATTGTCAGATCCAAAAGGGACGCGATCGCAAATGATATCGCGCTTGAACGGTTTGATTGGACACTGGAAAGGTATCGTTTTAGAGCGTCTGGAGAAATTCCGAAGGTAGCGGCGGCAATCGCTCCTCAACCAACATACAAATACAACATATTAGAGCTTTGGAATAAGTTCACCGACTACCAAGAAACGCAGATTGAGCAAACGACCATCCTAAATCGCTATGTTCGTGTACTTCACTATACAAAGCAACTTCCCACCCATTCACTAGAAGATGCGGTGAAGGTTAGAGATTGGCTGTTAAAGAACACCACGCGAAAAATGGCTTGGATACTGATCAACCATTACAGTCAATGTTGCGAATGGGCTGTCAACTCAAGACTGATAACTGATAATCCTTTTGAGCAATTAAAAACTAAAGAACCTAAAAAAAAATCTGTCGGTGAAGACCGTCGAGCGTTCACCCTAGATCAGAGGGATTTAATTATCAAAGCATTTGAGAATCACTCCAAATATTCTCATTATTCATCATTGATCAAATTTATGTTTTGGGCAGGGTGTCGCCCAGGTGAGGCTTTTGCTCTCACCTGGGCAGACATCTCAGATGATTGTTGCAAAATTAGCATTAATAAATCACGTAATTTGTACCGGATATTAAAAAGTACGAAAAACGGAGTTAAGAGAATATTTCCAACTACTCCAGGGTCTAAACTTCAAAAATTACTACTTGAGATAAGACCGTCTCAATGTGATCTCAACACTTTAATTTTCACGGATGAGTCAGGCAGTCCGTTATCTTCTGCTGTGCTGCACAAAGCCTGGAAAGGGGTGAGATATAAATCCGGTGGACGCGAATACATCTATCAGGGAGTTGTCAGTGAATTGGTAGAAAACGGAAGCTTACCTTTTTACCTAAAATTCTATGCCACGCGCCACACCTTTGCTACGTGGGCAATTACTCAAGGCGTTTCTCCCGATAAAGTCGCCAAGTGGATCGGGGACAGGGTAGAAACCGTACTGCGCTATTACTGCCATCCCCAGGTCGTAGAGGCAGACTGCCCAGACTTTTAGTTGCTACCGAAATGCTACTAGAAAAATTGTTATGAATCCTTGGAGTATTGGCTGTGATATGGCTTAATCTAGATAGATTACTTTCCAATACAAAATTTGCTAAAAATCCTATCTAAAACTGATTCTGTAACCTCTTCTCCGGTAATTTCTCCTAGTGCTTGAATCGCACCCCGTAAGTCAATTGTCCAGAAATCAAGAGGTAACTGCTGGGCAATTGTTACTTGTACTTGTTCCAAAGAAATTTTCGCTTGAGTTAAGGCTGCTGCTTGCCTTTGGTTGATGGCTAAATCCATATCAGCAGCTTGGACTTTTCCCGATTTAACTATCTCTAAAATTGCTGTTTCTAAAGCATCAATGCCTTGATTTTGGGCTGCTGCTGTGACAATTTTAGATTTTAGATTTGGAATTTGAGATTGAATATTTTTGCTTTTACTTTCTTCTATTAAATCGATTTTGTTAATAACTAGAATTAATGGACGGTGTTGCACCTGCTCATAAATTTCTTGATCGCCTTCCGTCCAACCTGCTGAAGCGTCAATGGTAAGCAAGACTAAATCAGCTGCATTTGCAGCCCGACGCGATCGCTCGACACCAATTTTTTCCACTTGGTCTGTTGTTTCCCGAATCCCTGCTGTATCTAGCACTTGTACAGGAATTCCCCCGACAACTAACTGTGATTCCACCACATCGCGGGTTGTACCGGGTAAGTCAGTCACAATGGCGCGATCGCTCTGGCTCCAAGCGTTCAATAAGCTCGACTTACCCACATTCGGACGCCCTACAATTGCCACTTTTAAACCTGTGCGTAGCAACTCACCTTTATCTTTGGTTGCCAATAACCTGGTAATTTCTGCGGCAATTTTCTCAATTTCTGATATTATGACTTTATCATCCAACGGAGGAAGGTCTTCCTCAAAATCAATTCGAGCTTCGATTTCTGCCAAGATATCTAAACAGTTGGCGCGTAACTGCCGGATCGGATTAGCTAATTTTCCCTGCAAACCAGCTAAGGCAGTTTGGGCAGCTTGAGGCGATCGCGCTCCCACTAAATCAGCAATACCTTCGGCTTGAGTTAGATCCAATCGTCCATTCAAAAAGGCGCGGAGAGTAAATTCTCCAGGTTGCGCTAGTCTTGCACCGTTTTCTAAACACAGTTGTAATACCTGTTGCACTGCCATAATTCCCCCGTGGCAATGGAATTCTACTACATCTTCACGGGTGTAAGAACGGGGTGCTTTCATAATCAGCAACAGGGCTTCATCTACCAGTTGTTGCGTCTGGGGATGGCGAATGTAACCGTAGAGAATCTGGTGACTTTGCCAAACTTGCCGCCCTGGTGCGTGAAAGAGAGTTTGGGCTAGAGCCATTGCTTGGGAACCGGACACCCGCACAATACCAACACTACCCTGCTGGGGGACAACAGCAGTGGCGATCGCAGCGATAGTTCCAGTAGTAGCAAAAACTTCTGACATGAGCGCCCTTGATAAGAGTGAGAAGTTAGGAGTCAAAATCATAACTCATAACTGATAACTTTCTAAATGGTAGGTATTTAGACTAATGGGATGGTAACTGGCAAGGTAAAATTTACCTGGAGGGTAATGCCTGATAGTAAAGAGTTAGGAGTGAAAATTATAACTCACAACTTATAACTCATAACTTTTAAAGAGAGGAATTTACTGTGGAGCAAAAGATTAATTGCGCTGTAGCCTGTGTTAACGGGTGTGTTTTAGGGGATAACTGCCCCAATATCGAGTTTAGAGAGGCCGCTGCAAAATTTATTGAAGAGACTCCCTTAGACCAAATGTTGGAGTTGGCACAAGAACGTCTGCGGAAAAAAATGACGGAACCACCAAAATGGGTTTTTCCTGAAGATCCATAGCATTCGTGCCAACAGGCACAAGCAAGATAGCGCAAAGGTTAAATAGTATCTGGATCTATATTTAATTCTCGCAGTTTTGCTGCCAAGCGATCGCTACGTTGCTTCTCTTGGTCAGCGCGTTGCTTTTCTTGTTCAGCCTGTTGTGCAACTTCTTCCGGTGTCGGAACTAGTTCTCCTTCAGGCGTGAAAAAGCGTAACTTTTCTTGAGAAACCCCTAAATATAAACCTAGCTGTTGACTCCACAACCAGCCTTGGGGATTGGGTTCCAGTGGTTGATATTCACCATCAAGCAAATGAAACCCTGTAAATTCTAAGGTTTCTGGGTCAAACCAGAAGTAATCTGGTGTGCGAAAGATATCTTGGTAAATTTGTTTTTTTAGGCCCTTGTCAGTATCGCCTGTGCTATCTGAGAGAATTTCTATAATTAGATTGGGATATTTGCCATCTTCTTCCCAAACAACCCAGCTTTTACGGGGTTTGCGTTCAGTCCCTAGTACTACAAAAAAATCTGGCCCTCGGAAGTTTTCTGATTTGCGCTGGCGTGGACTGTAGTAGATGGTGAGATTACCCGATGCATAAAAGTCATTACGATTTTGCCACAGCCACTCTAAGCATTGAATCAGCAGTGTCATTTGTAGCCGATGTAAGTCAGTTTCCAAAGACGGTTCGTCACTATATAAATCCCCTGGCGGAAATATAACATCTTTTGGGGTTGCTAAATCTTGGGCGACAGACATGGCGGCAAGTGTCTCAGTGCTATAAGTTTAGCGTAGCAGTGAGGAGTGTAGACGCTATCTATAAAAACCGTTCGATGATGATCTCGTCCACATACGTTCCTCTGATTTTAGCCTGTCTTTGCGCCGTCCCAATTATGTGAAAACCACGTTGGAGATAGCTAGCTAACGCCCCTGCGTTATCGGCGCGAACGTAGGTTAATATTTTTTCGTATCCCTTGCTGCGAGCTGTTTCAAAGGTAGCCTCGAATAGACTCTTACCAATACCTTGTCGTTGGTACAAAAGATCCACGTATGTTCCGATGATTCCCACATGGTCAAACGCATGTGTAAAGGACGCAAATGGTTCCATACTTTGAAACCCAACGAGCATTTGCTCTGGAAAGCGCACAGCAACATGGAACACCCCACGCTGGGGAAAATTCAATATATACTCCCGTTCGGCATCAACTGTGAGCGGTGTATCAAACGCAGTGTACACACCAGCTTCGATAATGGGGTTTAGAATGTTAACAATCGCCGCAGCATCATTCGGTTGTGCTTCTCGAACCAACAGCTTCATTTCCTGTTTTATCCAAATGTGATTGGTTTTGCTGGCATTTACACCCAATTTAGGAGATTTTGACAAAATTGACGCATAATACTAACTTCATTTTTAAATATCTAACCCAACAACCATTAACTCAGGCGGATGTTCAACAATGAACTGGTAATATACCTCTCGTCGCTCCTGGGGTGGAAGAGTTAACTGCCATTCTAAAATCCCCATTTCACCAAGTTGAATTTGTGGGTTGCTGCGATTGAGACGCACTTTAATTTGCTCGTTCCGACTAACGGGCAATTGTTCAGTTAGTTTTAGATTTACTTCTTTGTCTAATAAGTTAGTAATGAACAATCGATAACTATAAATAATCCGGCGCTGGTTGCTAATCAATCTTTTGTCTACCAGACGTTCAACTAAATCGCGCTCAATTTTAAAACCTTCATCAATCCCTAAGTTCAGTTTAAACTCTTGCCCAGGTGCTATATTTTCTAACTGAGTTGTCCCAATAAAAACATTGTCGCGGAAAATATTTGCTTTGCCTGGTAACAGAGTCGCACCGTTGGGATTATTTTTTACATTAGCTTGCAGATAAGCAAAACTTACTAAGCGTGGCATTGCCACATAATCGAAGCTACAAAGATAATCATCATTGAAAATTGTAGTTTTATGAGGTGCGCCGTCACTAGGAATGTTACCGCCACTATTTAATTTAAAGGTAACTACACTCCCTTCTTTGGATACTTCTGCTGTAACGGTTTCTGCTGGGATAAGACTATCCTCTATAACTTCGTCTTGTTCTTGCCAATCTGCTCTGGCAGCAGAAGCAGGCGGCTCTGCTATAGGAGGTAGCAGTGGTGGCTGGGCAGAAAATCGTCGTTGTCGTAACAGTTGTGGACGTGGAGCATCAATATACCAGGGTTCAAGTTTGGGTGGGAGTGTACCTAATCCCGGTTTAGCGGTAGAAAGGGTGAGATTTGCACCAATCCAATCTTCGCCGGTGCTTTGAGTGATTTCTGCAAGGTAACTCAAATGGACAATATCGCTGGTGGTGCTAAAGCGCAAGTCGTATAGCGGAGTCCAACTGGCACGATTCACCAAATATGATATTTCTAGCTCAAACTTGCCTTCACCTGCAACTTCAACTCCTACAACTAAGCTAAAACTCTCTTTAGGATGGGGTGTTTGGATTATGTGCAATGAGGTGTGGAGTGCTTGCAGTTGTTTGTCTAATTCCTGCTGTTGAGTTTTGCACTCTCCAGAAGCGATCGCATACTCACTATACTGGCTTCCGAGAAAGTTCAAAAAATCCAAAGTTTCGCTAAGGCTGAGATTTTTTCGAGACAAACTCTGTGCAAAGGGTTCCTCTGTTTTTTCACGCAACCCGTTGATAAAACTAGACTGCAATGCTAAAGCATCGATTTGGGCTTGCAGGTGGCGTTTTTCTGTTTCTAGTTGCTGAATTTGCCTTGTTAAATGTGCGACTCGCTCCGCTACAGGTTCAGTGGTGTAGATGCGATCGCTACTTACTCCCACTAAACGCACACCTACCGTACCTGTACCACTAACCCTGACGGACTCAGTTTCCATCTCTGGCACTGGGGTAATTACTAATTCCTGTTCAATTCCTGTTAAATCAACTACACCCCGCCGTGTAACCAATGCTCTGTCAGCATACACGGTAACAGCTACAATCTCGCTTTGTACTGTTTTGCGCCAAGACGGTATTTCCGGGTTAACCACTGCTAGTTTCCCCTCATTTTTAATGGTTTTGCTGGTTAATTGTCAATGCTTCCTGGTCTAGCTGTCAACCCCTTGAGGTAATTCGTAATTACAAATTACGAATTATCCGTGAGTTGGTTCAAGCGTACTAGAAGCAGTATCAACCTTTTGCTCTACAAAATTCTTTGCCGCAGCCAGAAGATATTCATAATAGGCACGAGCAACGATCGATAGCTGCTTGCCAGATGGGTAAACCATATACCAATTTCGGTGAATGGGGAAATGTTGTACATCTAAAATGCTAAACTCTGAGGCGTCTAATAGTAAGGTATGACGCGATAAAACAGAAATTCCTAAACCACCTGCGATCGCTTGTTTAATTGCTTCGTTACTTCCCAATTCTAGCTTGACTTTTACTGTCACCCCTTGTTCTTCAAATAGACTTTGGACGGCGCGACGAGTTCCTGAACCTGGTTCTCGCATAATAAAAGGTTCGTTAGACAGGCGTTGAATCGGAATATTTTTTTCCTTGGATAACGGATGATTAACTGGTGCAAAGACTATCAAAGGGTTTTCTAAAAATGGTTCACAAGTCACATCCATATTGTCTGGAACTTGGCTCATAATATATAAGTCGTCCAGATTATTACTCATCCGTTCCAAGATTTGTTCGTGATTTGTTACTTGCAGAGAGATATCAATCCCTGGATAAAGTTGGCAAAACGGCCCTAACAAACGTGGGATAAAATATTTTGCTGTTGTAATCACCGCCAAACGTAATTGTCCCTGTTTTAGCCCTTTTAAATCTGCTACCTTCATTTCATACTGGGCTATATTTTCAAAAATCTGCCGACAAGTAGCAAATAATTCTCGTCCTGCCTCGGTGAGATACAACCGCTTCCCCACTTGCTCAAATAATGGCAATCCTACCGATTTTGTGAGTTGCTTAATCTGCATCGAAACGGTAGGTTGAGTGAGAAACAATTCCTCAGCAGCGCGAGTAAAGCTACTGTGCCGTGCCGCCGCCTCGAATACCTTTAATTGGTGCAGCGTCGCTTGCTTCAAAGGTGGTTCTCCTGTAAATAGCTATTCATCGATATAAAACTAGATTACTAATAGATTACTAAACACTTGCAAATGCTATAGCAATGCTCATAGAAAGTTATGAGTTTTATCTATAATATATAAAACTCTATTACTTCTATTAAAACAAAGGTATTTTTTTTATGTATTTAAGAAGCTATTATCAGAACAACAAGAAAAGCGTAAGATTCCTTCCACTTCCCGATGAATGATGATTTTCCCAAATTCATCATTCATCATTCCATAATTCTTCTGCAATTTTTGTCGGTAGCTTGGTTAAATCTGGTAATCTTAGTACCTCGATTTCGGCAACTTGTTCTTTAATATTCACTGGTAAGTTTAACGGTTCCCGTTCTTCTATCCAGCAGCTTGCTAATGGCAAGGTTTGCTCCATTTCATCTAGCGGTCGGGGAATTACCATTACTGCATTTAATTCCCCAATGCGTTCTGCCTCAAACATCCCTGCTTCCACTGCTACTGCTACATTTGCTACGGAACCACGAATAATCGCTGTACACAATCCCCCACCAATTTTTTCATAAGCTGCCAAATGAACATCAGCAGCTTTAAGCATGGCATCACATGCTCCTACCATCGCTGGAAATCCTCGCGTTTCTACCAAACCAATTGCTTGATTACTCAGACGGCTGTAATTCCCCTCTTCCATCAATTTAGTAAAACGGGTTGTGATAGGAAGTACTATATCTAGGTTGGGATAAGGTCGGGGAATCACCAAGCTAGAAACCAACTGACCAAACTGTTCAGCTGTTTGAACACCAGATTCTACGGCAAGACGCACGTCAGCAATTCCACCCCGGATGATCGCAGTACAATGCCCGCCACCAATTTTTTCATACCCAATTAGGTGAACTCCTGCTGATTTCAGCATCATATCCGCCGTCCCAACTATTGCTGGAAAGCTGCGGGTAGAAACTAAACCCAAAGCAGTGTCCTGAAAGGTTTCTTGACTACTCGCTCCATGCATGGTAATTATAGACCGTTGATTAGATGTTTCCATTATGAACTTTCCCAGATAATCACAAAGCCGACAACTTACAATTAACACTTACTCAGACTAATCGTCAGAGTTTGGGTCGCTCAAGGATTGTCTATGGGGAAACAATGTAGTCAACAGTCTGTGTATGCTCCCTTGCCCATAAATTTGAGTCCCGAAACCGTTAGGGGATTCTGTGGTTAGCTGATTGGGGTCTGAGTCATGTTCTGTAGGCTCTTGGGCGGATTCTTGCAACGTAGAGTCAGCATCATTGGCGGGTTGCTCTACGAGAGGAGGCTGGGTTTCTGGAGTGGCGGGAGATTTAAAGTAAGAAATCGACTTATTTTGTTTGAAATCCACAAAAGCCGAAGCTGAGAATTTAGTTGAGGAAACTTCTTTTTCCTTACCTCCCCCTAAGCCATTTTCCTTTTCTTTTTCCGGTGCTGCGCTTGTAGAAACTGGGTTATTCGTGGATGGTTCTGGTTCCTTTGTTTGGGCTATTTGGGCAATTTGCCGACTGGTGTCTCCTAAAATCGAACCAGGTGCAATTACTTGTCCAGGATCAACTGAACAGTTAAAAACTGTTGTCGCTGCACCAATGCAAGCATTTGCTCCAATTTTGCCTTTGCCAACCATCAAAAAACCGGCTCCCAAGTTTGCGCCTGTTTCTACCTCTAGGGTTCCTTCATGGACTTGGAGAATTGCTCCCATTCCAATACAGACCCCTGGCCCAATGATGATCTTGCTGTTTACAGCCGCTTGGAGGATCACCCCAGGTGCAAGTACTGCGCTTGGATGAATAGTCACCTCACCACTAATGTAAGAATCAAAGTTATTGCTGAGGCGCAGTAGCGGCACAGACATGGAAATTTTAACCTCGGAAGCCGGAAAATAGAGAGTTAGGAGTTATAAGTGAGGAGTTAGGAGTTCATTAAAAGTGAGGAGTTATAAATTTTAAATTTAGAGTTATGAATTAACAATTTTTTTCAACTTCTAACTCCTGTACAGACGCGATTAATCGCGTCTCTACTCCTAACTCCTAACTCCTAACTTTTTAAGGTCGTTGGATAATCGTTTCTAATACCCGACGCTTGGCTTTGGGGTCAATACCAATTAGGCGCACATATTCCCCTTGGTATTCGCCAAGATGTCCTTCTACGGCTGCGATCGCTTCTCTTTCTGAGGAGGCTTGAATCTGACCGGTACTAGTCCAAGAACCAGTCCGGAACCGTCGTTGATCTACGTGTTCAAGGCTAATTTTAGAGCCGCCAGCCAATAATTGTCGGAGTTGGTCTACAACTTCACTACTCAAACGGGTACTGGTAGCTGTTGCTGTTGCTGTTGCAGAAGGCACACTGCTACTGCTAGTAAATGATTTCTGACTGCCAGAGGAGGCTACTTGATTATTTGGACGTTGGATAATCGTTTCTAATACCCGACGCTTGGCTTTGGGGTCAATACCAATTAGGCGCACATATTCCCCTTGGTATTCGCCAAGATGTCCTTCTACGGCTGCGATCGCTTCTCTTTCTGAGGAGGCTTGAATCTGACCGGTACTAGTCCAAGAACCAGTACGGAACCGTCGTTCATCTACGTGTTCAATACTAATTTTATACCCACTAGCCAATAGTTGCCGGAGTTGGTCTACCACTTCTGTACTCAAACGGTTGCTGGTAGCTGTTGCTGTAACATTAGTAGAGGTTCCACTGCTAGTAAATGATTTCTGACTACCAGAGGAGGCTACTTGACCATTTGGACGTTGGATTATGCTCTCTAATACGCGCCGTTTGGCTTTGGTATCAATGCCTATTAAACGCACATACTCGCCTTGATGGCTTTCTATACATTCTTCTAAGCCGGAAATTACTTGATTTATGGAAGTTGCTTCAATTGGCTTGCAGCTAGTCCAGGAACCAGTACGGAAACGGCGCTCGTCTACGTGTTCCATGCCAATTTTGTAACCACCTGCCAAAAGTTGGCGGATTTGCTCTACAGTTTCGCTATTGACTTTGCCACTGCTAGAGCCGTTACCATTACTGCTGTAGCTACTGCTGTAGCTGCCATTGCTATGACTACTAGCTGGAGCCTTAAAATTGGTAGCTGGTTTAAAATCACCATCCGGGCGTTGGATGATGCTCTCTAATACACGTCGTCTATCTTTGTCAATACCAAACAGGCGGACATACTCGCCGCTATGCTCTCTGACACAGCTTTCTAATGCTGCGATCGCTTCACCAATGGATCTCGGTTCAATTGGTTGGCAACTAGTCCAAGAACCCGTGCGGAACCGTCTTTGGTCTACGTGTTCTGTACCAATCTTATACCCTTGTTCCAATAGATAGCGCAACTGCTCTATTGTTTCTCCACCCAAGCTATTGCTCGACACTTCACTACTCCTTTCTAGCTCTAAAACAGTAACACCATTACCCTTGTAAGATTTAGTGTTCTCATCCCGAATTGGTGCAATACATTTGCTATCCGCAGCACAAAGATAACCAGCTCGCAGCGCCTGATTAATCCCAACCACATGATGAGCAAAGTCCTTATCCTGATCTTGCACATCTGGCAAGCGGTCAGCTTGCTGCTGATTGGTAATGATCGCTCCCGAAGGTACATACTTACCTGCGGGAATTTCTACGTCTTGAATCAAAGTGTGCATCATCACGATGCAACCTGCACCCACCCTGGCATTAAACACCGTAGACCGAAAGCCAATGAAGGAATTATCCCCTACATAAGCTGGGCCGTGAATTAGAGCCATGTGGGTAATGCAACTGTTTTTACCTACCCACACCGAGTATTTATTTTGATCATCGCCAATTACTCGACCTTGCTCCAATCCATGAATCACAACACCATCTTGAATATTAGTATTTTCACCAATATAAAAAGGTGTGCCTTCATCCGCTCTAATCGTAGTTCCCGGAGCAACGATTACATTTGCACCTATGCGTACATCTCCAATCAGATTGGAAAATGAATGTACAAAGGCTGTTTCATGGATTTTGGCTTCAGCTAAATTCCTCGACCACGGGGTTGGAGGTGCCGCCGTGCTACGGACTGCCATTTCGAGATTCCTCCTGTATTGTCATTTGTCATTTGTCATTTGTCCTTTGTCATTTGCCTTTTGTCGAGAGCTAATGACTAATAACCAAATGACTAATGACTTATCGATATTGATCTTTTTTGCTGTAAATTAGGCGATCTTCAACGTGAATAGTATCTATAATCGCTACTACCACTGCATCTAATGGTCGCTGTTCATTGCCAATAACTTGACGAGCGGCACTGCCACGGCTGACAAGTACCCACTCATCTACTCCTGCTCCCACAATATCTGCTGCTACCTCGTATTGTGGCAGGATGTTGCCGTCTTCATCCACTAATTGTAACAACAGTAGTTTGACACCTCGAAGACTTGGATCTTTTTGCGTGCTAACTACTGTGCCGCGAACTTTGGCGACTTGCATTACAAATTACGGTCTTCTACCGAAAGGACGAATTGCATTCACATTTTCCCGGAACTGCTCTACATCTTCGGTATAACGAATTGGTAGGACGTATTCCAAGTTTTCGTGAGGACGAGCAATGATGTGAGTAGACAGCACTTGTCCACCGTTAACTCGCTTCACTGACTCAACACCTGCACCCACCGAAGCTTGCACTTCCGACACATCACCTCGAACAATTACGGTAACTCGACCACTGCCGATTTTTTCATAGCCTACTAGAGTAACACGGGCAGCTTTCACCATTGCATCAGCAGCTTCCACTACTGCTGGAAAGCCTAGCGTTTCAACCATTCCCACTGCAATTGACATTAGATTTTAATCCCTATTTAAAGTTTTTAGCCCTGGACAAAAGAAAGCGATGCTCAAAAAGGTAAAGAGTGTTAATTACTTTGTTTAAACAGCTTTTAGGTACGGAACTGTTCCACAGCTTCTGTGTAACGTATCGGCAATACGTATTCTAGGTTTTCGTGAGGACGAGCAATAATGTGAGTGGATAACACTTCACCACCATTTACT